>AXCX01000001.1 GCA_000767215.1 Actinotalea fermentans ATCC 43279 = JCM 9966 = DSM 3133
CAGGGGGGTGACGAGCCGCGTGGGCGCGCGGGTGGCCCGGGCGGCGGGAAGCCCGACACCGGCCCGGGGCGCGACGGACCCGGCGGCGGCCCTCGCGGTGACGACGGCCCTCGCGAGCGTCCGGGCAACGGGCGCGGCCGGGGGGCAGAGGGCTGACGGGTGGGTCGCCGTGCTTCGAACGTCTGTATGATGTCGGTGTGCATGCCTACCATGGCGCCGTGAACGACCGTCTGCGCATCCAGGGAGCGCGTGAGCACAACCTGCGGAACGTGGACCTCGATCTTCCGCGCGACAGCCTCATCGTCTTCACCGGCCTGTCGGGCTCGGGCAAGTCGTCACTGGCGTTCGACACCATCTTCGCCGAGGGCCAGCGACGCTACGTCGAGAGCCTGTCGTCGTACGCGCGGCAGTTCCTGGGCCAGATGGACAAGCCCGACGTCGACTTCATCGAGGGCCTGTCGCCTGCCGTGTCCATCGACCAGAAGTCGACGAACCGGAACCCGCGGTCGACGGTGGGGACCATCACGGAGGTCTACGACTACCTCCGGTTGCTCTACGCGCGCGCAGGGACGCAGTTCTGCCCGGTGTGCGGCGAGCAGGTCAGCCGTCAGACGCCGCAGCAGATCGTCGACCGGCTGCTCGAGCTGCCCGACGGGACGCGCTTCCAGGTGCTGGCGCCGGTGGTCCGCGGACGCAAGGGCGAGTACTCGGACCTGTTCCGGGAGCTGCAGGGGAAGGGCTTCGCCCGCGCGCGGGTCGACGGCGAGGTGGTCGCGCTCACCGAGGCACCGACGCTGGAGAAGAAGCTCAAGCACTCCATCGAGGTGGTCGTCGACCGACTCGTGGCGCGCGACGGCGTCCAGCGGCGTCTGACCGACTCCGTGGAGACTGCCCTGCAGCTCGCGGGGGGTCGCGTCGTGGTGGAGCTCGTCGACGCCGATGCCGACGACCCCGGCCGCGAGCGGCGGTTCTCGGAGTTCCGGGCGTGCCCGAACGACCATGAGCTCGCGCTCGACGAGATCGAGCCGCGCACCTTCTCGTTCAACGCCCCGTACGGTGCCTGCCCGGAGTGCACCGGGATCGGGAGCCGTCTCGAGGTGGACCCGGAGCTCGTCATCCCCGACGAGGACGCGACGCTCGCCGACGGCGCCGTCGCACCGTGGGCGGGGACGTCGTCGGAGTACTTCGTGCGCGTGCTGTCGGCGCTGGCCGAGGAGCTCAGCTTCTCGATGGACGTGCCCTGGCGTGCGCTGCCGGAACGCGCTCGGCAGGCCGTCCTGTACGGCCAGAACCACAAGGTGCACGTCAAGTACCGGAACCGGTGGGGCCGCGAGCGGCAGTACTCCACGGGGTTCGAGGGCGTGATCTCGTTCATCGAGCGGCGCCACGCAGAGACCGAGTCGGACTGGTCGAAGGACCGGTACGAGGCGTACATGCGTGAGGTGCCCTGCCCGTTGTGCGACGGGCAGCGACTCAAGCCCGAGGTGCTGGCTGTGCGGGTCGGCGGCCTGTCGATCGCCGAGCTCTGCCGCCTGCCGCTGCGCGAGGCGCGCGACTTCCTCGACCGCCTCGAGCTCGGCGAGCGCGAGCGCGTGATCGCCGTCCAGGTGCTCAAGGAGATCCAGGCGAGGCTCGGGTTCCTCCTCGACGTCGGGCTCGACTACCTCTCGCTCGAACGCGCGGCGGGGACGCTGTCCGGCGGTGAGGCGCAGCGCATCCGGCTGGCCACGCAGATCGGTTCCGGTCTCGTGGGCGTGCTGTACGTGCTCGACGAGCCGAGCATCGGGCTGCACCAGCGGGACAACCGGCGCCTGATCGACACGCTGACGCGGCTCCGGGACCTGGGGAACACGCTGATCGTCGTCGAGCACGACGAGGACACCATCCGGACCGCTGACTGGATCGTCGACATCGGTCCGGGTGCGGGGGAGCACGGCGGGCGGGTGGTGCACTCCGGTGACCTCGAGGGCCTGCTGCGCTCGCCCGAGTCCGTCACGGGTGCCTATCTGTCGGGTCGCCGCGAGATCCCGACGCCGGCCGTGCGTCGGCCGCTGGACCCCTCGCGTGTGCTGACGGTCGTCGGTGCGCGCGAGCACAACCTGCGCGGGATCGATGTGGAGTTCCCCGTCGGGAACCTCGTGGCGGTCACGGGTGTCTCCGGCTCCGGCAAGTCCTCGCTCGTCAACGGGATCCTGTACCCCGTCCTGGCGAACGAGCTCAACCGCGCCCGCCAGGTGCCCGGTCACCACACCCGCGTCACAGGTCTCGAGCACCTGGACAAGGTCGTGCACGTCGACCAGGGGCCGATCGGCCGCACCCCGCGGTCGAACCCGGCGACCTACACCGGCGTCTGGGACCACGTCCGCAAGCTCTTCGCGCAGACGACGGAGGCGAAGGTGCGGGGCTACACCCCGGGCCGGTTCTCGTTCAACGTCAAGGGCGGTCGCTGCGAGGCGTGCTCCGGTGACGGGACCATCAAGATCGAGATGAACTTCCTCCCCGACGTCTACGTGCCGTGCGAGGTGTGCCACGGCGCGCGGTACAACCGCGAGACGCTCGAGGTGCACTTCAAGGGCCGTACGGTGGCCGAGGTCCTCGACATGCCGATCGAGGAGGCGGCCGAGTTCTTCAGCGCCGTCCCGGCCATTGCGCGGCACCTGAAGACGCTGGTCGACGTCGGCCTCGGCTACGTGCGGCTGGGGCAGCCGGCGCCGACCCTGTCCGGCGGCGAGGCACAGCGCGTGAAGCTCGCCAGCGAGCTGCAGAAGCGCTCGACGGGCCGCACTGCCTACGTCCTGGACGAGCCCACGACGGGCCTGCACTTCGAGGACATCCGCCGGCTGCTCGGCGTCCTGCAGTCGCTCGTCGACAAGGGCAACACGGTCATCGTGATCGAGCACAACCTCGACGTCATCAAGAACGCCGACTGGATCATCGACCTGGGACCCGAGGGCGGCACGGGCGGCGGGACCGTCGTCGCGGAGGGCACGCCCGAGGAGGTGGCCCAGGTGGAGGCCAGCCACACCGGGCGCTTCCTGCGGGAGGTCCTCGACCTCGAGGAGCAGCCCCGGAGAGTCAGCGCCTGAGGCCCGTCAGCGGTCGAGGCCGTTCAGACGGTCCAGGCAGGTCAGGCGGTCGACGGCCGCTTCACTCGTCGGCAGCCGCCCCGAGGACGCGCAGCGGTGCCGGATCGTGGCGCACGGGGAAGTTGACGGACCGAGCGATGAAGCAGTGCTCGCGGGCGGCCGCGTGCAGCGCGGCCAGGTCCTGGTCGGTGACGGCGCTCCCGTCTGCGCGCTCGGCAGCGGCCAGGGTCACCGACGGTCGGAGCACCACGTCGATGAACTGGCCATGGCCGGCCGCCTCGACCCGCATCCGGCCCTGCGCGGAGTCCGTGTACCCGACCACGACCACGCCGGCGGTCGAGGCGAGGTGCAGGAACCAGAGCATGTGGCACTGGGCGAGGGCGGCGACGAGGAGCTCCTCGGGCGTGTAGCGCGACGGGTCGCCGCGGAACGCGGGGTCCGCGGATCCGGCCAGCGGGGGCTTGCCGTCGAAGGTGACCTCGTGGTCGCGGCTGTACGCCGCGTAGCCCGTCGTCCCGGTGCCCTGTGCGCCGGTCCACCTCAGTGCCGCCTCGTACGTGTGCAGGATGCCCATGCCTCACGGTAGCCGGGCCACCCGGGACGGTCGTGGCGGGACGCGGCCGCGCCGCAGGGCGACCGCCAGGCGGCCTCGGCCGGTGGTCGGTGGCGTCATCTAGCCTGGTCCGGTGGCGGATCCAGCGACCTATCGGCCGGCGCCGGGGCAGATCCCGGACACCCCCGGCGTGTACCGCTTCCGCGACGAGCACGGGCGGGTCATCTACGTGGGCAAGGCGAAGAGCCTGCGCTCGCGGCTGAGCTCGTACTTCCAGGACGTCGCTGCGCTGCACCCGCGCACCCAGATGATGGTGACGACCGCGGCGTCGGTCGAGTGGACGGTGGTGGGCACGGAGGTCGAGGCGTTGGCCCTCGAGTACTCCTGGATCAAGGAGTTCGACCCCCGCTTCAACGTGAAGTACCGCGACGACAAGTCGTACCCGTACCTCGCCGTCACCATGGGTGACGAGGTGCCCCGGGTCCAGGTGATGCGCGGCGCGAAGCGCCCCGGCACCCGCTACTTCGGTCCGTACGGCCACGCCTGGGCGATCCGGGAGACCGTCGACCTGCTCCTGCGCGTCTTCCCGGTGCGGACGTGCTCGTCGGGGGTCTTCAAGCGGGCGGCGCAGACGGGGCGGCCCTGCCTGCTGGGCTACATCGACAAGTGCTCGGCACCGTGCGTCGGGCGGGTGTCGGTCGAGGAGCACCGGGCGCTCGCCGAGGACTTCTGCGACTTCATGGCGGGGGAGACCGGCCGGTACGTGCGGCGCCTCGAGGCGTCGATGCGTGAGGCGGCGGCGAACCTGGAGTACGAGCGCGCGGCGAAGCTCCGCGACGACATCGGGGCGCTGCAGCGGGCGACGGAGAAGAACGCGGTCGTGCTGGCGGACGGCACGGACGCGGACGTGTTCGCGCTGGCGGGTGACGACCTCGAGGCCGCCGTCCAGGTCTTCCACGTCCGCGGTGGCCGGATCCGTGGCCAGCGCGGCTGGGTGGTGGAGAAGGTCGAGGACCTCACCGACGCCGAGCTCGTGGAGCAGCTCCTGCTGCAGGTCTACGGCGAGGGCGCCGGCGCGCTGCCCACGCCGCAGGACCGCGCGTCGGGCGGCGCGCGCCGCCCCGAGCGGGCGGCCGAACGTCATCGGGCGGTGCCACGGGAGGTCCTCGTCCCGGTCCTGCCGGCCGACCTCGCCCAGGTCGAGGACTGGCTGAGCGAGCTGCGCGGGGCGCGGGTGCACGTTCGGGTTCCCCAACGGGGCGACAAGAAGGCGCTCGCGGACACGCTGCGCACGAACGCGGTGCAGGCGCTGGCGCTGCACCGCACGCGCCGGGCCGGTGACCTCACCACGCGGAGCCAGGCGTTGCGCGAGCTGCAGGAGGCGCTCGGGCTGGCCGAGGCGCCACTGCGGATCGAGTGCTACGACATCTCGACGACCCAGGGCACGCACCAGGTGGGCTCGATGGTCGTGTTCGAGGACGGCCTGCCCCGGACGTCGGAGTACCGGACCTTCGGGGTCCGCGGCGCCGACGGGAGCGGGGCCCGGGACGACACCGAGGCGATCCACGAGGTGCTGACGCGCCGGTTCCGGCGCTACCAGGCGGACCTGGAGGCGAACGCTGCGCAGGCCTCCGGCGAGATCGCGGCGGCCGCGGCGGACCCGGCGGACGAGGGTCCGGCGGAGTCCGAGTCCCGGCGGCGGTTCGCCTACCCGCCCAACCTCGTCGTCGTCGACGGCGGGCCGCCGCAGGTCGCGGCCGCGGCCCGGGCGCTGGCGGAGCTCGGCGTCGTCGACGTGGCCCTCTGCGGGCTGGCCAAGCGCCTCGAGGAGGTCTGGCTCCCGGGGGAGGAGTACCCGCTCATCCTGCCGCGCGGTTCCGAGGGCCTGTACCTCATGCAGCGCGTGCGCGACGAGGCGCACCGCTTCGCCATCAAGCACCACCGTGCCCGCCGGAGCAAGGGCATGACGGTGTCGGTCCTCGACGACGTCCCGGGCCTCGGTCCGGCCCGACGCGCGGCGCTGCTGGCGCACTTCGGCACGGTGGGGCGGCTCCGGGCCGCCTCCGTGGAGGAGATCGCGGCGGTCCGGGGGATGGGTCAGCGCACGGCCCAGGCGGTGCACGACGCGCTGATCGGGGCCGGTCCTGCCGTGACCGGCTGAGACGTTTGGCATGCTGGAGCCATGACGGGCCAGCACGGGAACGAACCGCCGGCCACGACTGTGCCGACAGGCATCTCGTCGCTCGAGGTCTCCGGCCGGGTCCGGCGGCGCGAGCAGCCCGAGCTCCTCGTGATCACCGGCATGTCCGGGGCCGGACGCACCAAGGCCGCCGCCGTGCTCGAAGACCTCGACTGGTACGTCGTCGACAACCTGCCCGCCCAGCTCCTCACCCAGCTCGCCGGCATGCTCTCGACCGGCCCGGGCGGTGTCCACCGGCTGGCCGCCGTGGTGGACGTCCGTGGCCGGGAGTTCTTCGCCGACCTGGTCAACGTCATCGACTCCCTCCAGGAGGCGGGCATCGCGCACCGCATCCTGTTCCTCGAGGCGAGCGACGCCGTCCTGGTCCAGCGCTTCGAGGCCGTGCGGCGCCCGCACCCGCTCCAGGGCGACGGGCGCATCCTCGACGGCATCGCCGAGGAGCGCGCCCTCCTCGCGGAGGTCAAGTCGCGCGCCGACGTCGTCCTCGACACCTCTGACCTGACGGTGCACGACCTCGCGCGCGAGGTGCGCGCCGCCGTGAGCGGCGACGAGGACGGCCTGCGCGTGCACGTCGTGTCGTTCGGGTTCAAGTACGGGCTGCCGCTCGACGCCGACCACGTGGTCGACGTCCGCTTCCTCGCGAACCCGTACTGGATCAGCGAGCTGCGCCACCTGACCGGGCGTGACGAGCCGGTCCGCGACTACGTGCTGGGGCTGCCGCGGGCCACCGAGTTCGTGGCGCGCTACGCCGACGCGCTGGACCCGGTGCTCGACGGCTACCTGCAGGAGGACAAGCGCTACGTGACCATCGCCATCGGCTGCACCGGCGGGAAGCACCGCTCCGTGGCGCTGGCGGAGGCGCTGGCCGGCGAGCTGCGCGGGCGCGGGCATCGGGTCGCCGTCACGCACCGCGACCTCGGTCGGGAGTGAGGGATGGAACGTTCGAGCGGTAGCGGTCCTGCGGTCGTCGCCTTCGGGGGCGGGCACGGCCTGTCGGCCAGCCTGTCCGCGCTGCGCCTGATGTCGGACCGGCTCACCGCCGTCGTCACGGTGGCGGACGACGGCGGATCCTCCGGGCGGCTGCGCGAGGAGATGGACGTCCTGCCGCCGGGGGACCTGCGGATGGCGCTGTCGGCCCTGTGCGACGACTCGGAGTGGGGTCGTCTGTGGCGGGACGTGATGCAGCACCGGTTCCACTCCGAGGGCTCCATGAACCAGCACGCGGTGGGGAACCTCCTCATCGTCGCGCTGTGGGAGCTCCTCGGGGACCCGGTGTCCGGGCTGGACTGGATCGGACGGCTCCTCGGCGCACGCGGCCGGGTCCTCCCGATGGCGTCGGTCCCGGTCGCGATCGAGGCGGACATCCGTAGTCCCGGGGACGACGCCGTGCACGTCGTCCGGGGCCAGAGCGCGGTCGCGGCGGCGCCCGGCGAGGTGTGCCACGTGCGCCTGACGCCCGCGGACCCGCCCGTGCCGGCCGACGTGCTCGCCGCTCTCGATGCCGCCGACTGGGTGGTTCTGGGGCCGGGTTCCTGGTTCACCTCGGTGCTGCCGCACCTGCTCGTGCCCTCGATCGTCGACGCGCTCCGGCGCTCGTCGGCGCGCCGCTGCCTCACGCTCAACCTGTTCCCGGACAGCGGCCCTGGCGCCGGGATGACGTGCCACCAGCATCTCGACGCCCTCGCCGAGCACGCCCCTGACCTGCGGTTCGACGTCGTCGTCGCCGATCCGTCGGCGGTGGAGGACCTGGACCGGATGCACGCGCAGGTGGAGGCGCTCGGGGGGCAGCTGCTGCTTCGCCAGGTGCGGGTGGGGGACGGCACCGCGCGGCACGACGCGCTCCGTCTCGCGGCCGCCTTCCGGGACGCCTTCGAGGGAACGCTGGGAGATGTCGGTCCGCGGTGATGGCAGGATGAGCGCCATGGCGCTGACGGCACAGGTGAAGGACGAGCTCGCCGCCCTCCCCGTGGAACGGACGTCGTGGCGCAAGGCAGAGGTGGCAGCGATGCTGCGCTTCGCCGGCGGGCTGCACATCATCTCGGGCCGGATCGTGATCGAGGCCGAGCTCGACACGGGGGCCGCCGCGCGCCGCCTGCGCCAGTTCATCTCGCAGGTCTACGGGCACACGAGCGACGTCGTCGTGGTGAGCGGTGGCGGCATCCGCCGCGGCACGCGGTACGTCGTGCGCGTCGTCAAGGACGGCGAGTCGCTCGCCCGTCAGACGGGGCTGCTCGACGGGCGCGGGCGTCCGGTGCGCGGCCTGCCCTCGCAGGTGGTCTCCGGCGGGGTCGGGGAGGCCGAGGCGGCCTGGCGCGGGGCCTTCCTGGCCCACGGCTCGCTGACGGAGCCCGGGCGTTCGGCGGCCCTGGAGGTCACGTGCCCCGGACCGGAGGCGGCCCTCGCACTGGTCGGCGCCGCCCGCCGCCTCGGGATCCCGGCGAAGGCACGCGAGGTCCGCGGGGTGGACCGGGTCGTCATCCGCGACGGCGACGGCATCGGTGCGATGCTCACGCGGCTCGGTGCGCACGACGCGGTGCTGGTCTGGGAGGAGCGGCGCATGCGCCGCGAGGTCCGTGGCACGGCCAACCGCCTGGCGAACTTCGACGACGCGAACCTGCGCCGGTCGGCACGCGCCGCGGTCGCGGCCGGAGCGCGCGTCGAGCGGGCCTTCGAGATCCTCGGCGAGGACGTCCCCGAGCACCTGCGCGAGGCGGGCCGGCTGCGTCTGGAGCACAAGCAGGCCTCGCTCGAGGAGCTCGGGCAGCTGGCCGACCCGCCCCTGACGAAGGACGCCGTCGCCGGCCGTATCCGGCGGCTCCTGGCCACCGCGGACAAGCGTGCCGAGGAGCTCGGCATCGCGGACACCGAGGCGAGCCTGACGCCGGACATGCTCGACGTCTGACCGCTCCCCGCGGCAGGATCGAGGCGTGCACGACGGCGCGCGGGCGGCTTTGTACCAGTCACTGAAACGGCTCTGTGCTGGCCAAACGTCCTGCAGAACCGGCAGCTGGCCTTGTGTAGCCTGGGGGCATCTGGGGACCGAGAATCGCGGTCCTGCCAGGCGCGCGTACAGCGGTGTACGCATCCGTTAGTGATCACATCACGCGTGCCGGCGACACCGGCGCGCCCGAGGAGGGCATTGTGACCATCCGCGTCGGAATCAACGGCTTCGGCCGCATCGGACGTTCCTTCTACCGCGCCGCCCTCGAGCAGGGCGCGGACTTCGAGGTCGTCGCGGTCAACGACCTGACCGACAACAAGACGCTGGCCCACCTGCTCAAGTACGACTCCGTCTTCGGCCGGATCGCGGGCGAGGTCTCCTACGACGAGGAGTCGATCACCGTCGGCGGCAAGCGCATGCGTGCCCTCGCCGAGACCGACCCGACCAAGCTCCCCTGGGGCGAGCTCGGCGTCGACATCGTCATCGAGTCCACGGGCCGGTTCACGGACGCCACCAAGGCCGCCGCGCACATCCAGGCCGGTGCCAAGAAGGTCATCATCTCCGCCCCGGCGAAGAACGAGGACGCGACCTTCGTCGTCGGCGTGAACCACACCGACTACGACCCGGCCACGCACAACATCATCTCGAACGCCTCGTGCACCACGAACTGCCTCGCCCCGATGGCGAAGGTGCTCGACGAGTCGTTCGGCATCGTCCGCGGCCTCATGACCACCATCCACGCGTACACGCAGGACCAGAACCTGCAGGACGGCCCCCACAAGGACCTCCGCCGTGCGCGCGCCGCCGCCCTCAACATGGTCCCGACCTCGACCGGTGCGGCCAAGGCCGTCTCGCTCGTCCTGCCGGGCCTCAAGGGCAAGCTCGACGGCTACGCCATGCGCGTGCCGACGCCCACCGGCTCCGCGACCGACCTCACCTTCACCGCTGCCCGCGAGGTCACGGTCGAGGAGGTCAACGCCGCGATCAAGGCTGCGGCCGAGGGCCCGCTCAAGGGCGTCCTGAAGTACGTGGACGAGCCGATCGTCTCGACCGACATCGTCGGCGACCCGGCCGCGAGCATCTTCGACGCCGGCCTCACCAAGGTCATCGGCGACCAGGTCAAGGTCGTCTCGTGGTACGACAACGAGTACGGCTACTCCTGCGCGCTCGTGAAGCTCACCTCGTACGTGGCCGAGCGGCTCTGACCGTCAGCTAGCTGACCGACATGCGTCCGCGTGCGCGCCCCGCGAGGGACGGGCACGCGGACGCAGTCGTGTCGGGCGCCTGGTGCGCCCGGTGCGCCCCCACGCGCACCCCACCGACCCGCAGCACCCCCCCGACCTCCATGGAGGAAGCATGAAGACGATCGCCGACCTCGGCGACCTGCGCGGCAAGCACGTGCTCGTCCGCTCCGACTTCAACGTGCCGCTCGACGGCACGACGATCACGGACGACGGCCGCATCCGCGCCGCCCTGCCGACGCTCAAGGCCCTGCTCGACGGCGGTGCCCGCGTCATCGTGACCGCGCACCTCGGCCGCCCGAAGGGCGAGCCGGACGCGAAGTACTCGCTCGCGCCGGTCGCGGCCCGCCTCGGCGAGCTCCTCGGCCAGCCCGTCGCCCTCGCCGAGGACGTCGTCGGCGACTCGGCCAAGGCCACCGTCGCCGCGCTCGAGGACGGCCAGATCGCGCTGCTCGAGAACATCCGCTTCGACGCTCGCGAGACCTCGAAGGACGACGCGGTGCGTGGCGAGCTCGCCGACGAGCTCGTGGCGTTCGCCGACGCCTTCGTCTCGGACGGCTTCGGCGTGGTCCACCGCAAGCAGGCGTCCGTGTACGACGTCGCGCTGAAGCTGCCGCACGCGGCCGGCTACCTGGTCCAGCTCGAGGTCGAGTCGCTGCGCAAGGCGACCGAGAACCCCGAGCGTCCCTACGTCGTCGTGCTCGGCGGCTCCAAGGTCTCCGACAAGCTCGGCGTGATCGCGAACCTCATCGAGAAGGCCGACAAGCTGCTCATCGGCGGCGGCATGGTCTTCACGTTCCTTGCCGCCAAGGGCTACGAGGTCGGCACCTCGCTGCTCGAGGCCGACCAGGTCGACACGGTGAAGGGCTACCTCGAGACCGCTGCGGCCAAGGGCGTGGAGATCCTCCTGCCGGTCGACATCGTCGCCGCCGACGCGTTCGCCGCCGACGCCGCCCACGAGGTCGTCGCCGCCGACGCGATCCCCGCCGACAAGATGGGCCTCGACATCGGCCCGAAGTCGGGCGAGCTCTTCCGCGAGGCGATCCTGTCCGCGAAGACGATCGCCTGGAACGGCCCGATGGGCGTCTTCGAGTTCCCGGCCTTCGCCGAGGGCACCCGCGCCGTGGCGCAGGCCCTGGTGGACTCCGAGGGCTTCTCGATCGTGGGCGGTGGCGACTCCGCCGCGGCCGTGCGCAAGCTCGGCTTCGACGAGGCGGGCTTCGGCCACATCTCGACCGGTGGCGGGGCGAGCCTCGAGCTCCTCGAGGGCAAGACCCTCCCCGGCATCGCGGTTCTGGAGGACTGACCCCGTGGCAGCTGCACGCACGCCCCTGATGGCGGGCAACTGGAAGATGAACCTGGACCACCACCAGGCCACCCATCTCGTCCAGAAGCTCGCCTGGACCCTCAAGGACGCCAAGCACGACTACGCGGCCGTCGAGGTCGCCGTGATGGTGCCCTTCACGGACCTGCGCTCGGTGCAGACGCTCGTCGACGCCGACAAGCTCGAGCTCGGCTACGGCGCGCAGGACGTCTCGGCGCACACCGACGGCGCGTACACCGGTGAGATCTCGCCGGTGATGCTCGCCAAGCTCGGCTGCCGCTACGTCGTCGTCGGCCACTCCGAGCGGCGTCAGTACCACGGCGAGGACGACGCGCTCGTCGCCGCCAAGGCGCGGTCCGCGTTCGGTCAGGGCATCGTCCCGATCGTGTGCGTCGGCGAGGGCCTGGACATCCGCAAGGAGGGCCGTCAGGTCGAGTACACGCTCGCCCAGGTCGAGGGCTCGCTCGCCGGCCTGACCGCCGAGCAGGCGGCCCAGGTCGTCGTCGCCTACGAGCCGGTGTGGGCCATCGGCACGGGTGAGGTCGCCACGCCGGAGGACGCGCAGGAGGTCTGCGAGGCCATCCGGGGCAAGCTCCGCGAGATGTTCACCCCGGAGATCGCCGACGCCGTCCGCGTGCTCTATGGCGGCTCGGTGAAGTCCGGCAACATCGCGGCGATCATGGCGAAGCCTGACGTCGACGGCGCGCTCGTCGGCGGGGCCAGCCTCGACGCCGAGGAGTTCGCGAAGATCGTGCGGTACCAGTCGCACAACGTCGGCTGACGTCCTCGCCCGACGTCGCACGTCGAGCCGAAGTCCCCACGCCCGGTCATCCGTTCGGCCGGCCGGGCGTGGGACTTCGGGATCGGCGTCGCGTCGCCTATCCTTGACCAGCCGCCACACCGGCGCCCTCGGCGCCCTCACCCACTGACGAAGGAACTCTTCGTGGACGCACTGCGCATTGTCCTGCAAGTCCTGCTGGTGATCACCAGCGTCCTCGTGGTGCTGCTCGTGCTGCTCCACAAGGGGCGCGGCGGCGGCCTCTCGGACATGTTCGGCGGCGGCATCTCGAGCACGGCAGGCAGCTCCGGCGTCGCCGAGCGCAACCTGAACCGGCTCACCGTGGGCCTGGCCCTCGTGTGGACCCTGATGATCATCCTGCTGGGCCTGCTCCAGCGGGTCAGCTGAGGACGGCGCAGCATGGCGAGTGGTAGTGCGATCCGGGGCTCGCGCGTCGGCGCGGGCCCGATGGGCGAGGCCGAGCGGGGTGACTCGGCGCCGCGGTTCTGGGTGTCCTACTGGTGCGCCAACGGGCACGAGACGCGCCCGAGCTTCTCGGAGGAGGCCGGCGTCGAGGTGCCCGAGAACTGGGACTGCCCGCGATGCGGCTTCCCGGCCGGGCGCGACAAGGACGCGCCGCCGGAGCCCGTGCGCAACGAGCCCTACAAGACGCACCTCGCGTACGTGAAGGAGCGCCGCAGCGACGAGGACGGCGCGGCCATCCTCGACGAGGCGCTCGCCGCCTTGCGCGCGCGGCGCGGCGGCTGACCCGGCGCGGCAGCTGAGACGACCCTGAAGGGCCGGCACCGACGAGGTGCCGGCCCTTCGGCGTCCGGCGCCGCGCGCACCACGGTGCGCCGCGGTGACGCCGAGGCGTCAGACGTCCAGGCGGGCGACAAGCATTCCGTCGTAGCCCTTGGAGCCGACCGTCTGCACGACGGTCGCGGTGAGCCGGTCGTGCGCGGCGACCGCCTCGATGACCGCGCGGGAGCCGCGAGCGGCGGCGTCGGCACCCGGGTCGAGGACGGTGCCCCCGCGCACCACGTTGTCCACGACGACCAGGCCGCCGGGCCGCAGGAGCGCCAGCGCGGCGTGCAGGTAGGCGGTGTTGCCGGGCTTGTCCGCGTCGATGAAGGCGAGGTCGTACGGCTCGGGCCGCTCGGCGGCCAGGCGCGCCAGTCCCTCGAGAGCGGGCCCGACGCGCACCTCCACCACGTCCGTCAGGCCCGCGGCGGCGAGGTTCTCACGCGCGACGGCCGCGTGGTGCTCTGAGAGCTCGAACGTGGTCAGCACGGGGTCGGGACCGCGCAGGGCGCGGGCCAGCCACACCGCGCTCACACCGGCCAGCGTGCCGACCTCCAGAGCCCGTCGGGCACCGATGCTGGCGGCGAGGAGCGCGAGGAGCCTGCCCTGCTGCGTCGAGACGGCGATCGGAGGCAGCCCGGCGCCGTCGGCCGTGCGCTGGGCTGCGACGACGGCGTCGGGGGCGGGCAGCACGCCATCGAGCCACCGGTCGACGAGCACCCAGGGAGGCGGGTCGGTGACGCCGTCCGACGTCACGACGCGGCCGCGACGTCGAGAAGCCAGAGGGTCCTGGTACGGCCGCGCACCGCGGCAGCGGGGATCTCGGCTGGGTCGGCGCCGGCGAGCGCCCGTCGCACCGCCTCGGCCTTGTCCGCGCCGGCGACCACCAGCCACACCTCCTGGGCGGCCTCGATGGCCGGCAGCGTGAGGCTCACGCGTTCCGGCGGCGGCTTGGGGGAGTCGGTGACGCCAACCGTGGTGCGGTCGACGACGCCGAGCGTGGCCTGTCCGGGGAACAGCGAGGCCACGTGCCCGTCGGGGCCGACGCCGAGCAGCAGCACGTCGAAGACGGGCACCGGCGGTCCGGCGTCGTCGCCGTCCGCGGCGTAGCGCGCGAGCTCGGCGGCGTAGGCGACGGCGGCGTCGTGCGGTGAGGTGAGGTGAGGGCCGAGCGGGGGCGCGGCGTGCACGTTCTCCGGCGGCAACGCCAGCCCGTCCAGCAGGGCCGCGCGGGCCTGCGTCTCGTTGCGCTCCGGGTCTCCGGCGGGCAGGAACCGCTCGTCCCCCCACCACACGTGCACCCCGGTCCAGTCGACGGCGTCGCGCAGCGGCGAGGCCGCGACCGCGGCGAGCACGCGGGCGCCCATGCCGCCGCCCGTGAGGCCGACATGGACGGGCCGGTGCAGGGACTGGGCGTCCATCAGGCGCAGGAGCAGGCGGGCGGCGGTGCCGACGGCGAGCGTCTCGGCGTCCGGGTGGACGACCACCAGGGGCGCCGTCACGGGAGCACCCGGGCCAGGCCGGAGCCCAGGACCTCGCCGTAGACCTCGTCGGCGTCCATGCGGCGCAGGTCCTCCGAGAGGCACTCGCGCAGCTCCCGCAGCGGCATGGCCAGGTGCCGCTCCGGTTGTCCGGGGTGCACGAGCGTGGCGCGCCGGCCGTCTGGACGGTCGATCCGGACCGGGCCCGACGCCCGCTCGAGCACCACGTGGGTGATGCCGGCGGCGCCCTCCACGGCCACCACCTCGACGGGGCAGTCCAGCGCCTCGGCCAGCCAGGCACCGAGGAGCCACATCGACGGGTGCCGCTCGTCGCCCGCGACGACCGCGGAGGTGACCGGCTCGTCGGGTGGCAGGTCGAGGGCCGCGGCGAGGAGCCCGCGCCAGACCGTCAGGCGGGTCCACGCGAGGTCGGTGTCGCCCGCGGTGTAGCCGTTGCGCAGGCGCCGCAGCGTGCCGATCGGGTCGGCGCAGGCGACCGAGTCGGTGATCCGGCGCTGGGCCATCTGACCGATGGGGTGCATGGCAGGACGCTCGGGGATCTCCCGGGGCCACCACGCGACGATCGGCGCGTCGGGCAGCAGAAGCGGCATGACGAGCGTGTCGCTGTGCTCGAGCATCTCCCCGGACGCGGTGAGCAGCACGACCTCGCTCGCCCCCGCGTCGCCGCCGACGCGAATCTGGGCGTCGAGCCGCGCGGCGGCGGCGCCGCTGTGCCGCGCCAGCACGATGACCCGCATCGGGTGCTCGCGGCTGACGTCGTTGGTGACGGCGACGGCGTCCTCGACGTCCGTGGCGTGGGCGTCGATGACGAGCGTCAGGACCCGTCCCAGCGCGACGGCGCCGCCCTCCTCGCGCAGGTGGACGAGTCGGCGCGCGACCTCGGCGGTCGTGGTGTCGGGCAGGTCGACGATCATCGGGCACCTCCGAGGGTCCGGGTGCGGGTGCTCACGGCCGCCGCCACGCGCGACCGTCGCGGGCCAGCATGAGGTCGGCGGAGGCGGGTCCCCAGGTGCCCGACCGGTAGGACTCCGGCTGGCCCTGGGTCGCCCAGAACTCCGTGATGGGGTCGAGGATCATCCAGGACAGCTCGACCTCCCGGTGGCGGGGGAAGAGCGGCGGGTCGCCGAGCAGCACGTCGAGGATGAGCCGCTCGTACGCCTCCGGGGAGGACTCGGTGAAGGCGTGGCCGTAGCCGAAGTCCATGGTGACGTCGCGGACCTCCATCGAGGTCCCCGGCACCTTCTCCCCGAACCGGATGGTCACGCCCTCGTCCGGCTGCACCCGGATCACCAGGGCGTTGTTGCCGAGCTCGGTGGTCGCGGTGGACTCGAACGGCAGGTGCGGGGCCTTCTTGAAGACCACGGCGACCTCGGTGACCCGACGCCCCAGCCGCTTGCCGGTCCGCAGGTAGAACGGCACGCCGGCCCACCGGCGGGTGTCGATGTCGAGCCGGATGGCGGCGTAGGTCTCCGTGATCGAGTCCGGGGCGATGCCCTGCTCCTCGAGGTACCCGACCACCTCCTCGCCGCCCTGCCAGCCGGCCGCGTACTGACCACGGGCGGTGTGCGCCGCGAGGTCCTTGGGCAGCCGGACGGCCGAGAGCACCTTCTCCTTCTCGGCCCGGAGGTCGTCCGCACCGAACGAGACCGGCTCCTCCATGGCGGTGATCGCCAGCAGCTGCAGGAGGTGGTTCTGGATGACGTCGCGCGCGGCCCCGATGCCGTCGTAGTAGCCCGCGCGCCCGCCGATGCCGATGTCCTCGGCCATCGTGATCTGCACGTGGTCGACGTAGTTGGCGTTCCAGATCGGCTCGAACAGCTGGTTGGCGAACCGCAGCGCCAGCATGTTCTGCACCGTCTCCTTCCCCAGGTAGTGGTCGATGCGGAACACCGACTCCGGGGTGAAGACCGTGGACACGACGTCGTTCAGCTCCCGCGCGCTGGCCAGGTCGTGGCCGAACGGCTTCTCGACGACGACGCGGCGCCACGCGCCGTCGGGCTGCTCGGAGAGCCCGGACCGGGCGAGCTGGCGGCAGACCAGCGGGAAGGCACGGGGCGGGACCGAGAGGTAGAACGCGTGGTTGCCGCCCGTCCCGCGCTCGGCGTCGAGGTCAGCCACGGTCCTGCTCAGGCGGTCGAACGCCTCGTCGTCGTCGAACTCGCCCTGGACGAACCGGATGCCCTCGGCGAGCTGCTGCCAGACCGCCTCCCGGAACGGCGTCCGGGCGTTCTCCTTGACGGCGTCGTGCACGACCTGGGCGAAGTCCTGGTCCTCCCAGTCCCGTCGGGCGAAGCCGGTGAGGGCGAAGCCCGGCGGGAGCAGACCGCGGTTCGCGAGGTCGTAGACGGCCGGCATGAGCTTGCGGCGCGCCAGGTCGCCCGTGACGCCGAAGATGACCAGACCGCACGGGCCGGCGATGCGCGGCAGGCGCCGGTCCCGGGCGTCGCGCAGCGGGTTGGGGCGGCCGCCGCTGCTGGGGGTCACGCCGTCGCCCCGCGCAGGCCGTCGCGGACCGAGCCGATGAGCTCGGACCAGCTCGCCTCGAACTTCTCGACGCCCTGCTGTTCGAGCTCGTCCGTGACCTCGTCGAGGTCCACGCCGAGGGCGGCGAGGCGCGCGAGGGCCTCCCGCGCGTCGTCGTAGGCGGCCGTCACGGTGTCCCCCGTGACGTGACCGTGGTCGGCGACCGCCTCGAGCGTGCTCCCGGGCATCGTGTTCACGACACCCGGCGCGACGAGCTCGTCCACGTACCGCGTGTCCGCGTACGCCTTGTCCTTGACGCCGGTGGAGGCCCACAAAGGTCGTTGGACGCGGGCTCCGGCGGCGGCCAGTGCCTGCCAGCGCTCGCCCGCCGTGTACTCCTCGAAGAGTGCGTAGGCGAGGCGCGCGTTGGCGATGGCGGCGCGTCCCCGCAGGTCCGCGGCCTCGGGCGAGCCGATCGCGTCGAGCCGCGCGTCGACCGCGGTGTCCACCCGCGACACGAAGAACGACGCGACCGAGTCGATCGTCGTCAGGTCGCGGCCGGCGGCCAGCGCGCGCTCGAGGCCGTCGGTGTAGGCGTCGAGCACACCCCGGTACCGGGCGAGCGAGAAGATCAGCGTCACGTTGACGTTGATGCCCTGGGCCGTCGCCTCCGCGATGGCCGGCAGCCCCTCGACGGTGGCCGGGATCTTGATGTACAGGTTGGGGCGGTCGACGGTCGTCCAGAGCTGCCGCGCCATCGCCACGGTGCCCGCCGTGTCGCGCGCGAGGTCCGGCGCCACCTCGAGCGAGACGCGGCCGTCGAGCCGGTCGCTCGCGCGGTGCAGCCCGGCGAACAGGTCACAGGCCTCGCGGACGTCGTCGGTCATGAGCCTGAGTGCGGCGTCGTCGACCCCGGCCCCCGCAGCCGCCAGCTCGGCGAGCTGGGACCGGTAGGCGTCGCCCTTGGCGAGGGCCGAGGCGAAGATCGTCGGGTTGCTGGTCACCCCGACGACGCCGCGCTCGGTCGCCAGCCGGGCGAGCCCGCCGGAGCGGAGCAGCTCGCGGGACAGGTCGTCGAGCCAGATGGCGACGCCGGCCTCGCGGAGCGCACGCAGCGGCGCGGGGAGCGCACCGCCCTCTGACTCGGGGGCGGTGCGGTCGTCGAACTCGGTCATGCGCGTCCTCCTCGCTGTCGGGGCCCGGCCGCCGTCGGGTGACGGCCGGGCGTCGTCAGTGGGGGTGTCACATGTCGCCGGTGCCACCCTCGGTGCTGCGGGCCGGACCGCCGGGGGTGACGGTGCCGGCGGCGATGTCGGCCAGCGACGCCTGAGCAGCGGCCACGACCGCCTCCGACGTGATGCCGAACTCGGTGTAGAGCCGCTCGTAGTCGGCCGACGCGCCGAAGTGCTCGAGCGAGATGCAGCGGCCGGCGTCGCCGACCAGGTCCCGCCAGCCCTGTGCCACGGCAGCCTCGACGGAGACGCGCGCGCGGACGGAGGACGGGAGCACCGACTCACGGTAAGCCGCGTCCTGCTCGTCGAACCACTCGCGGCACGGGACCGAGACCACGCGGGCGCCCACACCGGCCGCCGCGAGCTGCTCGCGCGCCGCGAGGGCGATCTGCACCTCGGAGCCGGTCGCCAGCAGGATCACGTCGGGGGAGCCGGAGGCGGCCTCGGCCAGGACGTAGGCGCCGCGCGCGACGCCGTCCGCGGCGGCGAGCGTGTCGCCCGTCGCGGGGCCGTCGCCGCGCTCGACCGTCGGCACGTTCTGGCGGGTGAGGATGAGGCCGGCCGGGTGGTCGGTGCGCTCGAGGATCGTGCGCCACGCCCAGGCGGTCTCGTTCGCGTCGGCCGGGCGGACGACGTCGAGGCCCGGGATGGCGCGCAGGGCCGCCAGGTGCTCGATCGGCTGGTGCGTCGGGCCGTCCTCCCCGAGGCCGATCGAGTCGTGCGTCCAGACGAAGGTCACCGGCAGCTGCATCAGCGCCGCGAGCCGCACGGCCGGGCGCATGTAGTCGCTGAAGACCAGGAACGTGCCGCCGTAGGGCCGGGTGCCGCCGTGCAGCGCGATGCCGTTGAGGATCGAGCCCATCGCGTGCTCACGGATGCCGAAGTGCAGCGTCCGTCCGTACGGCGTGCCCTGGAACGACCGCGTGCTGCGGTGGGCGGGGAGGAACGAGGGCTCGCCGTCCATCGTCGTGTTGTTGGAGCCGGCGAGGTCCGCGGAGCCGCCCCACAGCTCGGGCAGCACGGGCGCGAGCGCGGAGAGCACCTTGCCCGACGCGGAGCGCGTCGCCACGCCCTTGCCGGCCGGGAACACGGGCAGCGCCTGCGTCCAGCCGTTCGGCAGCCGACGCGCCGCCAGCCGGTCGAAGAGCTCGGCGCGCTCCGGCTGCGCGGTGCGCCACTGCGCGAACGCGTGGTCCCACTCGGCGTGCGCCTCGGTGCCGCGCGCCGACACGCGCCGCGCGTGCGCGAGGACCTCGTCGTCGACGTGGAACGTCTCGTCGGGGTCGAAGCCCACGGTCTCCTTGAGCGCCCGCACCTCGGCGTCGCCGAGCGCGGAGCCGTGGATGCCGCCGGTGCCCTGCTTGGTCGGCGACGGCCAGCCGATGATGGTGCGCAGGGAGATGATCGACGGGCGACCGGTCTCCGCGCGGGCGGCCTCGAGCGCCGCGCCGAGCGCGTGCACGTCCTCGGTGTAGCCGGTGCCGCCGTTGGTCCAGTCGACGCGCTGGGTGTGCCAGCCGTACGCGGCGTAGCGGGCGAGCACGTCCTCGCTGAACGCGACGTCGGTGTCGTCCTCGATCGAGATGTGGTTGTCGTCGTAGATCACGACGAGGTTGCCGAGCTCCTGGTGACCGGCGATCGACGAGGCCTCGGAGGTCACGCCCTCCTGGAGGTCGCCGTCACCGGCGATCACCCAGATGGTGTGGTCGAACGGGCTGGTGCCCGGCGCGGCGTCGGGGTCGAAGAGACCCCGCTCGCGACGCGCGGCCATCGCCATGCCGACGGCGGAGGCCAGGCCCTGGCCCAGCGGCCCGGTGGTGATCTCGACGCCCTCGGTGTGCTTGTACTCCGGGTGACCCGGCGTCTTCGACCCCCACGTGCGCAGCGCCTTGAGGTCGTCGAGCGACAGCGGGTAGCCGGACGCGAACAGCTGCAGGTACAGGGTGAGCGACGAGTGCCCGGCGGAGAGCACGAACCGGTCCCGACCCGCCCAGTTCGGGTCCGTGGGGTCGTGGCGCAGGTAGCGCTGGAAGAGCAGGTACGCCGCGGGGGCGAGGCTCATCGCGGTGCCGGGGTGGCCGTTGCCGACCTTCTGCACGGCGTCGGCCGCGAGCACGCGCAGGGTGTCGACCGCGCGGCGGTCGAGGTCGGTCCAGTCGAGGCCGGTCGTGGGCGTCGAGTTCACAGCTCCTCATTCCTGCCCGGACGCTGGTCCGGGTCGTGGGGTGGGGCGCGGCACGTCGGTCCCGTGGACCCGTGCCGATGCCGTCGGGCCGGCCGGCGGTCTGGGCGCTCGAACCGGACCGTCGGCCTGCTGCAGCGAGCCTAGCGGCGTAGCCCTGGGACCGGCGCGCGCGCCGCGTGGTGGACGGGTGCGTCGCGCCGCCGGGCCGGTGGGCATAGGACGTAGGGCCTGGGGCCTTACCATGGTCGAGGAACCCAGCAGAACGGAGCCCGCCGTCGTGCGCACTGCCAGCCCGGCGCAGGCCGACGTGAGCGCGCCCGCAGGCCGCGGCCACGCGTCGGCCGGTACCTCGGCGACGGTGCGTCGGCTCGCGGCGTACGTCGCGCTCACGAAGCCGCGGATCATCGAGCTGCTCCTCGTGACGACGCTGCCCACCATGCTCCTCGCGCAGCAGCGCGTGGGCGGCGGCTTCCCGTCGCTGTGGCTGATCCTCGGCACGCTGCTCGGCGGCACCGTCGCGGCCGGCTCGGCGAACACGCTGAACATGTACCTCGACCGCGACATCGACGCGGTCATGAACCGGACGCGGCGGCGCCCGCTGGTCACGGGCGAGGTGACGCCGCGCGCGGCGCTCGTGTTCGGCATCGTGCTCGGCGTCGTCTCCGTCGCGTACTTCTGGGTGTTCGTCAACGTGGCGTCGGCGCTGCTCACGGCCGCGGCGATCCTGCTGTACGTCGTCGGCTACACGATGCTGCTCAAGCGGCGGACCCCGCAGAACATCGTGTGGGGCGGGATCGCCGGCTGCATGCCCGTCTTCATCGGCTGGGCGGCGGTCACGGGCACGCTCGACTGGGCACCGGTGGCGCTCTTCCTCGTCATCTTCTTCTGGACGCCCCCGCACTACTGGCCGCTGTCCATGAAGTTCCGGCGCGACTACGCCGCGGCGGGCGTCCCGATGCTGCCGGTCGTGGCCAGCGACCTGCGCGTCTCGGTCGAGATGGTCGCCTACTCCGTGGCGATGGTCGCGGCCTCGCTCGCTCTGGTGCCGCTGGCCCCGATGTCGTGGGTCTACACCGTCGTGGCCGGGGCCGCCGGTGCGTGGTTCTGCTGGTCGGTCGTCGCGCTGCTGCGGCGGGCGCGGCGCCCGGTCGCGGGCCGCAAGCTCGGCGAGATGGGCGTGTTCCACGGGTCGATCACGTACCTGACGGTCGTGTTCGCCGCTGTCGCGGTGGACCCCTTCCTGCCGCTCTGATGCCACCCGGCAGCGGCCCGACGCGCGACGGCGCGGCCACGGCCGCGACCGGTGACGCCGGGTCGGTGTCGCCCGCCCTGGCGCTGGCCGTGCAGCGCTACCTGGACCACCTCGCCGTGGAGCGGGGTCTGGCGCGCAACACGCTGGCCGCCTACCGCCGGGACCTGGACCGGTACGCCGCGTTCCTGACCGCCCGCGGCCACGAGAGCGCGTCGAGCGTGGGGGAGGGCGACGTGCGGGCGTTCGTGACGGCGCTGCGCAGTGGCTCGGACGGGCGGCCCCTCGCGGCGTCGTCGACCGCCCGCGTCGTGGCTGCCGTGCACGGCTGGCACCGGTTCGTCGCGGTCGAGGGGCTGGCCGCCGACGACCCGTCCGCGGGCGTGAAGCCGCCCACGCAGCCCCGGCGGCTGCCGAGGGCGATGAGCGTCGAGGACGTCGCCGCCCTGCTCGAGGCCGCCGGCCAGGGGGAGGGGCCCGTGCCGCTGCGCGACCGCGCCCTCCTGGAGCTCTGCTACTCGACCGGGGCCCGGATCAGCGAGGTCGTCGGGCTCGACGTGGACGACCTGGACCTGGACCCGGACCGCGCGTCGGCCCGACTGCTCGGCAAGGGGAGCAAGGAGCGGGTCGTCCCCGTGGGTTCGTTCGCGTGCGCCGCCGTCGACGCCTACCTGGTCCGCGCCCGGCCCGTGCTCGCAGCCGCCGGCCGGGGCAACCCGGCCGTCTTCCTCAACACCCGCGGGGCTCGGCTGAGCCGGCAGAGCGCGTGGGCGGTCCTGCGGCAGGCGGCGCGCCGCTCGGGCATCGCGGGCGCCGACGAGGTGTCGCCCCACACCCTGCGGCACTCGTTCGCCACGCACCTGCTCCAGGGCGGCGCCGACGTCCGCGTGGTCCAGGAACTGCTCGGCCACGCCTCCGTGACGACGACGCAGATCTACACCCACGTGACGCCGGACTCCCTCCGCGAGGTCTACGCGCTGGCGCACCCGCGCGCGCTCGGCTGAGCCCCTCGGGGAGGCGGTGTTGCGCCCGGAGCGGCGGGGGCGCCTGCGGTAACCTCTCGGGCGTGAGCAGCCCGGACGACGTCGCGACGACCATCGATCCCGTCGGGCGCCCGCTCCCGGTCTTCCCGGACCCGGAGCCCCTGGCGAGCCACGGTCCGGCCCGGATCATCGCGCTGTGCAACCAGAAGGGCGGCGTCGGCAAGACGACGACCACCATCAACCTCGGCGCGGCCCTGGCGGAGTACGGCCGGCGCGTGCTCATCGTGGACTTCGACCCGCAGGGGGCGGCGTCCGTGGGACTCGGCGTGAACCCGCACGAGCTCGACAAGACGGTCTACACGCTCCTGATGGAGCGCGGTGCCCAGGTGGCCGACGTCGTCCGCCCGAGCTCCGTGCCGGGGCTCGACGTGATCCCCGCCAACATCGACCTGTCGGCAGCCGAGGTGCAGCTCGTCGGGGAGGTGGCGCGCGAGTCAGTGCTGGCGCGCGCGCTCCGTGCGGCCGAGGCGGAGTACGACGTCATCCTCATCGACTGCCAGCCGTCGCTGGGCCTGCTGACCGTGAACGCGCTGACGGCGGCGCACGGCGTCCTCATCCCGCTCGAGTGCGAGTTCTTCGCGCTGCGGGGCGTCGCGCTGCTCATCGAGACGGTGGAGAAGGTGCGCGACCGGCTCAACCCCCGGCTGCGCATCGACGGGATCGTCGGCACGATGCACGACCCGCGGACGCTGCACTCCAAGGAGGTGCTCGCGCGGGTCCTCGAGGCGTTCGGGGACCAGCTGCTGCACACGGTGATCGGCCGGACGGTGAAGTTCCCCGACTCGTCGGTCGCCGCCGAGCCGATCACCTCCTACGCCCCCACCCACGCCGGCGCCTCCGCCTACCGGCAGCTGGCCCGTGAGCTGGTGGCCCGCGGCGATGCAGCCTGAGGCTGACCCGGTCGACCCCGCCTTGGTGCCCGCGGCCGATGCGCGGCGGTCGCGCGCGTTCGAGGTGCACCTGGAGAACTTCTCCGGCCCGTTCGACCTCCTGCTCTCGCTCATCTCGCGGCACCGCCTCGACATCACCGAGGTCGCGCTCGCCCAGGTGACCGACGAGTTCATCGCAGCGGTGCGCGACGCCGAGGCCCGGTCGGAGCCGTGGGAGCTCGGGCGGCTGTCGGAGTTCCTGGTCGTCGCGGCCACCCTGCTGGACCTGAAGGCCGCCCGGCTGCTGCCGTCCACGGAGGACGACGCGGAGGACCTCGAGCTGCTCGAGGCGCGTGACCTGCTGTTCGCGCGGCTGCTGCAGTACCGGGCGTTCAAGGAGGCGGCCGGGGCGATCGGAACCCGCCTGGCCGAGCAGGGGCGGCGGACCCCGCGGTCCGTGCCGCTCGAGCCGCAGCTCGCGACGCTCCTGCCGGAGCTGGTCCTGGAGATCGGCCCGTCGGAGCTCGCGATCTTCGCCGCCCACGCGCTGCGGCCGAAGCCCGCGCCCGAGGTGGACACGAGCCACCTGTACGCGCCGACGGTCAGCGTGCGGGAGCAGGCGACGGTCGTGGCCGACAAGCTGCGGCGCATCGGTTCCGGCACGTTCCGCGCACTGGTCCAGGACGCCGAGTCCTCGACGGTGCTGGTGGCGCGGTTCCTCGCGCTCCTGGAGCTGTACCGCGAGGGGGTCGTCGCCTTCGACCAGGTGACCCCGCTCGGAGAGCTGACGATCCGCTGGACGGGCGGCGACGCCGAGGTCACCGTGGTTGACGACTACGACGACGCGCCCGGGGACCAGGCAGCACCGGCCGCACCGGCCGTTCCGGACGACGAGGGAGAGCGCGATGACAGCGCCTGACGAGAGCACGGACGCGACGGCACGCACGGCGGACGCCGCGACGGCCGACGGGGACGCCGCTGCCGAGCGGGACGCCGCGTCCGAACCGGTGGCGCTCGGCGGCCTGCCGACCGTCGACGAGCTGGCCTTCGACGTCGCCGACCTCCCCGGGGGCGCGCACGCGGCGGTGGAGGCGGTGCTCATGGTCGCCGACGAGCCGGTGTCGGCCGTGCAGCTGGCAACCGTGCTCGGCCTGCCGACGCGCGAGGTCGAGGAGGTCCTCGCGGAGCTCGCCGCGGAGTACCGCGGCGAGCTGGGCGGTCGGCCCCGCGGCTTCGAGCTGCGTGAGGCAGGCGGCGGCTGGCGGGTCTACTCGGCGGCGGCCCACGCCGACGTCGTCGGGCGGTTCGTCGTGGACGGGCAGTCCGCACGCCTGACCCAGGCTGCGCTGGAGACGCTCGCGGTGATCGCCTACCGGCAGCCCGTGACGCGCGGCCAGGTGTCCGCGGTGCGCGGCGTGAACGTCGAGTCCGTCGTGCGCACCCTGGTGAGCCGGGGCCTGGCCGCGGAGGTCGGCACGGAGCCCTCGGGTGCCGTGCTCTACGGCACGACGTCGTACTTCCTGGAGCGGATGGGGATGAGCAGCCTGGACGAGCTGCCGCCGCTCGCGCCGTACCTGCCCGACCTCGAGTCGCTGGGCGGGGTGGACGAGGTCGAGGGTGGGACGCGATGAGCGGGCAGGAACGGGACGTGCACACGCCGGAGGGCGTGCGCCTGCAGAAGGTGCTGGCCGGCGCGGGGCTCGGCTCCCGGCGGGCCTGTGAGGAGCTGATCACGGCCGGCCGGGTGAGCGTGGACGGCGTCGTGGTGCGCGAGCTGGGGGTGCGCGTGGACCCGCGCACCGCCGTCCTGCACGTGGACGGGCGGCGCATCCAGCTCGACGCCTCGATGGTGACGCTGGTCCTGAACAAGCCGGCCGGCGTCGTCTCCACGATGAGCGACGAGCGAGGGCGCCCGTCGCTGGCGCAGTTCGTCGCCGACCGGCCCGAGCGGCTGTTCCACGTGGGTCGCCTCGACGCCGAGACCGAGGGTCTGCTGCTGCTGACCAACGACGGCGAGCTCGCCAACCGACTGGCGCACCCGTCGCACGGGGTCCCGAAGACCTATCTGGCGACCGTGGCTGGGCGGGTGCGGCCCGCCGTCGGGGTCCAGCTGCGGGCGGGGATCGAGCTCGAGGACGGTCCCGTCGTGGTGGACAGCTTCCGCGTCGTCGACCACACGGCGTCGCGGACCCTCGTCGAGGTCGTGCTGCACGAGGGCCGCAACCGCATCGTGCGGCGGCTCATGGAAGCCGTGGGGCACCCGGTCGAGCGCCTGGTCAGGACCCAGATCGGGCCGGTGCGGCTCGGCAACCTGAAGCCCGGACGCGTGCGCGAGCTGACGGCCAAGGAGCTCGGCGAGCTGATGAGCGAGGTCGGGCTGTGACCGTCCGCGGCGCCATGACCGGTAACCTTCCGCGCGGACGCGTGACGGTCGTCGGCCGGGCACCGGGGCGCGCGACCTGGGAGGAACGGCGATGACGGTGCGGGCCATCCGCGGAGCGACCCAGCTCGACCGCGACGAGCGCGAGCACCTGTTCGAGCGCACGGCCGAGCTCGTGCAGGCGGTGCTCGACGCCAACGGGATCGACTCGGACGCGCTGATCTCCGTGATCTTCACGTGCACGCCGGACCTCACCAGCGACTTCCCGGCCACCGCGGCCCGAGAGATGGGCATGGGGGACGTCCCGCTGATGTGCGCGGTGGAGATCGACGTCCCGCACGCCCTCCCGCGCGTCGTGCGCCTGATGGCCCACGCGGAGCTGGAGGTGCCGCGCGCGCAGGTGCAGCACGTGTACCTGCACGGCGCCACCGTGCTCCGCCGGGACCTGGCGCAGTGACCGCGCCGTCGGGTCCGGAGGCGGGCCGGGCGCACGGACCGTCCGGCCTGCAGACCCCCGCCGGCACGGTGGGCCCCGTCCGCGTCGTGGGAACCGGCCTGCTCGGTGCCAGCGTGGGGCTCGCGCTGCGCGCCCTGGGCGTCGACGTCGTCCTGCACGACCCTTCCCGCGTCACGGTGCTGCTGGCCCGCGACCTCGGCGCCGGGCGGCTGCCGGAACCGTCGGACCCGCCGCCCGCGCTCGTCGTGGTGGCCGCCCCGCCGGACGTCACCGGGGACGTCGTCGCGGCCGAGCTCGCGGCGTACCCGGACGCGGTCGTCACCGACGTCGCCAGCGTCAAGGGCGCGGTCCTCGCCGCGCTGACGGCGGCCGGGGCGGACCTCACGCGGTACGTGGGCTCGCACCCGATGGCCGGCTCGGAACGCTCGGGCCCGACGGCGGCGCGCCCGGACCTCTTCGTCGGCCGACCGTGGGTGGTGGTGGGGACCGAGGCGTCCTCGCCGGAGGCGGTGCTCGCGGTGCGCACCCTGGTCACGGACCTGGGCGCGACCCCGGTGATGCTGGACGCGCGGGTGCACGACGAGGCGGTCGCCGTCGTCTCCCACCTGCCGCAGGTCGCGTCGTCGCTCGTGGCTGCCCGGCTGCGCGACGCCGACCCGGCGGCCCTCGACCTCGCGGGGCAGGGCCTGCGCGACGTGACCCGGATCGCCGCGGGGGACCCCGCGCTCTGGACGTCGATCCTCGCGGCCAACGCCCGCGCCGTGCTGCCCGCGCTGCGGGCGACGCGCGACGACCTGGACGGCCTGGTCCAGGCGCTCGAGCAGGTCGTCGAGGCGACGGGTCCGCACGCGGTGCCCGGCGGTGCGCTCGGCACCCTCGCCGCTGCCGTCGCGGCCGGCAACGCGGGCGTGGCCCGCATCCCGGGCAAGCACGGTGGCGCGCGACGTGCCTACGACGTCGTCACCGTGCTCGTCCCGGACCAGCCGGGCGAGCTGGCCCGGCTGCTCGGTGACGTCGGCGCGGCGGGGATCAACCTGGAGGAGCTGTCGCTGGAGCACGCCCCACGGCAGCCGGTCGGCCTCGCGTCGATCGCGGTGCTGCCGGGACTCGGCACGACGCTCGAGGCAGAGCTGACGGGACGCGGCTGGACGGTGGCGGGATGAGTGCGCTCGGGACGAGTGTGCGCGGCGTGGTCGTGGCCGTGGACGGGCCCTCGGGCTCGGGGAAGTCGAGCGTGTGCCGGCAGGTCGCCGCACGGCTCGGGCTCGCCTACCTCGACACCGGTGCGATGTACCGCGCCGCGACCTGGTGGTGCCTGGACCAAGGGTTGGACCTCGGGGACCAGCTCGCGGTGACCGCCGCGGTCCGCGCGATGGACCTCCGCATGGGCATGGACCCCGCGGCCCCGCACGTGCGCGTGGGGGAGACGGACGTGTCGGCTGCGATCCGTGAGCCGGCGATCTCGGGCGCCGTCAGCCTGCTGTCGACGAACCTCGACGTCCGCGCCGAGCTCAACGCGCGCCAGCGCGCGCTGATCGACGCCGAGCGCACGGACGGGAGCTCGGGCGGGACCGGCGTCGTCGCGGAGGGCCGCGACATCACGACGGTCGTCGCCCCGGATGCGGACGTGCGCGTGCTGCTCACGGCGAGCGAGGAGGCGCGGCTGGCGCGCCGCGCCCTCGAGGTGCACGGCACCGCCGACGCGGCGGCTGTGGCGGCGACTCGCGCGCACGTCGTCGGCCGGGACGCCAAGGACTCGACGGTCGTGGAGTTCCAGACGGCCGCGGACGGCGTCCTGCTCCTGGACTCGAGCGCGCTCTCGTTCGAGGAGACGGTGTCGGCGCTGCTCGCCCTCGTCCTCGACGTCGCACCCGGACTGGCGACGCGATGAGCCGCGAGAAGGCGTCGCGGACGCCGAAGGTGCCGCGCGCCATCGGCCCGGGCTGGGGCCGGTGGCTGGGGCGGTTCTTCGCGCGGGTGATCTGGAACACGCGGATCGTCGGCAAGGAGCGCGTGCCGCGCGCCGGTGCGGTGATCGTCGCGGCGAACCACTCCGGGTGGGCCGACGGCCCGCTCATGATCGGGTGCACGCCCCGCGGGACGCACATCCTCATCAAGATCGAGATGTTCCGCTCGGCGATCGGCTGGATCTTCCGGCTGTCCGGGCAGATCCCCGTGGACCGGGGCAACGGCCGCCCGGCGCTGGCCACGGCTCTGAAGGTGCTCGAGGACGGGCGCGTCGTGGGGATCTTCCCGGAGGGCTCCCGCGGGCGCGGGGACGGCTCGAACGCACGCGCCGGAGTCGCGTGGCTCGCCGTGCACTCGGGCGCGCCGGTGGTGCCGGTGGCGATGCTCGGCACGCGGCGCACGGGCGAGAGCACCGGGAAGATCCCGGGGCTGCGGCGGCGCCTGCACGTCGAGTTCGGTGCGCCGGTGGTGGTGACCGGGATCGAGGGCATGCCCAAGCGCGAGGCCGTGGCGGCCGCTCAGGCCCAGCTGCAGCGGGCCCTGGCGGACCACGTGCACGCGGTCGAGGAGCGCACCGGTCTGTGGCTGCCGACGGACCACCCGGCGGAGCGCGGGACGCCGTCGGCGGCCGGTGCCGCGGACGCGCAGGACTGAGTCCGTCACCGGCACTTCCCGGGCGGAGTTCGTCGCAGGGGGCCAGGCACGGGAGGATAGGGGCATGACCTTCGACCCCGCCTCCGACGCGGACGCCCCGATCGACGACGCCTCCCACCCCACGGCGCACGCCGACCTCGACGACGACGCGCTCGAGGAGGGGGCCGAGGGGGCCGTCGACGACGAGTTCGACGACGAGTACGACGACGACGAGGACATCGTGGTCCCCGGGCTCGGCGAGCCCGAGACCGAGGAGGAGCGCGCGCGCGAGCACGCGTTGCGCGAGGGCCTGGCGGACTACGACCTCGAGGACGAGGACCTGGCGCTCCTCGACGGGGGCCTTGGCGCGGGCGGGGAGGCGGGCCCGGCGGGACCGGTGCCGGTCGTCGCGGTCGTCGGCCGACCGAACGTCGGCAAGTCGACCCTCGTGAACCGGGTCCTCGGCCGCCGTGAGGCAGTCGTGCTCGACACCCCCGGCGTCACCCGCGACCGCGTGACCTACCCGGCGGAGTGGGCGGGACGCTCGTTCACGCTCGTCGACACGGGCGGCTGGGAGGTGGACGTCGCGGGCCTCGACGCGCGTGTCGCCGAGCAGGCCGAGGTCGCGATCGACCTCGCCGACGTCGTCGTGTTCGTCGTGGACGCGACCGTCGGGGCCACGGCCACCGACGAGCGCGTCGTGCGGCTGCTGCGCCGCTCGGGCAAGCCGGTCGTGCTGGCCGCCAACAAGGTGGACGGGCCGCAGCTCGAGGCGGACGCCGCCGCGCTGTGGAACCTGGGGCTGGGGGAGCCGCACCCGATCTCCGCGCTGCACGGGCGGGGCACCGGTGACCTGCTGGACGCGGTCCTCGAGGTGATGCCCGAGGTCTCGGCCTACGGCCGGGCCGGGACGGGCGAGGGCGGCCCGCGGCGCGTGGCGCTCGTCGGACGGCCCAACGTCGGCAAGTCGAGCCTGCTCAACGCGCTCGTCGGGAGCCAGCGCGTCGTGGTCGACCCGGTCGCCGGTACCACGCGTGACCCGGTCGACGAGCTGGTCGCGATCGGCGACCGCGAGTGGTGGTTCGTCGACACCGCGGGAATCAGGCGCCGCGTGCACCAGACGTCCGGCGCGGACTTCTACGCCTCCCTGCGCACCCAGGCGGCCATCGAGAAGGCCGAGGTCGCCGTCGTCCTCATCGACTCCAGCGACGTGCTGACCGAGCAGGACACGCGCGTGGTGACGCAGGTCGTGGACTCCGGCCGAGCCCTGGTCATCGCCTACAACAAGTGGGACCTCATGGACGAGGACCGGCGCCGCTACCTCGAGCGGGAGATCGAGCGCGACCTGGTCCAGGTGCAGTGGGCCCCGCGCATCAACATCGCCGCGAAGACCGGCTGGCACACGAACCGCCTGGTGGGCGCCCTGGAGACGGCGCTCGAGTCGTGGGACACCCGCGTGCCGACAGGCCGGCTGAACGCGTTCCTGGGTGAGCTCGTCGCCGCCCACCCGCACCCGCTGCGCGGCGGCAAGCAGCCGCGCATCCTGTTCGCCACGCAGGCGGACACCCGGCCGCCGCGCTTCGTGATCTTCGCGACGGGCTTCCTCGAGGCGGGCTACCGGCGGTTCATCGAGCGGCGCCTGCGCGAGACCTTCGGGTTCGAGGGCTCGCCCATCCACATCTCGGTGCGCGTGCGGGAGAAGCGCAAGCGGTGAACCGGCTGCTGCGGCTCGGCCTGCCGCGGGACCCGTCGGCGACGACGCACCTGGCGGGCTTCGTCGTGTCCGCCGTGGTGACGGTGCTGCTGACGCGCGCCTTCCTCGCGGCCGCCGGGTACCCGACCGTCGGATCCGGTGGTCTGCACGTGGCGCACGTCCTGTGGGGCGGGCTGCTGATGGCCGCGGCCTTCGTCGTGCTGCTCTCGTTCGCGGGGCCGGTGGCACGGCCGGTCGGCGCCCTGCTGGGCGGGGTCGGCTTCGGGCTCTTCGTCGACGAGATCGGCAAGTTCGTCACCGCGGACAACGACTACTTCTACGGCCCGACGGCGTCGCTCATCTACGCGGTCGTCGTCCTGCTGGTGGTGGTCTCCGAGGCACTCCACGGACGCCTGCCGCACGACTCACGGGAGTACCTCGCGGGCGCGGTGGACCAGGCGGTCGCGGGGGTGGCGGGCGGGTTCACGCCGCGGGCGCGGGCGGATGCGCGCGGGCTCGTGGCCCGCGCGGGCGACGTGCCCGGGGCCCGCGAGGCCCGGGCGCTCCTGGACGCCATCGACGACGACCCGCACGAGCTGCCCAACCCGATCAACGCCGTCGGCGCCGCCGTCGTCCGCGTCACGCACCGGCTCGTCGCTGCGCGGTGGGTCCCGTGGATCACGGTCGCCGTGCTCGTGGCCAGCCTGGTCGGCAGCGTCGCCATGGGCCTCGCGGCCTGGTGGGGTGGTGCCGACCAGCCGGGGTGGGTCGTCGTCGGGCTGCTGGTCAGCGCCGCCGGCGCGACCGCGCTGGCCGGGTGGGGGCTGCTCGTCGTCCGGCAGGACCGCCGCGAGGGCTACCTGCGCTTCCGCTGGGCGGTGCTCGTCAGCCTGCTGGTGGTGCAGGTGTTCGTGTTCCGTCTTCGAGAGTGGTCGGCGGTCGCTGGTCTGGTCGTCGAGCTCGCGGTGGCCGGGCTCGTCGCGGCCGAGCTGCAGCAGGTCGAGCAGGAGGACCGACGGCGTCGTCGCGCGCCGGCGCCCGGGCCAGAAGGGCGGCGGGGCAGAAGCGGGTGAACATCCGCTAGACTCATCGACGGCTCGCAGAGCCGACCGGGATGTGGCGCAGCTTGGTAGCGCACTTGACTGGGGGTCAAGGGGTCGTGGGTTCGAATCCCGCCATCCCGACGGTGTTTTAGCAGGTCAGAGGCCCGCCCCGCTTCGGCGGGGCGGGCCTCTTGGCGTCCGGTCGGCCTATCGGTAGGCCTAAGTACGCCCTGGACGAACATGGACGGCCTTGGCTGAGGCCGAACGTCGCGCGCGGAGAGGCGGTGCCCAGGCGACCCTGCGTGTCGGAGCGGCCTGGCAGCATGATCGCGTGGTTGAGGACGACAGCAACGTCGCTAGGAAGTTCGAGGCGGCCTGGAGTGTGTTCGCGCAGACCTGTGGGCAGTACCTAGCTCCCGAGGCCACGTACCAGGCGTGGTTCGCCCACTACCTGATCTCCCAGTTCGGGATCGATCGCGTTGCGCGGGAGCCGATCATCAAGAAGGAGCACTTCGCCGAGTCCCCGTGGAAGGCTCGCGTGCTCGGCAATCACGTGCGGCTGGATGCTGTCGTGACGCGTCAGCCCGGTGTGATGCTTCCGCACTACGCCAACCGGCTCGTCCGCGCGGAGGATGGGAGCGGCTTGCAGATCCTGAGGGACCTTGTGGTGATCAGTGAGCTGAAGGTGGCCGCTACGCAGGGCGGTGGCATGGACCACACCGAGGTCGCGCGGGATGTCTACAAGCTGTCCATGCTCTTGGCCGAGTTCGAGGCAGCGCACCCGGGGTCGCCGTTGCCACTGGCGTACGTCTGCGTCCTCGACAATCATCCGCGGCGCGCATACGACTGGGCCCACCTTCGGCGGCGGCTCGAGGACGTTCCGGCAGACCCCCGGGTCCGCATCCTCGGGGAGCAGTTCGCCGGCGTAACCCTGCGCCCTGCGCTTCCCAGTCGCACCTAGCTCATCTGCGCGCGCGAAGGAGGAACAACCATGCCGAACACGCTGGTACCGGGACAGGTCAGGGTGGGACACCTGTTCCTCGAGGGCCGACACGTTGAGGGTCCGGTGTGTGCAGCAGCCCTCACCTTCGATGACCACCGCGGGGCACAGCTGCTCGTCCCGTACCTGAGGACCGCTGACCGGCACGCGCAGCCCCAGGCGTGGTTCGAGCAGTCGACGCCGCCCGAGGCCCTCGCGTTTGCCGACAACGAGGGGTGGGTGATCCTCCTCGGGGTTCGATGGGGCGGACAATCAGGAAGCGGCTTCGTTACCGGGCGTCTGACCGCCCAGACAGCCATCTTCGGCGAGCCTCGGACGCTCCGCTCGACCTACCGGGTCCGGACGATGCGATCGAGCATTGATGGGCTCGACGGGTTCACGCACTTTCGTCCGGTGAAGTACGCCTTCCCTGCGCGCGGTGAGCCCGCCGTCATCACCCTCGATGACAGTGAGTCGGTCTCCTGGCGCTCACAGGGCTACACCTATGAGTTCAGGGCTGGTGCGGTCTGGTCGGGAGCGGAGGGGCGCCGCTTCGAAGCAGAGAGCCTGCCCTTCCTGGCGACGACGTGCCACAAAGGCAGGACTCCTCAGGAGCATCTGCGTGCGCAGTGGGCAGTCCGGGACCTCCTCCTCCTGGCACACGGAGAGAAGTTGGCGTGGCGCACGCACCACGTCGCCGACGAGGAGTTCCCCCTGTGGACGATGGACGGCAAGGCTCACGGTCCTGAACCCGCGGAAACGCACTTCGCAGGCACGGTGCGCGAGCACGCCCAGGCGCAGCCGTCGTCGATCGACCTGGCCTTCCCGGCACTCAACCTTCGGGCCCTCGGTAGCCGTGGCCTCAAGCGGTGGACGGACATGTATGCCGACGACATGTTCCGACGCGCGGTTCAGCCGGTCGCAGAGGTGATCAACGGCGCAGCCCGCTTCCTCGAGCCGCAGCTCATGATGCTCGCCAGCGCCCTCGACTACTTCGGCTACTACCGCTTCGGCGACTCCTGTCGACGCGAGCTGCAGGAGAGCATCCGGAGATGCCTGGACGGCGCTGACCTCGACTTCCCGCAGATCGGTTCGCGCGAGGGGATCGCGCGAGCGATCGGACGACTGAACAACGACCTGAAGCACCCCGACCGTGAGCGCCGACCGGAAGGTGACGAGCTGGCCTGCATCGTAAACTTGGCGAAGATCATCGCCCGCGCCCAACCCTTCGATCTCGTGGGTGCCGCGCCCAGTGCGAAGAAGGCGTTTCTCGAGTCCCGCGACGTTCGCTGGGCAACCGAGTTGTTCGAGCGGTGCGGGCTGCGCGTCGCCGACGACGGGTCAATCACCCGGCGAGCCGAGACGGACGCCGACGAGTCCGCTTCCATGCGCGAGTAGCGTGACTCCACCGCGTGCCTGCCAAGGCCGCCGCGCGGGTCCCGCCGCAGCGCCTTCGGTCCCGACTTCCGCCTTCCCCGCTGGAGCCCGCCATCGACAACGACCTCCAGCTGATCGCCGACGGCGACGGCGTCGCGATTCTGGGCTCCTCGTCGGCTGTCGAGCGGTTCCTCTCCTCCGGAGGGGGTGCTGCAGTCACGGCGTCGCGTTGCCAGTGACTCGGTCTGCCCTCGGTTCGGCTTCCGGGGCCCAGCTCGGGTCCGAAGTCGCCGCGAACTTCCCGCCGACGCCGGCGAGCAAGGCGGGTTCTTCAGAGCCTGGACAGAGGCGGGGACGTGAAGGCCAAGGTGTTCGAGACAGGTGAGGGCGGCGTCGACGCCGCGCGAAGGTTGGGCAATGAAGCGTTCGTTCAGGCAACGGCGATGTCGGACCAAGTCGCCAAGGAGGTCTGCAGCGCGCCCGGCGGCAACGCGGTGATCGAGAATCGCCCGAGAACTAGACCACCGATATCGACTCGACCGACGTCCTGACGACCGGATGGCTGGCGGCCTGCGGCGTCGGGCTGCTGATCGGGTGCGCCGCGACATGGGTGTACATCGCGGCTACCACCCGCAACGCCTCGGCGGGCGCCGGCACCGTCCGGCCGTTGAGCCGAGCCGCCGCGACGTCGGGGTAGTCGGTGACGACGTCGCGGGGAAGTGCGCGCGCGGGGATGTGGAGCAGGCCCGCACGTGAGAGCCGGTCGAACGCGGCGCCCTCGTGGACGGCAATGTCGGCCATGACCTGGACGGCGCCGTTGAGCACCGCACCGACGTGGCGATCCGCGGCCGCGACGGGGACATGACCCCGCGGGGCGTCGAGTGGCGCGAGCTCGCTGAGCAGCCGAGCGGCCGCGACGGCGTCGTCACGGATGGACGTGCTGGGAGGCGCCAGGACCGCGAACCGTGAGAGTGCCTGATGCAGGCGCTGCCATGCGCGCCCATGCGCGACCAGGGCGCCAGGCCCGGTCGTTCCGCCTGGGTCTGGTGCGGTGAGGTCGGCGCCATGGAACACGGCGGCGTGTGCGTGGACGGCAACGCCGAGGCCGGCAGTGAGCCGCAGGGACGGCAGCACGTCGGAGCGGTCGGCGATGAGTGTCCAGACGGCCTGGCGGAGCCGCACCATGCGATCGCTCAGCTCCGTCGCCGGGTCGTCGGTGCGGACGCGGATCCGTGTCTGCCCGAGATCGTCGAGGAGCAAGTGGGGGCGGCCAGGGCCCTTGGCGGCGAGCTCGCGTGCGGCGTGGGCGAGGGTTTCGAGCCCTGGGAGCTGCCTGGCGACGGTGCTGCGGGGCACGCCTGCCTGGATGGCCCTGAGGGCGAGGGGATCCTCGTGTGCGAGGGCGGCCACCGCGACATGGCCGAGGTCGACGAGGCCGGCGTCGAACGTCGCGGTCGTGACCTCAGCTGCGTCCGGGCTTCGGGGTCGTCCGTCGGTCGAGAAGTGCGTTCCGACGAGGTCGGCGGCAGCGCGCAGGGCGAGAGCCGATCGGGCCCACGGTGTCGTCCCACGGGACAGTTGCGACGGGTGGGGCCGGGCTTCCCCTGTCACGGCCTCGAGCCGCGTGATGAGGTCGATCGACACCCGCTCTACTGGCGGGAGGCCGTCACGGTGTCGGGTCAGGCCGAGCCGGCCGAGTTGGGCAGGCCGCAGGAGGCGGCGCCCGTGGGAGGCGATGGCGTCGAGGAGCCCGTGGAAGTCCCCGATGGCGTCGAGCGCCTCGTCCGGCGTCCAGAACCGGTCTCCTCGGAGGGCGGTAGAGCCCTCGCGCAGGTGGGCGGTCGCCTGCGCGAGGAGCTCGGCGTAGGTGGTCATGCCCACCGCCCGCTGACCTTCGCGCGACCAGTGATGAGTCGGGCCATCACGCGGGACAGGGCGGCCTGGGCGCCCAGGTCCGTCTCGACCTCCGCGAGGCCTGCCGCACGGTTCAGGGCGGACGCGGCGAGCCGGTCGAGGACCTCACGCGCCTCCGGCACGTCGTCGGGCCCGAGCGCTCCGAACGGCACCGACGCGCCTGCGCCCCGGATGTCCGGCCTCGCCCACTCGAGCTCGTCCTGAGCCTCGCGGAAGTCCATCGCGGCGTAGGAGATCGACACGCCCACGCCCAGGGGCACCGTCATCGCCATGTTGAGGGCGCCCATCGCCGCGGCGTGGGTGAGCGCCCAGATGCCGGACCAGCTCTGGTCCGCCTCGCTCAGCAGCGTCTCCGCGGAGCGGGTCCACGTCGCCGTCATCGCTTCCTCCTCAGTGGCCCAGCGACGTCGCCGTCGCTCCTGCCAAGAGGTGTGCCCGCGAAGGTGCCAACCTCGGGTCGGAGGTCACACAGAGCGCGAGCCGAAGCGCGGGCAGTGGACGTCTGTCGTAGCCGTAACCGCTCGCCTACTCTGTGCTGCCATGGGCGACGTCGTGCACCTAGGCCGCAATCAGCGGCCGCCCGTCACGACGATCGGAGAACCCATGCTCACCGAGCACAACGCTCGCCTCGAGTTCGACCGCACGGACATCGAGGACTTCGGTGATGAGCTCATCGAGGCGCTGCAGGCGTACCACCCGGCGGTGTCGCTGTCGCCGCTCGGGCGCGCGCAGGCCGACGTGACCTTCCTCGCCCACGACATCCCGCACGCCGCGGATATGGCAGTCGCCATCGCGTCCGAGGTCGCCGGCGCATCCTTGGTCGCGCTGGAAGTCATGAGCACCGAGGACTTCGACCGGCTCTGACTGCGCGGCCGACGTCGGTACCACGCCCGGCCCCACCGGCGGTGATCGACGAGCGGTAGGGCCCATGACTCGTCTGGCACTTTGGGTGGCGCCGGTCCTCAGGTTGGTATCCCTGCGGGCACACATCTTGGCGTGGAGACGACGCGACAGTGGGTCCGTGCGGGCCCGCCTTCTCGGACGCCGGGAGCAGCCGTGGTTGGCGGTGCATCGCCGTGGTGATGACGATGCACCGCCTGACCGCGGGCAGCGGCTACCAGTACCTGATGCGCAGCACCGCGTCGGGCGACTGCGACCGTCCCGCGGCGTCGGACCTGACGACGTACTACACAGCGTCTGGCAACCCACCTGGCCGCTGGTACGGACGTGGGCTCCCAGGGCTCGCCGACGGCGGCCCGGGCGAGGGCGCCCACGTCACCGAGGAGCAGATGGCGAACCTGTACGGCGAGGGCAAGGACCCGCAGACCGGCGCCTCGCTGGGCCGCCCCTACCCAAGGCACACCCCCGCGGCGGAGCGGATCGCCAAGCAGGTCGCCGCCCTTCCGGCCGACCTCACCGGGGAAGCCCGCGACGCCGCGGTAGCGACCATCACCCGCGTCGAGCTCGCAAAGCGCACGGCCACTGCGGTCGCGGGTTTCGACCTGACCTTCACCGCGACGAAGTCCGTCTCCACCCTCTGGGCGGTGGCCGACGACGGGACGCGTGCTGCGCTCCTCGCGGCGCACCGGGCCGCGGTCGGCCAGGCGCTCGCCTTCCTGGAGGACACGGCCGCGTTCACGCGCACGGGCACCGCCGGTTGCCGCCAGCACCAGGTGTCCGGGCTCATCGCAGCGGGCTTCGACCATTGGGACTCCCGCGCGGGGGACCCGAACCTGCACACCCACCTCGTCGTCGCGAACAAGGTCCAGGGCCCCGGCGGTGCCTGGTTGTCGGTGGACTCCCGGGCACTGCATCACGCCGTCGTGATGGTCTCCGAGCTGTATGACGACCTGCTGGCCGACGAGGTCGCCCGTCGCCTGCCGGTCCGGTTCGGATGGCGTCATCGCGGCCCGCGCCGGTCGCCGGCGTTCGAGCTCGACGGCGTCGATGACGCGCTGATGACGGAGTTCTCCAGTCGTGCAACGCAGATAGACGAGGCGATGACGGGCGTGCTCGCCGAGTTCTACGCCACGCACGGGCGCGGCCCGAACCGCATCGAGATCGTCCGGCTGCGCCAGCAGGTGACCCGCTCGGTCCGGCCGAAGAAGCACGTCACGCCCCTCGCTGACCTGATGACGCTGTGGCGCGCCCGGGCCGCGGAACGCTCCGGCAAGACGCCCGCCGAGCTCACCGCCGCGGTGCTCCGGGCGTCCCAGGCCGCGCCGCTCGGGTCTGATCGCGTCCCAGAGCCCGTCATCGACCGGCTTGCCGAGCACACGCTCGAGCAGGTGATGACGCGGCGCTCGACGTGGACCCGGTGGAACGTCATGGCCGAGGCGGCCCGCGCAACCCGGGCGATCCGCATGATGGGCCCCACGGACCGCGTCACGCTGCTCGAACGCGTCACCGACGCGGCACTCCGCTCGTGCACGAGCCTTCAGGCGCCCGACCCGCTCGTCGTGCCCGCCCGCTACACCCGGCCCGACGGCACTTCGCAGTTCACCAGGGTCGACGAAGGGCGCTACACCCACCACCGGGTGCTCGACGCCGAAGGCCGTCTCGTCCACGCCGCCACAGTCGACGCCGACGCGCCCACCACGGCCGCCTGGCTGGCCAAGGCTGTCACCTCCCGGCCGATCCACCGCACCGACGGTCGCGCCGTCACCCTCGCACCGGACCAGGCGACCGCCGTCGAGCACATCGTTAGCTCGACCCGACTCCTCAACGTCCTCGTCGGCCCCGCCGGCGCCGGCAAGACCACAACCCTCGCGGCCCTCAAGGCCGCGTGGGAGCAGGGCCACGGACGCGGCAGCGTCGTCGGACTCGCCCCATCGGCAACCGCCGCCGCCGAGCTCGGCCACGCCCTTGGGATCGCGTGCGAGAACACGGCCAAGTGGCTCTACGAGTCCACAGGCCCGGGCGCGGAGCGCCGCACCGAACTCCTCGCCCGCCTCCACACCGAACGCGCCGGCGCCACGGGCTTGGACAAGCGGTCACGGCTACGGACCATCGACGCCGCGATCACCACCCTGACCGCTCAGGGTGACCGGTTCCGGCTCCTCACGGGCCAGCTCCTGATCGTCGACGAGGCATCCCTCGCCGGCACCTTCGCGCTCGACGCCCTCACCGCACAGGCCGGCGAAGTCGGCGCGAAGGTGCTCCTCGTCGGAGACCACAAGCAGCTCTCAGCCGTCGACGCCGGCGGCGCCTTCCACCTCCTCTCCGAGCGCGGGCGACCGGCCACGCTGACCTCGCTGTGGCGCTTCAGCCACCCGTGGGAGGCCGCAGCGACGCTGCGCCTGCGCACCGGCGACGCCCGCGTCGTCGACGACTACGCCGACCACGACCGCATCAGCGCTGGCCCGGCCGAGGCCATGTGTGAGGACGCCTACACCGCCTGGCAGACCGACACCGAACGCGGGGCCAGCGCCATCCTCATCGCCTCCGACTCCCGGACCGTCGACGTCCTCAACACCCGGGCTCACAACGACCGGGTCACCGACGGCCTCGTTACGGCCACCGGCGTCACCACCAGCGCCGGCGCGGAGATCGGCGTCGGGGACCACGTCATCACGCGGGCGAACGACCGGCGCCTGCACGCACCCAACGGGCACGTCCGCAACGGCGACCTGTGGCGGGTCACGGCTGTCGCACGCGATGGCGCCCTGACGGTCGTGCCGCTCTCCCGCCGGGACCGCGCAGCGAGCGCGCGGGCGGACGAGGTCGTCCTTCCTGCTGCCTACGCCTCCCAGCACGTCGAGCTCGGCTACGCGACCACGACCCACCGCGCGCAAGGGGTCACGGTGGACCGTGCCCACGTGCTCGCTGGCCCCGGCATGGTCCGCGAGAACCTCTACGTCGCCATGACCCGCGGCCGCCACGACAACCACGTCTACCTCGCCCTGGACACCATCGACGCCGCCTGCGACGACCCGCCCGAGCACCAGATCTCCCAAGGCGGCCGCGACGCGCTCGAAGCCATCCTCACGACGCCGGGCGCTGAGCTCTCCGCGACCGAGACGATCGCAGCCTCGCAGGACGAAGTGGCCTCAACCAAGCGCCTGCTGCCCATCCGGCACACGCTCCTAGCCGACGCCGCAGCCGAGCGGTGGGGCGCTGTGTTCCGGACCGTCGGGCTGACCGCGGAGCAGTGCGACCAGATCGCGACGTCGCCCGCCCGCGGTCCATTCCTCACCGCGCTCGAGCGGGGGCGCGCGCTCGGCCACCCGATGCACGAGGTCCTTGCGGGTCTCATCGCCGCCCGGCCCCTCGACGGACCACACCCGGCGGCCGAAACCGCAGCGGTGCTCCACCACCGCGTGCACGAGTGGCTACGGGCGCACACGGAGGACCCGGCCGCGGTGCCCGTCGCCGCCGACGCCGATGGCATCCCAACGGACATCGGCGCACTGGTCGACCAGGTGGACGAGCTCCTTGCCGAGCGTGTCGAGGCTCTTGGTTCGGTGTCTCTCGGCAGCCGCGCCGACGTCGACCCGGCGCGGGAGGGCTACGTCCCTGCCTACCGGCCGACGACGGCTGATGCGGCGCATGGAGCGCGAAGCGAGAGGAGCGTGACCTTGTGACCAGCACGAGCGGTGGAACCGACCGAGGCGTCCTTCCCAAGGTGGTGAACAGTCAGCCGATCGGTCCGCCCCAACCGATCATGTGGTCCGCGTACACCTGCGAAGAGCAACGCCACCTCCTGGAGAGCCTCGACGCATGGGTCAGGTGGCTCGTCGACCACTACCGCCTCGACCGCCGCTACGTCCCCGAGTGCTGGACTAAGCACTGGGAGCTCATCGAGGAGCTCTCGGCCCTTCAGCTCGCATGGGAGGCTGCCTATGCAACGACCTCCCACGGCGACGCACCTCTGGCCTGGCACGAGCGCTTCGCACTCGCGCGGACGAGACTCGCCGAGTGGGTGGCCCGCACAGGCTGTCGCGCTGGGGAGCATCGTCGCGCTGGGAGCGGCTGAGGCGTACCGCGGGCCTGCGCTACGGGTGGCCCAACTGTGTGGGCACTCGCTCAGTAGCCGCCTAGTTCTGCATTCGTGGTGTCACGCCGGGGCGCAATACTGCGGTCCGATTGGGAGGTGTCTGCATGACGCCCCGTCGTGGAGGCTGTTCCCGGAGCAAGCTACTCGCTCTCCGTCGCTGCTGATGACGCGCTCCCGGAATCGTGCTTCAAGTGAATCTTCCGGCTCAGTTTGAGCACCGGAACGAATCCGACCTCCTCGCACTGGCGCGCCCATGCCTCGACTTTCTGTTTCAGAATGATGGAACCGGACTCGGCAAGGCTCGCCGGTCGCTTCTTCGCGCGGTATCCAAACCAAAGGCAATAGCGGCGAAAAGGCGGAAGCGCGTGGGTCTGAGCGCCGTTGTGGATTAGTTCCACAACGCTGCTTGCCTGGTCCACCACGTAGTTGAGCTTCTGTGGCGTGCCGAACTTCACGGCGTATACCGTGTCGCCCTTCTGAAGGTCCCAAGCCTCCGACGGTGCGCGTCCCGCTGTCTTGAGGATGTCAAAGTCCTTGTCCGCCACCACGTAGCCGTAGTCCTTGAGACTCTTGTTGAACTCGCCCTCGGGCAGCGCGGTTTCGATCAAGCCCTCCTCGGTCTCCTCGACTGCAATCCGACGGATCGCGTCGTCGAGCGCCTCAAGGTAGTCTTCGTTGAACTTGAGCCATTTGCCCCCGCGAAGGACGACGTGGTCCTCGTCGCAGATGTAGTCCACAGCTTCGCGGATTGGTTGCGTGTAGTCGGGCTCACCCTCGCGCCGATGCGTAATCTTGAGTGCCAGGACCTTGTCGCGCGGTACCTTGCGGTCCGCAAGGTACTCCTTCACTTCCTTCATGGTCAGGCGCTCGAGGTCCAGGGGTCTGTAGTGGCCGCATCGAAGCGTGAACGATCCCGAACTGCCGAACACGAAGTCGACGCCAAAGAGATCAAATGTGTCGGTTGAAATGTCGGACGTGCCCACGGGCGACAGAAGTTCATCGACCAACTTCTCGTCGTATCTGGCGACCTCTTCCTCGTCCGATAGAACTAGAGTCCGTGGTAGCTTGAAGCGCGCGGGCTTGGCCAGTTCTTCGTCGATCGCGGATAGGAGCGCCCCCACCTCGGGCGGCTCAATAGTCGGCGCGAGAAGGCATGATGTGCCAAACTTCCCGTCGGACCCGAACGTGTCGACCTTCTCCGGAATAATGCGCCCCTGAAGATAGTCGATTGAGTTCCCTGGCGGCACGCTCAGGCGCGCCTGGCCCAAAAAGCTGCGGATGTCTTTTCGCTGCTTGCCTTGAAATCGTCGAGCAGAGGTCTGATTCACGTCGTCCGCGTTGGCTACTCGCTTGGCCATCTCGATGCCAAAGTCGTAGTCGCAGTACGGTCGTACATAGAAGTGCGCTTTGCCGAAGGCGATCGCATAACAGGACGTCTCGCGTTGCAGGAGCATCACGGCGAAGTACGAACGGTTGTAGTACCCGGTCCCGCCGATGTACTCCGCGAACGTGTTCACCCACGGAATGGTTCCGGGATTCGGGTCTGTAGAGAACAGGAAGTCGCCCTTCCAGCCGTCCTGCTGGAGTGCGCGCGTTGAGGTGAGCCCTTTATCGTTGAGGTGTCGCTTCAGCGAGTTGACCTGATCGCTGGGAATCCGGAAGATGTTCAGCCTCATTGAGTGATCCCTCCGCCGCTGCCCGATGGTAGCCCGGGGGCGGGGTGCGCGTGGCCTTCTTCGGCGGCTACTCGAGTCTTCTCGTCGCTCGACTAGTCTCTGCAGGGCGGAGGCCGTGCACTTCGGTTCCGCTTCCGCGCAGCGACGGGCCCGGTGCGGCTCGGTGACCATGTGGTTCCAGGTGTCGGTGGGGTCTTCGATATGCAGCCTCTGGGTCCGCCACGCGGGTCACCACCTGCGCGAAGCGGGACCTGGGCTCGTGATCGCGTGCGCTGCTAATGGCCCGACGGTGCAGGGTGGACGGTTCCGTCGGGGAGCCGCGCGCCCTTGCACACGGGGTTGGACCAGCCGAGGTAGCCGGTACCGCTGACGTAGCCGGCGTTGAGCTGGGCGGAGGAGAGCAGGTACACCCCGCCGTGGTTGCCTGTGGCGGAGTCGAACACGCCGTTGGAGGTCACCATGACCTTCTTCGGGTCGCAGCCGGGGTCGGCTTGGACGACGACGGAGACGTGGCCGGCGGGTCTGCCGGTGCGCCAGAAGACGAAGGACCCCAACGGAGGGCAGGCGTCGCCGGGGTGGGCGTTGCCGGTGGCGACCATCTGCCGCCAGTGCTCGGCGGCGGTGGGGTAGCCGGAGCCGACGTAGCCGTAGGCGCGGCAGGCGAGGCGGTCGCAGAGCTGGTGCCAGCCGGAGGTGACGCCGACGTAGGACATGGCGGTGCGGACGGCGGTGGCGACGTCGTGCGGGGTGCCGGGCGGGACCACGACGTCGCCGGTGCCGAGGCCGGGTAGGCACCCGACGCCCGAGGTGTCCAGGGGGCCAGACGGCTCGGGCGTCGGGGCGCTCGTGGGGCCGGTCGCGGCGTCGTCGGGGAGGTCGCTGCGGATCCCGGCGTCGGTTACGGTAGTCCACTCGCTGACGCGCCGGTCGACGTTGTCGATGAACCGTGCGGTGACCGTCGGGATGTCGGGGTAGGTGCGCAGGCGGGACTCGCCGGCGTTGTGGGCGATGATCAGCGCGTCGAGCAGCGGCAGTTGCGAGGATGCCCACCCGGGGTGATCGGCACGGATCTGGCGGACGCCGGCGAGGCGGTTGCACAGGTACTGGCCGCCGTAGCGGGCGTGGGTCAGGGGGTCGGCGATGTCGCGGACGCCGTTGGCGTCCCGGTCGGCGTCGAATCCGTGGCCGTAGACGCCGGTCCAGATGGCCTCGTTGATCTGGAAGAGGCCCCAGGTGCCGCCGTTGGAGTCGTCGGCGTAGGCGTCGGGGCGGAAGCCGGACTCCTGTGCCATGACCGCCGCGATCCACGCCTCAGGCAGGTCCGGACAGGCGGCCTTGGCCTCCCTGATCCAGGCCCTCGCTTCGAGGGGCACGGGAGCCTCGGCCGCCAGCACCCCGCCGGCGGAGGTCTCGATGCAGGCGCTGGCGCCCGCGCCGATGCCGATGGCGGCGAGCACCGCGACAGCGGGTACGACGGCGCACCCCGCCCCGCCGAGCAGCAGCAGCTTTTTGATCACGGTGTTCCCCTTCCGGTCTCGTCGCGTGCGGCGGCTTCGACCGCCTTCTGGTCCGCCCGCAGGGCGGCAGCGTCACGGCGCGCCGTCCATGGGGCGAGGTCGATGACGACGGGTCGTGTGTGGCGCAGCAGGAGGACGCCGGTGCCGAAGGGCAGGGTCCGCAGCACGGACGGCGGCATGACGGGCACCATGCGTACGGAGGTCGACGTGGAGTGTTCGCCCGCGCGGCCCACGGAGCGGGTCGAGGTGAGCTCGTCGATCTCGCCGAGGAGGCGGGAGACGTCGTCGAGGTCGCGGTACTTGGCGAGACCGCCGAGGACGAGCTTGACGGTCGCGGCGTCCCAGATCGCGTCGGCCGCGTGCTCGCCCCAACGGTTCCGGGCCTGGGCCAACGACTGCAGAACGGCCAGGGTGGTGATGCCGGATCCACCGCCTTCGGCCATCAGCTGAGGCAGCGACGGCAGCGGGGTGAGGTTGGCGATCTCGTCCAGCGCCAGGAGCAGGGGCGGGTCCAGGCGCGCACCGGGGGAGCGAGCCGCGATGCTGCGCGCCGTCTCGGTGATGTCCTCGACGAACGCCGCCACCAGTGGGGCGCAGGAGCCGGAGCTGACGGCGGAGGCGAGCAGGTAGAGGGTGCCGGACTCCCGCAGGAACGTCGCGGGGTTGAACTCCTCGCCGGGTGCGGGGTCGACGGCGGCCAGGACGTCGGGATCGGCGAGCGCGGCCAGGGACTGTCGGACGCCGAGCCAGACGGAGTCGCGGGTGCGGGGGTCGGCGTGGATCGCCGCCTCCAGTGCGTCGGCCCAGCCGGACGCCGCCGACGGGTGGCGGTTCAGGGTGGTGACGGCGTCTTCGGCGAGCACCGGGTTCAGCGACCAGCGGTAGAGGTCGACCGCGCGTCGGCCGTCGAGCGCGGCGGCGTGGAGCAGGCACCGCAGCGCGGTCTCGGTCTGTCCTGCCCAGAAGTCGGAGTCGGAGACGGTGCGGCCGAAGCCGGCGCCGGCGGCGAGGCCGCGGGCACGGACCAGGGCGGTTCGCGGGGTCTCGCAGCCGCGCACCGGGGACCAACGAAGCCCGCCGGGGAGCCCGGCGAGTCGTTGCGGGTCGAAGATCGCGACAGGGCCGCGTCGGGCGCGGGCGCGCATCGTGACTGCGAGGCTGTCGGGCCTGGTGGAGGTGGCGAGGACCGGCCCGGGCGCCTCGAGCACCCACGGGATCACGACGTGTAGACCCTTGCCCATGCGGGGTGGGCCGACGAGGAGCGCCGAGTCCTCGACGGAGCACCAGAGCTCGCGGCCGCGGACGCGACCGACCCGCAGTCCGACCTGCTCGGGGCTGGGGCGCGGGCCCGTCGATGGGCGGACGACGGCGCCTTTACGCACCAGGGCGCGTCGACCCGCGGCAGCTGAGGCCTCGGCCGCTGTGGCGAGCCCGGGAAGGCTGCGCAGCGACCGCTCGCGGTCGGCTCCGGCCGAGCCGGCCACCAGCCGCCACGCCACAACGACGGCGCCGGCCACCAGCGCGACGACGACGGCTGTGATCGTCCAATAGAGCCAGGGGGCGGGGAGTGCCTCCGGCGCGGGCCAAGCACTGGCGGGCTCAGCGGGCGAGCCGAGCGCGCGCAGGGCGTCGAGCGGGCCGCCGGCGGGCGCGGGTCGACCGGTGAGGAGGCAGGCCAGCGCGGCTCCGCACCACAGAACCGCGCCGAGCCCGAGAGCAGCCGCACCGGCCCAGAGCACCCACGAGGTCACGTCCAGGCCGCCGCCCATCCGCGGATGGCGACTGATCGGGCGTCGTGCAGGCGGACGGCGCGTCATCCCGCCACCGGACCCTCGCGCTCGGCCACCGGAGTCGCGGCTGCACCGACGAGCCGCAGTGGCGACGTCCCGGGCTCGCGGTGGTCGTCGAGCATCCCTGCGCCGTCCCGGAGGGCGGTGGTGATGAGGTGGCCGGTGTCGACGAGGTCCTCGACGCGCAGGCCCGGGTTCGCCGCGCCGGACATCAGCTGCTCGGCGCCATGGTCGGCGATGCGCCGGAGCTGGTCGATCCAGACGGTCCGCTCGACCTCACGCACTGGGGCATGTCGGCCCGCCTCCACGGCTTCCCGCAGCTCCGTCAGAGTGGGTGCGGGTTGGCCGTGGTGGCACAGGCGAGCCGTCGCGGCCGCCACGGTCACGACGTCGACCGGCTGCCGGAGTTCGGCGAGTTCGAGCATCACGCCGTAGGCGGTCCGCCAGGACGGCGATGAGATCCGTTGAGGTGGCAGGTGGGCGCCGACCGCTGTGACCTCGGGCGGGTGGGTGATGAGGGCTCCGACGAGCAGCGCCTCATGCGCCTGCTCGATCGCGGTGTCTCGGTCGGGATGGTTCTGCAGGAGCTTGTCCGCGCCCAGGCGCAGGCCCGGATTCCGGAGCGCAGGTCGGAGCTGTATCGGCGTCCGATCCTGTGCGGACTCAGGGAAGCCCATGGCGGCCGCCCAACGCCAGGCCACGGAGTCGAGGGCGGCGTCGACCAGCGCGCACGTGGACGACATGGGCACGGACTCGCGGGAGAGCGCCGACTGAAGTGCACCAGCCCGTAGGAGGATGCCGACGCCGGCGACCTCCCGGCGCAGGCTGGCCTCCACGACGATGCGCCCGTAGGTACCCGCGTTCGGGGCAGCAGGCACCGCTTGCAGCAGGTCGTGGACGACGACGCCCGGTGAGGCGCTGGGAAGTCGTCCGGCGAGGTCTCCGGCGACGGCCATGGGATCGATCGGATCACCGGCCGTGTCGCATTCACGCAGCAGCGAGAAGACGGTGCCGTGGCGCGGGTCGGAGAAGTCGCCCGGGCGGAGCCAGCGGCGTACAGAGGCCAGCGACTGGGGGTCGAGTATGAGCGACCCGAGCAGCGCCTGCTCGGCGAGGCGGGTCGCTTCGTCCGGCCGGATCATGGCGTGCCCCGCATCGCTGCGTCGGTGTCGAAGAGCGCCAGCTCGGCTGCGCTCAGGTGGTGGTGCACCACGTGGGTCCGGCGAGGCATCTTCCAGAGGCCTGTCCCGCGGGGGAGTGCGGTGAGCACGTCACGCTCCGCGGTGGACAGGCCCAAGGCCGTTCTCGTGAGATCGAGCTGGTCGCTCTCCTGTCGGTAGACGATGCGTGTCGAACAGTCGGCGAGGAGTCCTTCGGCGAGCGCGCGTGCCTCGCTGCCGGCGCGCCCGACGGCGTCCAGGTCGGACAGTCGGTGGAGCACGAGGAGGTTGGCGATGCCGTAGGCGCGTGAGAGCTTCCACTGGGCCTGCATCCGCCGGACCAGGGGGACAGAGCGCATGAGTCGCCACGCCTCGTCGTAGATGACCCACCGCTTGGCGGTGCCGGTCGCGATGGCGTGCTCCAACCACGACGAGGCGCAGGCGGTCGCGACCGCCAGGGCGTCGTCGTCCGAACCGAGGCCCGAGAGGTCCAGCACGGTCATCGGCGCGGCATGGTCCAAGACCTGCGTCGAGGGGCCGTCGAACATGCCGGCGAGGTCGCCCCGGACGAGCCGACGCAGGGCGAAGTAGAGGTCTCGTCCGTCGTCGGCGGTGCCCGGCGCGAGGGCCTCGACGGCGTCGCTGAGCGTGGGATCGGGACGGATCTCCACGCTCGTGATGGCGGCCTCGAGGCCTTCGCGCTCGGCGGGTCGGAGTTCCCGTCGGAGCGTCAGCTCGGCGAGCGCTGCGAGGAGGCGGAGGCGCGGGCCGTGCGCCATGTCGCGCGCCGCGCCGTGCGCGTCGAGGGGGTTCAGCCGCGTTGGGAGGCCCGGTCCGAGGCGGACGACGACGCCGTCGACCGTCTCGGCCACGGGGCTCCACTCGCCCTTCGGATCGCCCGGGACGTAGACCCGGCGGCCGCTGGCGATGGCACGCACCGCCAGCGACTTGGCGAGGGCTGACTTCCCCTGGCCGATGACGCCGGCGAGGACGGCGTTGGGGTTGGTGAGCTCACCGGCGGCGTACAGCGCCCAGGGGTCGAAGCAGAACGGGCCACCGGTCATCGCGTCGACGCCGACGAGGGCGCCGGTCGTGCAGGGGGAGCCGGCGAGGAACGGGTAGGCGCCCGCGAGTGTGGCCGAGGACGCGCGGTGCGCCGGAATGCGCAGCGATCCGGCCGGGCGGAGTCGGCCACGCGAAGGGCTCGGTGCGGGGGCGGCAGCGCGGTTCACACCACACCTCGCGCGAGGGGCACCGTGGCCGCCAGGTGCGCCGAAGCCTGCTGGCCGACCAGCCGGCGGAGTTCGCACAGCGCCTGCGCTGCCGCCGCCTCCGTCGCGGCGCAGGCTGCGTCGAGCTCCTCGGCGGAGCGAGCCGTGACGGTGACGAGCCCGGTGAAGCGCAGGTCGCCGTGGCCCGCGACGAGCTCCTGTTCTCGGCGGAGCAGGTCGTCGAGCTCGGCGCGGATGGACTCGTCCTCGACCTGTCCGATCCGTGCGCGCTGTGCGGAGTCGGCGGCGTGCTCGGCCTTGGCCCGCCGGATCTCGCGGAGGGAGGAGGCGATGGGAAGTGGTTCGGCGATCAGGGTGACGGTGCGCACGGCGTCGGGGGTCAGTACGAGGGGCTGCAGGAAGCCGGGGTGGACGTCGGACCGGGGCCACTCGGCGATCCAGTACGTCGAGTGGACGCCACCGTCGGTGGTCACGTGCGTCCACGACTCTGCGATGCCCATGGCGGGAGGTGCCGCGGCGCTCGGGACGTGCTCGGGGGCGGGGCGTGTCGTGGGGTCGTAGGCGGTGCGCAGCACCGAGTGGACCTCGGCCGCGCTCACCCAGCCTGTGATGTCGATGTCGGCGCCCGCGAGGGCATCGGTGACGGCGCCGAGCTCTTGCTCGAGCGTGCGCACGTCGGGTTCGCTCAGCTGTCGGAGGCCGCCGCGGGGCGGGCGCAGGGCGACCGCAAGCAGCGTTTCGGCACGGCGACCGACGTAGGCGGCGTCGTCCATCAGCTCCGCCAGGACGGTTCCCGCCCACGAACCCGTGGCGATCGCGTTCTCTCGCCACCAACGGTGCGCAGCGGTGTCTCCCGCCGGAGTGGTCCGCAGGACCAGCTGGACTCGCCGGACCGTCCGGCGTCGGCCGATGGTGGCCAGCGCGCGGCCCCAGCCGTCGACCTTCCGACCCTGGGTGCCGGGGTCGTCCAGGACGAAGCCCCGGCCGGAGACGCGCGCCACCGCGGTCACGGCCCCACCTCGGCGGTCGACGAGGAGCGCCGCACCCAAGGCCGGTGTCGCGACGACCGGGATCGTGCCAACGCCCGGCAGCTCAAGGCTGCGGCGCAGCACGGGTAGCGCGACCTCGCGAGCGCCGGTGAGGCGGCGGATGCCCCAAGCGGCGGACAGGGGTACCCACTCGACGAGCGGTCGTCCGCCGACGGACCCCAGCGCCAAGACCAACAGTGGCACCCAGATCGCGGCAGAGGCGGCAAGCCCCGCCCCGCCGCCGGTGTAGACACCGGTGATCGCCACGAACGTCGCAACGCCGAGGACGACGAGCTGGGCGGCGCCGAGCCCGAGCAGGATGCCGCGACGCTCGCGTCGGCCGAATCGGACGAAGGGGCCCTCGGGAACGGTCGTCGCGGCGGTCATGCCCCGGCCGCCTTCCCGCTGGCGCCTCTCGCGGCGGGTGCCGCAGCCCTGGGAGCGGCCGCCGCCATCGGCTTGGCTGCTGCGACGGCCCGACTGCCACGCGCAGCGGTCGCGGCCGACCCGGCACCGCTGGTGAGCATCGTGAGCGCGGCGTGCTGTGCCGCCACGCGGGTCGTGCGCCCAGCCGCCTGGCCCGCACGCGAGATCGGGTTCGCTGCGACGTTCTGGTGCATGAGGCTCGCGGCCTCCATGCCTGACCAGTGCACGAACCGCCACGTCAGCCACGGCGCGAACAGAGCGATGACCATGAGGAGCAGCCCGACGAGGAGGTCCGAGAACGACCGTGCGTCGGGAGTGGCCTCGGCGGTGCCCGCGAGGTCAGGGCCGGTGCCGCTGAAGGCGGAGGCGCCGACGACGAAGACCACGACGATGACGAGCTTGGAGAACACGAGCGCGGCGACGATCTCGAGCCATCGACGCGTCCACACGCGCGTCTGGTCCCACGCCGACCCAGCGAATGCCACGGGCGCGAACACGGCGATGAGGATGAGCGCGGCCTTGCGGAACAGCAGCACCCCCCACAGAAGGAGGAAGGCGAGGCACAGCAGGAACGCGATGAGCAGCTGCAGACCGGGGGACTGGGAGGTGGCCAGCGCAGAGAAGTTGAAGAACTGCGATGCCGCCGCACCCACCGTGGTGCCCGCGGCGCCGGCGATCGCCTTGCACATCTCGTCGACGGCCGTCAGCGCGAGCTGCGTCGCGCCGAGCGCGAGAGCGCCGCCGAGCAGCGCCTTGCCGACTCCCACGACGGCGCGTGCCAGGCCGGCGCCCTCCCGGCGGAGTACGGAGCCGATTACCTGGGCGGCGAACAGTCCGACGACGAGGGGCAGCGTGACCGCGGCGACGACGCCGACGTTGGCCCGGAGCCAGTCGGCGGAGAGATCCACGGCGGTCGACGAGTTGAGGAGGCGGAGCGCCAACTCGCCGAGGTGTGCGGCCGCGTTGGTGAAGGCACTCGCGATGCCGCCGAGGACGTAGTCCGAGGCCGCGGCCTGGGCCGATCCCGCGGCGTTCGAGACCAGGTCGCAGACGAAGACGATGGGCCCGACGCACGGGTCGAGCTCGGTGGCTGCCACGTCAGACACCTGACCCGAGTCCGGCGAAGAACCCGACGATCGCGTTCGCGGCTCCGATGAGCAGAGCCCCGCCGGCCGAGACCACCACGCCCGACTTCCCACCCGACGCGTACTGGTAGTTGCCCTGCTGGTGGGCCAGCGCCCACACGATCACCGAGACCACGAGGCCGGCGACGCAAGCCACCAGGCCCCACGTCAGCAGGGCGCCGACGATCGACCGGACCACGGGCAGACCGGGCAGCCCGTCCTCGTTCGGGCTGATCCCCGGGTCGGCCGCTGCGAGCGACCATCGTGCGAGTCCGGACGCGACCATGGCTGACCTCCCGTCGTCGTGCACGCCGGATGGCGCGCTCACGTAGAGGTGTGCCGCGAGGACGACCAACCTGGGCAGTGGTCGGTGGGCAGGATGACCGCGCGCCGTGACGCCGATGTCCGACGGGAGCGCGAAAGCTAGGCCGTGCCGCCCTATGCGGTGGGCGCCGCCTCGGTGGGCCCCTCGTCGGACACGGCGGCGACCATCTCAGGCGTGAGCCCATAGGCACGGGAAATCACGGCCTGCACCTGCGCCTGAAGGGCCAGAGCCCGCGCCTTGAGTGAGGTGACGATCGCCGAGTCGGTCTCGCTGCGCAGTCGCACCGCACTCTTCTGCAGTTCGTCGACGCGCTCATCGATGTAGGCCCGGTCATCGTCGGAGAGCTCGGGCACGGGGACGCCAATGAGGAACTGCTTGCGGTGGACGGCGTAGGCGCCTCGATACTGCCGTCCGTTCACGGTGACGAACGTGTCGACGACAGGGTGCGAGAGGAGAGCCTGGATCGTCTTGATCGAGTAGGGGCAGCCGGCCCTCGGTCGTAGGAGGTAGTACGGCCCGCCGTCACCGCCCCCGGTGACGAGTAGCCCTTCGGTGTCCTCGGCGTATCGAGGGGTAAGTGACAAGACGCGCACGATGAGCTTCGGCTCATCGAGCTTCGCGAGCGACTGTGAACGGCCGTACGCCCAGAAGCTCTCGCCGGGATCGGGCGTGACGCTTCGAGCCTCGAGTTCCACTCGATGCGCCTCGAGGTACCGAAGAGCGAGCGGGTAGTCGGCTTCCATCGCTTGGCGCGACAGGATTCTGGCGCGGGTGCGCACAGCGGAGCTTTCAAGCTGTGCGACGGTGTAGGGGAAGATTGCCCAACGGTTAGCCTCGGGCTGCCCATCGAACATGGCAATACGTTGATCCAGGATCGCCGGTCTCAGGATGTCTCGTTCGATGGGCCACAGGCGACCGTGCTTGTCGATGACCTCGACAGTCTCGGCGCCCGCCGAGAACGGTCTCGCGGTGAGCAGAAAGATGTCGTCCGCAGACGTTTGTACCCCTACGAAGACCTCCACCCAGTCTTGGTCGCCAAGGTGACCGATCGCCGCGGCTTCCATTTGCTCGAAGGCGGCACGCTGTCCGGGCGTCGGGAGCGGCCATGGTGCCGACGACAGGTCGGCCCGCGACAGGTTCACCAGACGGCCAGACTGCCCACCGCGCCATGCGGGAAGGTTCGTCACCATCTCAATCGTCGCTGGCTCTGCCGTCGCGGGTCCTGCGATCACGAGCGCCGTGTAGGTCGTCCGGCCAGGGAATACCTGCTCGACTCCGAAGTGGACGAGTCGCTCGAGGCGTCGGCCGAGCTTGCGTCGCAGCCCAGTGGCCGAGAGGCGGTTTGTGAAGCGGTGCGGTGCGACATAGGCCATCCGGCCCGATGGTGCCAGGAGTTCGAGCGCCCGCTCCATGAAGACGAGGCTCAGGTCGAGGTTGTTCGACTCACCGGCCGTGTAGCGGGCTTCTGGGTGCTGGAAGTACGCGAGCTGGTCGGGCATGAACTGCGTCAGCGTCTGGATCCTTACGTAGGGCGGGTTACCGACGATGGCGTCAAAGCCGTGCCGCGGGTAGCGGATCCCGAACTGCTCTCTCAGGTCCGTGGGTGCGACGGCGGCGCGGCGCTCGACGTCTCTCGCGGCGCCAGGGAGGAGATCGTCGAAGTCGCCTCGTACGACGCTGTTGCCGACCACGATGTTGTGGCTCAGGTCAGGCAGAACTTGCCGGGTCGTCGTCGGATCCACGACTGAGTCGCCGAGCACCGCCAGAAGCAGGCTTAGCCTCGTCACCTCGACCGCCGTCGCATCGATGTCGACGCCGAACAGGTGGGCAGTTGCGAGCGCGGCACGCCCGGGCAAGTCGACGACTGCTCCGGCCTGTTCGGCGGCGGCGATGAGCTTGCGGAAGGCATCGAGCAGGAAGGGCCCTGAGCCGTGGGAGAGGTCGAGAATCGTCAGCGTCGCGGGGACGCCGCTACTCAGGAAGGGAGCGAGCGCTTCGCGGTTGAGGCGGTCGACGATGTAGTCAGGTGTAGGAACGACACCGCCCGCGTGCGTGAGCTCTGGCTTCGGTTCGAGACGCGCGGTCCGGTCGGCGTCGACTGCGACGCGCTCAGCGAGGTACTGCTCGTAGACCCCAGCGAGCACGTCGGGCCCAAGGACGCCGAATGCGAACTGCGTACGCGGCCAGTACATCTCTCCGACCACCGCCAGCAGTGCATCGTCGCCGACGGCGATGTCCTCAAGCGCCGTGAACATGCCGGCGTTGAAGACTCTGTCCGCCTGCCGGAAGGCTTCACCTATGGCCCGGGCGTTGGCTGAGCTGAGCAGGTCACGGTACTGCCCGATGTTCCGGTCTTCGCAGACGCGAAGGAAGAGGAGGGCGTTCAACACGCGTTGTGTGCGCCGGCCAACTTCGGCGGCGCCGAGCGATGGGTTCCTCGCTGCGATGTCGCTGGCGAGTACCTTGCGCCACTTGCGGAACTCATCGAGAAAGCGCCGGTCGAACGGAGACTCGCCACGAGGAGGCTCGGTGTACTCGTACACGGCGTAGAACTCGTCACTTGTGACCACTTCGTTCGACAGCCGGCGCCACAGCTCGTCGAACCGATCGACGTAGTCGTCGACGGTGAAGCGGCAGCCAGGAATTACGGCCACGTCTGCGCCGTCGCCCTCCGCAGGCGTGATCGTCGTGTCGAAGATCACCGTCTCAGCGAAGTTGGTCAACACCGCTGCTGGCCGGTTCATCGACCACCCGTAGCGACGGGCCTGAAGCGCTGGCCCGGGATCAGAGCTCAGTCTGACCGACGGCCTCTTCGCTTCGACGGGCAACCGGTCCTGTCCCGCGCTGCGGAGCCGGTAGTCGGGGCGTCCCCACGACTCGCCGTCCTCGTCGGCTCCGGTGCGCTCCATCACCACGTCGGTGAGGACCTGGGGCCTGCCGGCCTCATTGCTGACATCCCAACCCAGTGCGGCAAGCAGCTTGTCGACAAACTGGATCCGGACCTCGGTCTCGGTGTACGCCGATCCCGCGGACTCCCAGTCGACCGCTTGCGCCTTGTACTGACCAACGAGTTGGGCGACCCGGTCGCGCGCTTCGTCCTTCGACAGCGGGTGGAACGCCACGGCGCCACCGTACGGGTGCCGCCGCCGTCAGCGGGGGTGGCTCGCCGACGGCCGCGTGCGTCTCGATGTGGGTAGGGCAAGGGATGATGGCGGCATGCCCAGCTTCCCGACCAAAGCTTCGCCCAGCGTCGACAAGCTCCGAGGCGGCTACTACACCCCCGACCTCATCGCTCAGTTCGTCGCGGGGTGGGTCGGCGAGGCAGGCGCCAAGGTGCTCGAGCCCGCGTGCGGTGACGGAGCGATCCTTCGCTGGCTGGCCTCCGATGGGCGCGAGGCGCTGGGTGTCGAGCTCGTCGACGTCGAGGCTGCCAAGGCTTCGCTGATCAAGGGCGCGGAAGTCGTCCAGGGCGACTTCTTCGCGTGGTTCACCAGCACGCAGCACGGCAGGTGGGACGGGGTGGCAGGCAACCCGCCGTACATCCGCTTCGGATCCTGGGCGGAGGGCTCGCGGGAGCTCGCCTTCCGTCTCATGCGTGCTGAGGGCCTGGCGCCGAGCCGCCTGACGAACGCCTGGGTTCCGTTCGTCGTCGCTGCGGTCGTTGCCGCGAAGCAGGGTGGGCGCATCGGGCTTGTTGTGCCTGCGGAGCTCCTACAGGTCGGTTACGCGGCCCTCCTGCGCTCGTACCTCGTCGACCGCTGTTCGGAGATCACCATCGTCTCGTTCCGCGGGCTCGTGTTCCCAGGCATCCTCCAGGAGGTCGTCCTCCTGCTCGCGACGAAGGGCGACGGACCGGCCCGTGTCCGCACCGTAGAAGCAGATGACGCCGACGGTCTCGCCGCGCTCGACATGACGGGCACCGCGGCCCGTGCGCGTCTGCACGAGTCCGAGAAGTGGACCAAGTACTACCTCGGTCCAGATGCCATCGAGCTCATGCGCGAAGCGCGCGTTGGGAAGCGGCTGGCCCCACTCGGTACATACGCCGACGTGAATGTCGGGGTCGTCACGGGCCGAAACTCGTTCTTCACGCTCTCGGAGAAAGAAGCGTCGGACCGGCGCATACTTCGGTACACCGTGCCACTCCTCTCCCGAAGCGCACAGATCCGAGGGATCACATTCGGAGCGGACGACCTGGCGGCAGACGCGCAGAAGTCGCTCAGGACTCGCCTCCTCGCGGTGCCAGCAGACCTTGACCTCGCCAGGCACCCGGACCTGGCCGCCTACATCGTGCTCGGCGAGGAGCACAATGTCCCCGACGGCTACAAGTGCAGCATCCGTACGCCCTGGTGGTCGGTGCCCTCCGTGAAGGCCCCGGACGGCTTCATGCTTCGCCAGGTCTCTAGCCACGTGCAGCTGACTGCGAACGATGTGGGGGCCACAAGCACGGATACCGTGCACCGGGTATACCTGCGGGCCGGCGTCACGATGGCCAAGGTCGCGACGGCCGCGCTGAACTCGGCGACGCTCGCCCTCTCGGAAGTTCTGGGTCGGAGCTACGGCGGCGGACTGCTTGAGCTGGAGCCGTCTGAGTGCCGAGCCCTGCCTATACCAGACCCCGGGCTCGTGCCGGATGGCCTGCCCGAGAAGGTAGACGAACTTCAACGAGGCGGCAGGATGGCAGACGCCCTCGAACTGGTAGATGAGCTAGTCCTCATCGACGGTGCAGGGTTCACTGCGCAAGACGTGTCCGACCTTCGTTCCGCGTGGACGCAGATGCGAGAGCGTCGCGGGGCACGCGGGCGGGCCTCCAGGACCCCGATGGTCAACTGAGTCGCGATCGACACCGGGCCTGATCATCTGGCTGATCGCGCCGAGCGGCCCCTAGTGCTTCGAGGACCTCGGGGGGACCATCTCCGAGTCCTCGAGATACCTCCTCCGAAGGCGATCCGCGGCTGTCGCATCGTCGGCAGCGATCGCGGCTTCGAGCGCATCGTCAAGCAAGAGCTCGGACCACGCATCGACGATCAGCCCCTTCGTTGCCGCCTCAAGACCGTCCCGTGCACGGCCGGACTCGAGCAGCAGGCGGCTGAGGACGTGGGCAACGTCGGCGATTGTGCTGATCATGTGCTGAACGTCGTGCTCGGCCCACGTGTAGTCGGCGTCCCGCACTCCGAGGAGGGGTCGGTCGCGTACGAGGTTCATCGCGGACCGCAGGTCGTCGATCCCGTCGAGTCCGGCCGCGAGTCCCCGGCGAGCGTGTCTCTGGAAGTCGGACCAGTCGGTCGTGGCCGCGCCCCCGAGTCGGTAGATGCCGTCCGCGCCGACGACGGGGAGGACGTCCGCGCCGACGCGTTGCCGCGTCCGGTAGACGAGGCTGTTGCGGGTCTGGCTGTCGATGCGCTCGCCGTACCAGAGGGCCTCGTCGAGCTCGGGTCCCGTCGCTCGCCCGCGGAGGGCGAGGTACACCAGGAGCTCGGTCGATCGCCGACTCAGGTGACCGGCCTGGTGGGGGAGCCCCGTGATCAGCACCGGTCCGAGGAGTTCGACCCGGACGGTGGGCCGCGGAGCCTCGGAGGTCTCGTCCGCTTCCTCGGTCGGTGGCAGTGCCGCCGCCGCGTCGAGGATCTCCACGGTCAACGGGGTGGGGCGCTGCAGCTGGGCGTTGTCGACCGGTGGGGCGAGTGCCAATAGCTCGACCAGCCGGCGCAGCCCTTCTGCGTTCAGGCGCTGAGGGTGGACGTGGAGACCGAGCGGCTCGATGCGGGCGCCGGCCTCATCGGCCGTCACCGTCCATCCTGTCTCGGACGTGGCGTGCACTGTCACGACGACGGTGCCCATCCAGGGCCTCGGGTGCGTCTTCGGGGCGTCGGGGGAGTCGAAGACAACGGGCAGCCAGACGTCCCCTATGAGCCGGTCCGATCGGGCCTGCAGCGTGTCGTCCAGACCGGCTGCCCCCAGAGCGTTGCGCACATCGCTGAGCCGACGATCGGCGGCGCGGGCTATCGCTGCTGCCGGCGCAGTTTGTAGTCGGGCCGGGTCGCACGCTCGGGCAAGTGATTCGAAGTCCTCACCGGCCACGAGTCCGATGCGGCCGGTGAGGTCGTTGGTGACGAGCTCGGCGACGAGCGCCCGGCGGATGTCGGCTGCAACCGCCGGGTCGCCGCCGATGGTCAGCGTCCCAGCCGCCTCGAGGTTCAGGAGCACGGTCCCGTCGGCGGAGTGGCCGAGTGTCACGAGTGTCGGGAACGGCTCCGGGCGGCCCGGGTCGTCCGCACTCGGCATCGAGGTCAGTGCCCGGTGCGGCGCTGACCATGTCCTGGCGCCCGTCGCGGTGAACGGGGGGACGGGCGCGTCGTCGTCGTCGCTCAGGTGCAGCGTGACCTCCTCCGGTGTCACGACGACGGCGGCCACGCGTGGGAGGTCGCGCTCAGACTCGTAGCAGCGTGTGGCGAAGTGCGAGAACGCCAGCTTGAGTGCGCCGACCGTCAGGGGAGGTTCCGCGGTCCGCAGAGTGCGCTCGGCCCGGTGAGTAGGCGAGCCCACTTCCGGGAGTGCGATCCGCTCCCCGACCCGACGTGCCCGTTGCTGGAGGCGGCGGCGCCTCGCAAGCTCACCGATCACTCCGGCCGCAGCCAGGGACGTGAGCCCGAGGAGGAACCTCGGCGCGAGGTCGGCGTCATCGTCGTGGGCATCGACAACCTCGGTCGGGTTGTCGTCCTCGGCCGGCACCTGGTCCTCGGGGGGTTCGGCGACGTGGCGACCGCCCGTGGCGTCATCGGCTGCCCGCGTTCCGTCATCGTCGTGCTGCACTCCGTCATCGGGGTTCGCGGCGGTGTCACCGCTGGCAGCCTCCGGTGGAGCAGTCCCGAGCTCCGCGTCATTGTGGACTGGCGGCGCGTCATCCAGGCCGGCTTGCGCGTCATCGTGTGTCCCGAGCGGCAGGCCTGAACTGCTCACGAGGTCCTCCGGGAGCCGGAGCGTCCAGCCGGGGCGGATGAGGTCGGGGTCCTCCAGCGTGCCTCCGTCCGGCTGCGGTCGGCCGCGGTTGAGGTCGACGATCTCGGGGTAGCGCTGCGGATCGCCCAGCTGTTCGGCAGAGATGCCCCAGAGCGTGTCGCCAGGCACGACCGTGTAGTCGGCGGCGGCGCGCTCAGCCGCCTCGCTGGGTGCCGGAGTCAGCACCGGCTGCGCGGCGGCGTCGACTGCGTCCGCGGGAAGGAGGAGGTGCCATCCCGGGTAGATCCAGTGAGCATCGGTGAGTGCGCGACCGTCGGGCTGAGGGCGCCCGAGGTTGAGGTCCCGGATCTCGGTGTACCGGTGCCCGGAGCCGAGGTGACGCTCGGCCAGGTCCCAGAGGGTGTCGCCCCGCACAACGGTGACGGAGGGGGTTGTCGTCGCGGTCACCGAGGCTGGCCGAGCCGGGTTCGCCCCATCCGCGTCGGGCGAGGAGTTCTCCGGCGCCTGGGCGCGGTCAGGTGTCTGGACGTGCACGCGCGGCATCGCCGAGACGACCGGCGGGTCACCCGCAGCGGCGGCGGATGCCGTCGCTACGGGGGCGGTCATCAGGAGGCCCGCTGTGGCGACGAGCCCGGCCGCGAGTCGCTGCGCGGGGCCGAGCAGCGGTAGGCGCGGAGTCGGTACACCCCGGAGCGCCGCGATCAGTTCGATGACGAGGGGCACGGCGAAGGCGGCCCAGGCGAGCCATGCGATGACGGTGAGTGTGTCGATCAGCAGATTCCCGTCATCGGGCCGGCTCAGTGCGTCGATGACGCCTTCGAATGACGGGGCCGATGACGGAACGCGGATCGGGGCCACCGCGGCGAGGGCGATGGGCACGCCGATGACGAAGCCGGCGATGCCCGCGGCGGCCACGAGGCCCCGGGCGACCTCGGTGCCCTTTGGGTGTGCCGCACGGTGAACCCGGTTCTCGACCGTCTGCTTCATGTCCCACCTCCGGTGACGCCGTGCACGAGGACCGCCCGGCCGTGGCCTGTGACGCTGAACGACTCGATGCCGACGAGCCCGAGGAACACGCTCGGCGCGGTGACCACGACGTCGACCTCGATGGCGGTGCCGTCGGGCGAGAGCCCCACGGTGCCGGTGACGCCTGCCGCCGCGAGGTACCCCTGGGCGGACTCGACGGCTGCGGCGCGGTCCACCGTGACGTCGCCAGCCACCAGGGCGGCGGGGTCCACCGCCTGTCCGGCGGCGCGGGCAGCTTCGGCCGCGATGCGGTCGGCCCGTTGTGTGGCGCGCAGCTTGGCGCCGCCGTCGACCACGAGGCCGCAGAGCACCAGGAGGCCGAGCATCGTGACGGCGACGAACACGGTGACGGAGCCCACGTCCGGCTCCTCGTGGCGCATCCGGTGCCGTAGCCAGATGAGCGCGTTCATCGCGTACGGAACCTGTCGACGGCGGAGGTCGCCTCCGCGGTGATGGTGCGGCCGCCGGGGAGCCCGGGGACCGCGAGGTCCGCCATCGTGACCGTGCAGCTCGCGCGCACGGTCACGTTCGCGGACGTGCCCAGGGGCGCCGTCAGACCGGACGCGTCGACCTCGACCATCGTCGTCACGCACCGGATGTCGCGCGCAGCCGTCTCCCGGTCCACGGCTGACTCCGCAGCGATCTGCGCCGCCGCGACGCTCCGCTCCAGGGAGGCCGCGCGCGCCGCGGCGGCCGCCGCCTGCTCGACCGCAGACGCTGCCACCTCGACCCGTCCGCCGAGGACGAGCAGGCCGAGCACAAGGATCAGGACCGGGGCGAGGATCGCGAGCTCGAGCGTCACGCTGCCGCGCTCGGGGTCCTGCGTTCGCGCTCTCATGGCGCACCTGCGACGGTGAAGCGCTCGACGGGCGCCGCAGCGGACTGCGCGACCACCGGCCCGGGCATGCCCGGAACCAGGGAGACCGACCGTCCTGAGACCTCGACCACGACAGTCCCGGCGCCCTGTGCAGTCTGGGTGGCCGACGCGTCCAGCAACGTCTGGGAACCGTGGGCCGCCACGAACGCCGTGGCGCTGTCAACGCCCGCTCCCGCCGGCGCCTGGTAGGCCGCTGCTGCGACTGCGCCCTGTTGCGCCGCAGCGAGCGCGACCGACCGTGCGTGGAACCAGAGGCCGTACTGGACGAGCAGCGTGACGAGCAGCAGCAGTGCCGGGAACAGGATCGACAGCTCAACGGTGACCGACCCGTCGTCGCGCGGGCGCGTCGACGCGGCCGGCGTCGTTCGGCTGCGCGGGAGCGTGTGACGGTCGGAGCCCGACACGGTGACCTCAGGTGATCTGGTCGACGCGGCGCTGCACGGCGGCGGTGATGGCGACGACGAGCAGCGTCGCGACCGCGATGAGTCCGAGGACGATGATGACGAGCTCGAGCGTCGAGGCGCCGACGTCGTCGTCGCCGAGGCGCCGGCGGACAGCCCGTCGCGCGGACGTGATGTAGCCCTGCAGGACGGCGAGGGCGGCCAGGGTGTGCAGCATGTCGGGCTCCTTCGGGGCGGGTCGGGTCATCCGGTGAAGATGCGGGCGAAGGCCGGGAATGCGATGAGGGCCATGAACGCGACGCCCAGCAGGGCGACGGGGATGGTCATGTGTTCCGATGCGGCGTTGGCGTCGGCGGCCGCGCCGGCGAGCAGCTGGGTGCGCAGCGACGTGGCCCGGGCGCGCAAGGTGCCGTAGACGGCGGCGCCGTCGGTGCCGGAGAGCCGCACGATGTCGGCCAGGTCGGAGAGCTCGAGGACTCCGGTCTGCTCGGCGAGTCGGTACAGGCCGTCCCAGGCCGGGCGGCCCGTCACCTGCGCGGTGAGTAGGGCCTCGCGGATCCGCTGGAACTCGCGTGACCGGCCGACCGTGGCGGCGCGTTCGAGGGCCTCGGTGGCGCCGGCGTCGGCCGCCCGTTCCAGCGCGACGAGCTCGAGGTACACGCAGGCGGCCCGACGCATGGCGGCTCGCGCCTTCCCGGCCCGACGACGCATCTCGGCGTCTGGGACGAGCGAGAGGGCGCCAGCGGCCACGACGCCGATACCCAGCGGAAGGATGGGCATCGCCGTCACGCCGACGAGGGCGAGCAGCGCGGCCATCACGAGGGGGAAGGCGAGACCGAGGACGGCGTAGCCGAGCTTGCGTGCTGCCAACGACTCGACCGTCTGCTCGGTCACCGCCAGCTCCGCCGCGAAGCGTCGCAGCCCGAGAGCCTCGATGACCCTCGGCAGCGCGCGGCCGCGCATCCGTGCGATCGCACCGGCCTCTCGGCCCGCGGGTTCCTGGGCCGCCGAGCGATCGAGGCGGGCGAGGACGGCGGCAAGGTCCGGCTGGGTGGGCACCAGTCCCGCGGCAATGACGGTGACGCCGGCCCCGACGAGCGCACCCGCGAGCAGGACCTCCCAGCCGGTCATCGGGACCACCTCGCCGTGAGGGGTTCGCCCGCGGGACCGGTGAGGAACCGGGGTTCCCGCGGCGACAGCGTGAGGCGGTGGATCCACACAAGACAGGCGACGAAGCCTGCGGCGACCGCCGCGAGGACCAGCTGACCGAGGCCGCTCCGGTACGGGGCGACGTAGGTCGTGTTGAGTGCCCCCAACGCGACGACGCCGACAGTGATGAGGGTGACCGCCCTGGCGGTCGCGCGTGGCTTGGCGCGCTCCGCCTCCACCCGGCGCCGCGCGGCGACCTCGTCGGCGACGGAGTCGGCAACGGACACCAGCACCCGGGACAGGCCCGGGCCGCGGCGGCGGGTCGCCAGGACCAGGGCGCTCACGACGAGATCGGACGAGGCGTCGTCGAGGTCGTCGGCGAACCCGCGCAGCGCTTGCTCCGGCGACCAGCGCGCGGCCAGGCGCGCGCCGAGCGCCGCGACCTCCGTCCGGATCGCCTCCGGGGCCGTCGCCACCGAAGCGGCCACGGCCTGCTCGAGCCCGGCGCCTGCGACGAGGACGTCGGACAGCCGCCGGGTCCATTCCTCGATCGCCTCGAGCCGGTCGATCCGACGTTGCTCCACGGTGCCCGCACCCAGGAGGACGGGCATGCCGATGACGGTCCCTGCGGCCAGCACACCGGCGATCGGCCACGCGAACACCGCCCAGACGACCAGCCCGACGGCGAGCGCGCTCACCAGTCGGATGCGCCGCGATGCGACGTAGCCGCGCAGCGACGCGGCGCCCCTACGGGGCCTCGAGCGACGCGGCGTCACGCTCCGGCGGACACCGGCGATCGTCATGACGAATCCGGCGGGCAGCAGCACACCGGCGAGCAGGGCCAGCACCATGGACGTCATCGGGCACCGCCGTTGTCGAGCCATCCGCCGCCGTCGAGCAGGCGCGCATCGAAGCCGGCCCGGACGAGATCGGGAAGGAAGGTTGGCCGGTGGAGCGGGACCGCCCGACCGTCGAGACCCGGACCGAAGACCGCTGTGGTCGCGGGACGGGAGGACTCGCCGAGGCCCTCGATGGCGACGACGTCGCTCACGAACCTGCGCTTCGGCCCGCCGGTCGCGGACTCGTCCTCGAGCGTGAGGTGGACGACGAGGTCGACCGAGCCGGCAAGAAGGCGGTAGGCGAAGGACTCCGTCATGGAGACGCCGGCCGAGAGGCAGAGCGTCACGATCCGGTCGATGCCATGCTGTGCGGTCCTGGCGTGGAGCGTGCACATGGAACCGTCGCCGGTGGACATCGCCTCGAGCATGGGCAGCACCTCGGCGCCGCGGACCTCGCCGACGATGATGCGGCGGAGGTTCATCCGGAGCGCGTCGGTGACCAGGTCGGTGAGCGTCACCTCCCCGGCGCGCCGTCCGTGCGCGTCGCGCTCCGTCGACCCCTCACGCGCCTCCATCGCGACGACACGCGGATGCCGCTCGGGAAGGTCGTGCAGATGGAGCTCGTACTCCTTCTCGATGGTGGCGAAGCGCTCGAGGGGCGGGAACTCGTTGGCGAGAGCCCGCACCAAGGTCGTCTTGCCCGCGTTCTGCAGACCGGTCACGACCACGTTCTTCCCTGCGCGCACCGTCGCCCGAAGGAAGGCGGCGACCGTGTGGTCGAAGGTGCCGAGGCGGACGAGGTCGTCGAGGTCGACATCCTTGACCCGGTGCCGCCGGATGACGACGTGCGGCCTCGGCGTCGTCCACGCCATCGCCGCCAAGCGTGACCCGTCCTCGAGGCGCAGGTGCAGGGACGGGTGGGCGGAGGTGAACGTGCGCTCGTCGGCGCCGGTTCGGGCCGCAAGGAGCTGCAGCAGCTCGATGAGTTCGGCGTCGGACTCAGCGACAGGGTCGCCCTTCCGGTCGTGACCGTCCGCGTACGAGATCCAGACGGAGTCGCACCCGTCGACCTCGATGTTCTCGACCAGCGGGTCGTCGACGAGCGGCTGCAGCCGACCGAGCCCGAAGAGCGCCGCCATGACGGCCGAGGCGACTGCCATCTCGGTCTCGACCGGCCATGGATCGAGTCCTGACGCGACGCGCGCGCGTGCTCGCGCACTGAGCTCGGCCGCCAGCAAGGAACGGGCCAGCTCGCGACGGGCCGCCGGATCGGGAACCGCATCCGCCTGTAGGCGGGCGGCGAGCACCTCCGCGACTGCCCGCCGGACATCCCGCACCGTGCCGGGGTCGACCGGTCGCGCCGATACCCGCTCCCCGCCGAGTAGGGCGGGCAGCGCGGCGGGGGACAGGTGGCCGTTCCGCCGTGGCGTGCGCAGGTCCTCGGTCATCGCACGCCCACCTCTCCGGCCCGGGTCGTGGTGGCGGCTCCGGCCAGGCCGGCGGCGGTCTGACGAGCGGCACGGAGGAGGCCGGACCGACCCAACCGTCCGCTCGGTGGTTCGGCCAGCAGGAGGGCGTGCGCGCCGGCGGCATCATCCGGGATCTCCGGGAGCGCGTCGCCGTCCAGTGCGCGGGCGACCTCCCGCGACGAGTACGGGGCCGGTCGGCCGACGACGAGGAGCCGCACCGGCGCGCCGGCGGGGCGGCGCCTGGCGAGCTCGGCGAGGCCAGGCCGCGCGAGGGCCACCGAGGACAGGCTCGTCCGGGTCACCAGGACGGCGATGTCCGCCGCATCGATGAGCGGTTGCGGCTCCCAGCCGTGCCCGAGCCGCCCTGCGTCGACCAGGACGTCGATCCCGAGGCCGTCGAACTCGTGGGCAGCCTCGACGAGCGTCGTCCAGACGGCGCCGAGCGGACGCGCCTGCGCAGGTTCCGTGACACCCGTGAGCACGAGGCACGCGGCATCGTCATCCAGGGCCACGCTCCGACGGAGGATGTCGTCGGCAGACGATGCTCGCTCGGCCGCCACGGCCAGGACGCCACCGCCCGTGGGGATCCCGGCTCCGGCGAACGCGGGGATGAGTGCCGAGCCGACGGGGTCGGCGTCGACAAGCAGCGCGCTGCGCCCGGTGGCGAGGTGCCACACGCGGGCGAGCGCGAAGGCACTGGTCGTCACACCGGGCGCACCGGAGGCGGAGCAGAGCGTTAGGACGGCCATCACGGCTCCTCGTGCGAGAGGAGGACCAAGGCGAATCGCCCCGTCGCGGCACGCGCGGCGAGCGCCGGGCCGTCATCGGCGGCCGCGACGACGTCGATGACGCTGACACCGTTCAGGTTAGGCGCGCCCACCCGGGCTACCACGACATCGAACGTCTCGGGCCGCTCCGTGGGTGGGTCGGCCGCCTGCGTCGGGGTGTCGACGACGAGCAGGCGATCACCCGGCCGTAGCCCGGTCGCCGGTAGGCGCTCTGCGGTCGCGGGAAGGGGGACGAGCGCCTCGCCCGGGCCGGGTGGTCCAGCTGGCGCGACGTCGCTCGGGGCGAGCAGCGTGCCGGCGGCGAGATCGGCGGTGGCGACCTGGCCGACGAGGCTGGAAGCTCCCTCGGCGCCCACGGTCGCAACGGACGCGTCGACGGCGACGGCTGTCGTCGTCAGGTCGTCGGCCGTGAGGGTGGTGCCATACGCGACGTCGCGCGCGAGCATCACCACGTCGGTCCGGTCACCGGCCGACGAGACGAGCCACACGGCCACGAGAGCGCCGAGGGCGGACAGCGCGACACCGGCGGTGATGAGTCCGGGACGGCGGCGACCGCGCGGCGGGACCACCGGCGCCAGGCGCTGTGGACCCGTCGGCGCAAGGGCCGCGGCTTCGCGGCGGGTGTCTGTACTCGTGGCCATGGTCGGCTCCGATCCGCAGGTGGTTCAGCTCGTCGTGAGCACCTGCAGCTCTCCGATGCGGACGGACGCGGTGGAGGTCCGGGTGACCTGGAGGTTCCCGGAGGTGCCACCGCCGGACCACGTGACGTCCCACGTGGTCGTGCCGGTGACGATGTAGGCGTCGTCGGGACGCCCGGCGGATGAAGCGGCGTACACGTGGTCGCACGTTGGGGACTCGACCCGACCGGGGATGAAGGGCGTCCCGGGACCGTCGCATCGCATCCGCGTGCCGTCGCCGAGGTCCCAGTCGATCCACCGGGCGCGTGCGGTGGCCGTGACGGCGAGACCAGGGACCGACGCCGTTGCGGTGTTCGGCCCCCAGGTCGTGGCCGTCTGGTCGGTCCAGAGCCAGAGCGGGATGCCGACGGTGCCGAACTCGCCCTCAGCGAGTGGGGTGCGTATCGCCGGTCCTTCGAGCGCCATCTGGTCGATGGCGCGGCGGGCGAGCTGCGCAGGGTCACCGCCGTAGCCGGGCGGGGGCGAGGGCAGCCATGTCCAACCGCCGTTGGTGCCGGGCGCCCTGAGCGGCTCGGCACAGGTGACGTCGTAGATCGCGCCGTCAGGGTAGTGGCCCTCCCAGACGGCATCGGTACCCGGCGGCGGTGGCTCGGTGAGCCGGTAGTAGCAGGAGTCTGAGGCGTTGAACCAGCCCCAGAGGTCGTCCCAGCAGGGCACGACGTTCCCGCGGAACGTGACGCACTGACCCGCGCCTACGTCGACCACGGGCGGGTCGGCGGGTGGCTGGGCGGGGTTGCCGGGGTCTTCGACCTCGACCTCGCAGATGATCAGTGGCGGGGGACAGGTGACGCCGCCGGCTGCCACGGCGCGCTGGGCGGGCGCCCCGCTCGCGAGCAGCAGGGTGAGAGCGACGAGGACCGTCACGCGCCTCAGCACGGCCGGTCCCTGTGGACTTCGACCTCCCTGATGACCCAGCGGTCGTCGAAGACGGTCGCCCAGGCCTCGACCTCGACGACGGCGTTCTGCCCTTCGGAGGCAGCGGGGTCGCCGGTGTCGCGGAAGGTGGGGATCCAGTTGGTGGAGTCGACGCAGTCGATGACGTGGGCTTCGGGCTGCTCGCCCAGCGTCACGGAGTCGACCTCCGGGTCGATGACGGGCTCGCCCGTCATCACGAGACCCTGCTGGTCGAGCCGGATGACCGACTCGGCGAGCGACGCGCGGGCCTTGTCGACGATCAGGCGATCGAAGTCCGCCGGCAGGCCCGCGCTCGGATCGGCGAGCGCGGCGACCGAGACGGACCAGTAGGTGCGGTAAGCGTCGAGGATGGCCGCGGTGGCCTCCTCGACGGCTGGGTCCACCGTGGGTGTGGGGCTCGACGTCGGGCTCGGCGACGCGGACGCCGTCGTCGTGGCGGACGGCGTCGCCTCGGGATCGGTCGAGGTGCAGGAGGCGAGCAGTAGCGCCCCGCAGATCAGTAGCACGAGGCGGTGCAGAAGCGGTCGGCTCACCATCGGGCCACCACCGTCCCCCCTGAAACGGTGCCCAGAATGCCCTGACCTGCCCTGATCAGGGCGCAGGTCACCCATTGGACACCCGTTGCGGCGGGATGTGAACCCTCGCACCCGTCTTGCGGACGATCCGAATCGTGTCGCCATGCCATTACGTGTGCCCCGGCAGCGACCAACATGGCGTCCCCGGAGGCGGCGACTGTGCATTGGTGGTGGTGTCGCTCTGTTGTGGATGCCCGTCATGACGCCGCTCGCTCGGCGACCGCGTCGTCCCGGCGACCGGCCGTTGCGCGGGAGAGGGGAGGCGTCGGGCAGGGAAGGCACCGGACACGGGTGCTCCTCAGAGCAGCTTGCGTCCCGGGGGTTTCCACCGCGGACGCTCCCTCGAGAGTGATCCGCGCGAGGAGACCCGGCGACTCGGGCGACCCGCGGAGAATCCAGACCAGGCGTCGTGCCTGCCACGGGGCGACCCCGACCTTCTTCGCGAGAGTGCGCCAGCCGACGATGGTGCTCGTCGCGCGTGCGCGTGCTGGGGCTTCGAACCGCGCTACCTCTCGCGTGATCGAGACGGCGGTGTCCTCCGGCCAGCCGACGGATCGGAGTGCGCTCGCCGTAAGGGCGAGAACCCGAGTCAGTGGGCCGTCGTCGGCGCCCGCAGCAGCCTCGTCGTGTGCGGGCTGCCAGCCGCCAGCGAGGAGGGGCTCGAGGGCGATGGGCCTCCGCACGCGGCCGGCGCGCTCCGCGGCGTCCAGCTTCCATGCCCTTCTCGGGGGAGCGCCCCAGCGTTGGGCGAGGATCTCGCCGAGGACCGCGCGCCGAGCCGTCTGCCAGAGGACTCCCCACGGGGAGCGGGCGGCCCGCAGAGATGGCTCCTGCAGCTTCAGCCAGAGCACCTCCCACGCCGTGGCTTCCGCCTCGGATGCGGCTCCGCCGCGAAGCCCGACGTCGACCACAAGAGGACGGACGATGTGGCTCCGTACGAAGCGGAGCAGGTCCGTCGCCGCCGGTCCGTCCCAGCCCTCGACCGCGATGGCGTCCAGGTGGTCGAAGAGGTCGTCGCGGCGCTTGGTGATCTCGGTGATGTCGTCGTACGAGTAGCCCCGCGACGACCTGGGGTAGTCCTTGTCCATCTCGTCACCTCCGTTGCTAGGCGGTGACGACGTTGCTCAGGGGCTATGCACAGAGCGATGACGCAAGCGGCTGGCGGTGGAGCGTCATCGATGACGCGGAGGCTGTGGATCGTGCGTCATCGAGTCACCGGCTCCGAACGCCCACGTGACCAACGGAGCGGCACTAGGGAGCTGCGTCGGCGGGTGCCGCAAGGAGGCGCAGGTTCACCTGGCCTCAGTCACGTGGTCCGCCATGCATGCGGTGCCGTGGCAGTCAGAACGGCGGTTCGTCAGACCACGTCGCCGTGGCCGTTGGCGTTGCTGCATCCGGGAGCGGCACGTTGTTCACGATGTACTGGTCGAGGATGTCGTCCCGATCCATGAACAGGATCTGGCTGCGGCGGGCTGCGTCCAGCGCGTTGCCGAGCCAGTTCCGTGCCTGCTTCGTGATCACGCCACCCGCCACGATGAAGGCATGGTCCACCAGCACCCGGCGGCTGAACTCCGGGTCGAACACCTCGTGGGCGAGCATCATCAGGGCCTGGTTGTGGATCTCGGCGACGTTCGCACTCCCGCGCCCCGTCGTGCCGGACGCGTCGAGCTTGCCTCGCTTGGCTTGGATCCCGAAGTAGAGGACGTGTTGCGTCGGCAGCGTGTAGCGCATCCAGACGTCCTTGCCGTACTCGAGCGCCTTGTCGCGGTGGCCAGCAGCGGTGATGCGGTGGAACCCAAGCTGGCGGAACAGCGGGAGCAGTACCTCCTCGATGAGCTCGTCCTCGCTGCACCTGTCCAAGTACGCCGCCAGCTGCGCGCGCCGCTTCACCTCTGTCGGCGTCAATGGGCGATGTGGATTTGCAGCCAGCACGGCAATCTGCCCCGAACCAACGTGCCGTAGGTAGCAGTGCCGGTCTTCGCCGTAGAAGGCTTCGAAGCCTTCTCTGCTCAGGACGTCGTTCAGCAGTGCCAGAGCGTGCGGCCGATCGGGACCCTCGTTCGTCGCCTCCGAGCGCTCCATCAGCCGATCGATGACCCGGCAGAAGATCTCAGGAGGGCGCGTAGCGCTGTCATGCGGCTCCGCGAGCATTTGCTCCAGGACGTCAGCAACCCATCGATGCCGCGTCGAGCCATCGTGAGCCCACTCGGTATCGAGGTCCTGGAAGAACTCTGTGAGGTACGAGCTCGAGCGGTACGGGAAGTACTTGGGGTGCTCGGAACCTGGCTCGTCCGAACCGGGGTTCCCGCAGACGAGGTCACCAAGTTTCTCCAGGGTCCGCCGACGGAACCTCAACCCAGCCCCCTAGCGATTCGCGACACATCGACCGGACCTCATTCAACCGCTCGCGGTCGAGAGCACGCTGCAACACACCGACAGTCACCTCTGCGCCGAGGTGCCTGCCCCGTCCGCGTCGCTAGCAGCGACTCTCTTCGGCGGGCCCACCGCCTGAAGCCGACGTACGCCAGTGCGATGCGTCACTCTGCCTCGCCGGGCACTCCCAAGATGCAGGCCGAGATTCGGCGGTCGATCGGCTCAACGTACTCCAGTTGGCTCAGCGCGCCTTCTATCGCGGCGATCGGTAGTGATGTGGCGCGCAACGCGTCGTCGAGGTCGGACAACGTCACGTATCGCCGACGGCGGTGCTTCCGGCGGTAGTCGTCGCGGAGTGGTCGAACGAGGTGCAGCCATGCCTCGGCCACCTGGTACAGGTCGACGGCCTCGCCGCGATCTTCGTGCGGATCCACGACGGCGAGCTGGGCCAGTCTGTCCCAGCGGTCCGCCAGCTCGAACTCGCCGCGGTGCCGCGCGTCGTTCCGCCAGTGTCGGCAAGACATCGCCATCTGAGTCAGCGCACGCTGGGTGCGGCGGGGGAGCAGTGCCACTTCCGCGATGCGGGCACGTTCGAGGAAGCGGATCAGGAGGTGCTCGGACTCCTCGTCGAACTTCCGGTCAGGCGGATCCTCAGCGAGAAGCTCCCGGAGCCGTGTCGAGACGACGTCGACGCCCACGCTGGGATCAGGGCTGTCGGCTTCCAGCAGCATCCAGCGTGGAGCACCATGCTTCGTGCCCGCGACCGCGAGGAATGCCCATGCCGTCCTCGTGCGGACTGGACTGATTCGGGCAAGCACGCGATGGGTAGTCCCGCGATGTAGCTCGTACTCGGCCGGCGTGAGCAGCGCGTCAGGTCCATCGACGAGGCGGCGGACGGGTTCAAGGGCGTCGTGAATCCCGTCCCAGGTCGCGGTCCGCTCGTCTTGATCGGCCCGGATGAAGTCCTCCGCCCGAACGACCGCCTCGGTCGAGGCGACGAAGTCGGGGACCGGGAGGTTGGATCCAAGCAGGGCCGACGACTCGGCGTTGCGGGCGACAAGCAACTCATTGGCGTGTGTCGCGAACGCCGGCCCGTCGTCCGGCCACCACACCTCGATCCGGGCGTGGACGCTGTCCATCCGATCGACCCGCCCGACTCGTTGCTCGGCCACGCGCAACGTGGTCGGCATGTCGAGCTGGACCACGGCGCTGGCCCCTTGGAGGTTGATCCCTTCGTTCATCGCGTCGGAGCACAGGCCGATGCCGCCTGTAGTCGAGTCTCGAGCGAAGCGCTCCAACATCTCGCGCCGGCCCCTGGTGTCGCCACCGGTGGCGACCGTCACCGGCACCGCGGAGCCTTCTAGGTGCGACGCGATGACCGCGAGCGTGATCGGGTGGTGGTCGAAGGCGAGGACACGAGCGTGCTTGCGAGAGGTCAGCCGCCGGATCTTGTCCGCCTTCGCAAACTCGCGCAGGGTGCTCAGTGCACGCGCTGCCTCCAGGATCTCCCGGTACACGTGCTCTTCCTGGCGGCAGGCGTCGAGCCACGCCGCGTCGTCAGCGAGCCACACCGGGAGGTCGCACGACAGCCCGCTCGTGGGCTTGCCCCGCTTCAGGATCGCGGCGACGCGCGCAAGCTGGTCTCCCGACGGCTGAGGCTTGCTCAGCGCCGCCAAGCTGAGCTCGGCGATCGCCGCCTTGGTACCGATGAGGTGCTCGAGCAGTGCGGCCTTCGACGAACGCATGGAAGAGAGGACGTTGTGGGCCGCGAGGCCCCGAGCAGCACCGAGGCGAAGCTCGAGCCAGCGCTCGTCGGTGTAGTCGCGTCGTAGGGCCGGAGGTAACGCCAGGTTGTCGCCGAGCAGGGTGACCCCGCGCAGCCTCGTCACGAGCACCCGGATCTCCTCGGCGCACCTCTCATCCGAGGCTGACTCTCCCGTGGGGTACGTCTTCATGACGTGCTCTGGGTAGCGGCAGGGGCGCCCGGTCACCGGGTGCTTGTACAGGGCTGGCTCGCGGTCGACGAGCGCGTTGAGACGGGCCTTCGTGCGCCGGACGGTGAACCGCTGGATCTCCTCGCGGACCCGCGAGCGGTCGTCGTCGGAGAGCGGCGCCTCGTTGCCCCGCTTGGCCAGGCCATCGAGTATGCGCAGCGTCTCGTCGGAGAAGTTGTCGGCCCCGAGGAGGTCGACCAGGGCCAGCAAGTCCTGCGTCCCCCGATTGATCGGTGTCGCCGTGAACATCAGGACGTGATCGGCGCCCGACTCGCGGACCTTCGCGGTTCGGTTCGAGGCCGTGCTCAGGAAGTTGTGCGCCTCGTCGATAGCAAGGACTTGCGCGCGAGCGACCTGAGCGTCTTCGACACGAGCACCACTGGCTGCCGCGCGGCTCAGTAGCCCCTGTGACACGGTCAGAAGGCTGAGCCCGCAGAACGTCGCCTCGCGGGCCCACTGCGCCTCAACGGCCGGCGGGCAGACGAGGACTGTCAGGTCGCGCCGGACGCGCCCAGTGCTCCAGAGCCGGTCGCGGACGGCCCTGGTCAGGTGAGCTCCCATTCGGGTCTTGCCGGAGCCTGTGGCGTCGGCTACGAGGACGCTTCCGACGCTCTCGACGATCCACATCGCCTCGGCGATGCCGGCAACCTGTGATGGCCAAAGCTCGGTCGCCGGGCCGTCAGAGGGGAGGTACCGGGCTGCCCACTGACCCTCGAGCAGGTCCGCACACGCCCGTGCCAGCGCCTCGCGCCAAGGGACAAAGCGCAGGAGTCCATGGAGGAGCGCCCGAAACTCCTCGTCCCACGGCTCGCCGACTTCCCAGTAGTTGGTGGCTGCGCCGGCGACTTCGGCGAATCGATCCCCGTCCTCGCCGGGACGGAAGCGCACGTTCGCCTCGAGCTGGTGATGCATGCCGGTAAGGGTGAAGTTGCTGGACCCGACTGTCGCGGCGGAGTCGCCGAGGTAGATCTTGGCGTGCATCCGTGTGGCGCCAGGTACGAAGCGCACCTGCATCCGGCCCGCTTGACTGGCCTCGATGGTCTGGACGACCTTCGCCGACAGGGCGAGGGAGATCCCTTGTTCCTCGGTCCAGTAGTGCCGCACTTCGTCGGTGAATGTGGCTGTCGCGGAGCCGAATCGTGGCCGGTCTCGGACGAACGGCTCGCTCCCGAGCAGGATGCGCAGGGGCGGTCGCTCGGCCACCGAGTCCTCCCGCGCGGCCACCAGAGCGACGATGTTCTCCAGCGACGCGTAGCCGGCGACAACGAGCGGAGCCCGCGCAGTGAGCAGGTCCCGCCAGACGACGGAGTGGACGTCGGAGTTCGCGTGGTTCACCGGAAGGCGACCAGGCGAAGGCCAGTCCTGTCGGGCGAGACGGAAGCGCAGTCCGAGGTTCGAGGGTCCCCCCGTGAAGAGATCCGGTTGATCCGGGTCTGGTACCACGCGGCGCGTGCGTGCCACTCTTCCCCCGATCCCAGCTGGGCGGGCGGTGCGCCCGGACGCTGCAGCTCCTCGCTAGCTGCATCGTCCTCGATGAGATCGAAGTTGAGCTCGGCCGGCGCTACGGCGCTCGCTCGCTCATGCGCCCGGCCGAGGGGGCGTCGACGGCCGTGTCGCAAGGAACTCGTCGATCGCGTCGACGGGCACCTTGCAGAGACGTCCGATGTGGATCGTGCGGAGCTCGCCGGCGGCGATGAACTCGTACAGCTTGCTCCGGCCGATCCCAAGGACCGCCGCCGCTTCGGTGACGCTGAAGACTCGACGCTCGTCAGCCTGAAGCGTGATGTTGATCACCGGCTGCTCCACCTCGCGGACGTGGCGGCGACGCGGCTCTGTGCTTGTTGAGATCAGGCGAAGCGGACTCGTGCTGGCCAACAGGACCACCTCCTAGTCGAGGCCTCGACCCTCCTCATGAGCGATAGCCAGCACGATGACGCGACGCCCGCTGTCGGTGCGTCATCGACGGCGTCATCGCGACGACTGGCGTGGAAGGTGCCCACGCTCAGTAACGACGACAGGATCCATGTCGTCGTGCCCTCGTCGGCATCGCGAGCGTTCCGAGCAGGCGAGGACGACTCGTCGACCCGCCCGCCGCTGCCGACTAGCGCGTCCCCGCCGCCAGTCCGGCAGCCAGCGACCACCACCCGAACCCCGTCAGGGCCTCCTCCACCGGACGCCCCTGGTGCTGCCGGCGACGGGTGCGCCAGAACGCGATTCTCACCGCACGGGGGGGCCGACGAGGGCGTTGTCCAGCGGGCACCGGAAGCAATCGACGTCGAAGGATGCAGCGACATCGTGCTCGACGCACCACCTCGGTTCAGTAGCCCGAGGGTGCATCGGACGATGCCGATCGCGGTCTGGTGCCGCCTCATCTTGTGCTTTCGGGGGGTTCACGTTGCGCTCCGTTCTGTCGGTGGACTGAGTTCTCTTCCACCTTCGAGCGCGTGTTCATCGTCCAACATACGGTTGATGTCACACGATGTCGTCCGCCCGGGGCTCTCCATGCCAGTACGCCTGCTGCGAGGCCCACCGCATCGCTCCCTCCAGAGCGCGGGTCCGCATCTGATGGATCGTGCGGACCAGCCACCGAAGCTGGTCATCCGTGGCGGTCGACGTCAGCGTTTGGGCTATCGACTCCACCCGCCATACGCAGCCGGCGCGGAACGGCCCACCCGAGACGCCCTGCTGTCGCGCTAGCCGGGCGAACCGTGGCGGATCGTCAACGAGCGCCTCGAGCGCTTCCGGCAACCAGTCCGAGTGATGCCAGTGATCCACGGCTGCGTGAGCAGCTCGCCTGCGGTTCGCCGCGGCTTGAGCCTCGAGTCGCTCGCGGTCGGCCGGCGACATGAGTCCCCAAGGAACCGCAAGATCTGACGGCACCCAGGGCCAACCTGTGACCTCGGTAGAGATGAGCACGAGCTCTGCGAAGCTCGGAGCGGACTGTTTCGGGGCTGCCGTCAGCGCTACGTCGAACCGTGGGATCGGGTCTCCGTGGACGTTGTACGGCCAGAGCGATGACCGGGAGCCAGACTGGACCAGCACAACGCGACGCATGTCGAGGTCTTCCTGCTGACGGTCGGAGAGGCGCTGGCCGAACGCGAGGGGCAGAGCGATCCACTCCGAGGGGTGCTCGAGGGGCCACCCTGGACAGGCGACCTCGACCCGGTCCCAGTGCCGGTCGGCAGTCAGGACGGCCGACAACTCCTCGATTGCCAGTTTGCGCTCGGCCCTCCAGACGGCCGCTCCTCCTCGGCCCTCGTGGTCATAACGCGGGCGCGCGACGCAGTCATGCATCAATCTCGAGTCGGGCCACTCGGTTCGGGCGAGCTCGAATCGCACGGCCTCGAAGGGGTCGCCTTGCTGCTGAAGCATCCGCAGGTTCGCTGAGCGATCGGGCGATGCCAGGAGCTTCCGAGCGAGGTGTAGGGCCACTTCGAAGCGCCACGGCGAGTGCCACGAGACGTCCTCATCGTTGAGAACCGCGGCGAGTTCGGAGTCCGGGCGCGCAAGGAGGACGCGCTTCTCCGCTCGCGTGAGCGTTGCGGCGACAGTTAGGCGCCAGAGCCCGACCGCCACCGCGTGGGTGACCACGGATGGGAGTCCTTCAAGACCATCGTCGGTGTAGGGCCTAGCCAAGGCGATCGCTACGGCAAGGGCATCGGTCAGGGGCCGAGGGGAGTAGTCGCGCGGACCTCGCGCGACGGGCTGGCCGGGCAGGCGGAGGGCGAGCGTCGAGGCTCGTTCGGCAACCCCAGCGTCGAGACGCATCGCGACACGCACACGGTTGTCGCGTTCGGCTCTGGAGAGCGGCGGCGGTGGAAAGCGAAGCACAGTCGAGATGTGTGTGAGCCGCGTGTCCTCGCTCCGAGCGTCTTGGACGTCGATGTACTCGTTCAGCAGGGTGCGGACAGTCGCATCGCGGCTAAGGGAGCGGGCGGCGGACACCTGCTCTAGTGCCGTGACAGCGTTGGGCGAGAGCCGCACGCTCGTCTGGCTGCGCGGTCGGATCATCGGATACCACCCCCAGCGCTCCCGTCAGAGTAGAGCCGTCAGGAGTAGAAGTTGCGGGGTTGCGCCGGCAGTCTCCGGTCGCGTGGTGGCACTGGCGAGGTAACGGGCGCCGACAGCCGGTCGTTGGCGCGGCGTCAGCCCTCCGGCTTGGGACGGCCCCTAGGAACCAGCATGTCCATCGCTGCCATGTGGCCGGAGCGGACAGGCGCTATCGGGTGGCGATACACCTCAGCTGTGATCGCGACCGAGCGATGACCGAGCGTGTCGGAGATGTCCTCGATCGGCACGCCTGCCGCCGACAAGAGGCTGGCGGCCGCGTGCCGGAGCATGTGGGGGTGCAGGTGTTCGAGTCCGGCCGCGCTCGCGAGGCGTGCATAGGTTCGCCTGACGTTCGACGGGTCGAGCGGCGTGCCAACCTCCGTCGTGAAGACCAGGTCCAGCGAGTTCTGCCAACCCCGTGCCGCGGCGGCCCGGTCGGTCTTCTGCTGGGTGCGCTGAGACCTGAGCGCCGCGACGACAGGCGGAGGGATCTCCAACGTGCGTCGACTCGTCCGTGTCTTCGGGGGCACGAGGACGAGGGCACCCATCGGGGTGCGCCGGAGACTCGCAGCCACGGTGATCGTCGGGCGCTTGCCCTTGAGCTTGACGTGGTCCCACGTCAGGCCGGCGGCCTCCCCGGGACGAAGGCCGAGGAGCAGCGAAACTGTAACGAGGTTGCCCAGCCGGTCCTCGGCGGCGACCTTGAGGAGGCGACGGGCCTGCTTCACGGTCAATCCGTAGCGCTCCGCCGTCGGACCGGCCGGCGCTCGAACCTTCGCGGCGACGTTGCGGTCGACGACGTCGCGCCGCACCGCGTAATCCAACACCCGCTCCGTGAGATTCCGCGCGAGCCGCATATAGCGGGCCGATCGACCTAGTTCCTGGAACTCCAGGAGCATCTTCTCGACATCCGCGGCGCGCAGCTGCGTGACCGGGATCCCGCCGATGGCCCGTGAGATCCGACCGTGCAGCAAGGACGTGTAGTTGGAGAGCGACTCCTCGGAGACGTGCCCCGCGATGTCTCGGGAGAGCCAGAGGTCAGCCACGTCGTCGAAGGTCACGTGACGAGACCGGACGTCGATGCCCTTGTCCCGAGCCTCTCGGAGCTCGGCAAGCCGCGAACGCGCCTCGTCGCGCGTGCGCGCGACGACGAGCGGGCGGATCCGTGCACCGTTGGCGTCCGTGCCGGCATCCAGCTGGCCGACCCAACGGTGGCGGCTCTTCGAGTAGTAGACGGCGCCTTCGCCTCGCTCGCGTCTCTGTCGTGGCATCGCCCGTCGCCCCTCCAGCCGGCTCAGCAGTCCGCCTATCGGTAAGCCTAAGTAGGCCCAACGGGCGTGGGCAAAGATGGACGGCGCTGGACGGTTATGGACGCTGACCTGCGCGGACACTGTTCGACGCGGACCTGCCCCACGGGCTGGGAGAGCCTGGGGGTCAAGGGGTCGTGGGTTCAAATCCCGCCATCCCGACAGAGATGTCGCAGGTCAGAGGGCCGCACCGCTTCGGCGGGGCGGCCCTTCTGCGTGCGGGGTACCCAGGGTGCCGCCCCGCCCGCTTCCTCGTACGGGGTCAGCACAGCGACGGCCCCCGAGCTGAGGCCTGCGGCGAGGCAATCACGCACGCGCTGCATGTCGTCCGAGGTCGCCGCCGGCTTCAGGGCGAACGTGAGACGAGGGAAGGGGGACTCGACCAGCGAGATGGTCGGCTGGTCGACCGCACCGTCCTGGGCGCACGCCTGTCCGCCTTCTGCCGGCACCGGTAGCGCGACGTCGAACGCGTAGACCGATCCCTCGCTGTAGTAGTCCAGCCTGAGCGGCGCGGGTGACTCAGCAGCGGTTTCGAGACCCCTGGTGTCCCAGTAGTGCGTGGACACGAGGACCGTCACGACCTCGCTCGCGCCCGTCGCCTCCACGGCCGACGCGGTGATCGCATCGAGGTCGCCGTCGACCGAGACCTCAGAAGACCCGCGTGGGATGCGCGGCGCGCGCCAGGTGTCTGCCCTGAACGGCGTGGTCGACACCCGGAATTCGGCTCCGCCGACATGGCCCCCACCCCTCACGACCATGTCGCCACGCACGCTCGGATACGCCATCACGAGATCCACGGCGAGGGGGTAGGCGTACTCGATGTCCATGGCCGCGAGCTCGGCGTCGACCGCGCCGACCACCTCTTCGCGGGTGTGAGCGCTCGGGATGACGAACGCGACCATCCACCCCGTCACGCAGTAGTACCCCGTCGCCTGCGCGAAGAAGGTCCCGTCGGTGTGGGTCCCGCAGCCGTCAGCAGTGCCTTCGCCCAAGACGGTGACCTGGTCCGAGAAGTCGATCCGCCCAGCAGCGTCACTGACTGTCGCAACAGCAGCAGCCCGAGCCTCGGGGATCCCCGTCATGTACGGGCTGTACGACGGACCCGACGGGATACAACCTGACACCAGAACGCCCACGGCGACGACCGCCGTCAACACCCGAAGAGAGCCCTCACGCCAGAGGCCGACGGCCGAACCGGACCCACGCAGGTTCGCCACCTCGCGATCGTAAGCGCGTCGACGATCGAGGAGCGGCGATACGCAGCCGGCGTCTGGCGGGGCGTCGGCGCTACCCGATGATCGGCGCGCTCTCCGGGTACCGGAAGAACCGCTGTCGCTCGCGGAGAGCGAGCGCCGTGGCGAAGGTGATCGGCCCGAGCCGACCGAGGAACATCAGCACGACCAGGATCAGCTGGTGCACCGGACCCAGCTCCGCCGTGATACCCGTCGACAGCCCGACGGTCGCCGAAGCCGAGATCACCTCGAACAGCACGTCGCTGATGCCGAAGGGCGACGTCAGGGAGATGGCGACCGTCGGGACGATGACGACGGCCACGCCGACGAGAGCGACCGAGACCGCCTGCCGCTGCGCGCTCGCGGCGATCCGCCGGTCGAACATGCTGACGTCCGGGTCCCCGCGAACCTCCGACCAGATCACCACGAGCAGCACGGCGAATGTCGTGAGCTTGATGCCTCCAGCGGTCGACGCCGAGCCGCCGCCGATGAACATCAGGATGTCGGTGCCGAGGAGCGTCCCTTCGTGCAGCTGGCCGGTGTCGATCGAGTTGAACCCCGCGGTCCGCGGCATGACGGACTGCGTCCACCCGGCCAGGAGGCGACCACCGGGACTCAGGCCGGCCAGCGTGTTGCTCCACTCCGCTACCAGGAAGAAGAGCGTCCCGAGCAGCAGGAGCGCGCCGGTCGTCAGCACCGTGATCTTCGAGTGGAGGCTCCACCTGGACGGTCGGCGGTGCTGGCGCCAGATCTCCAGGATCACCGGGAAGCCGAGGCCACCGACGATGACGGCTGCCGTGAGGGGCACGCAGATCCAGGGATCCGAGGCGAACCCGATCAGGCTGTCGGAGAAGAGTGCGAATCCTGCGTTGTTGAAGGCCGAGACCGCGTGGAAGACCCCGAACCACAGGGCGCGCCCGATCGGCTCGCCGTAGCCCAGCGCCCAGCGCGCGGTGAGCACGAGCGCGGTGAGGCCCTCGACGACCAGCGTCGTGCGTGCGACGCCCAAGAGCACGCCCCTGACGTCGCCCAGGCCTACGGTTCTGGCCGACGTCGCGGCGGCGAGGCGCGTCTGCAGACCAAGACGGCGTGAGAGCAGCAGCCCGAGGAGCGAAGCCATCGTCATGATCCCGAAGCCGCCGACCTGGATGAGCAGGAGGATCACGACCTGACCGAACGGCGACCACGCCGTCGGCGTGTCGACGACGACGAGACCGGTCACGCACACGGCCGACGTCGCGGTGAACAGGGCCGTGAGCGGCGACGCGGCCGGTCCCGAGCTCGCCGCCGGGGAGAGGAGGAGCAGGGTCCCGACGCCGACCGCCAGGGCGAAGCCGGCCGCGACGAGCTGGAACGGGCGCCGACGCAGGTTCGAGATGCTGGACGTCTCGCGACCGCCGGTCGTCGGCCCGTCGAAGCTTCCCCGCATGGTCCTCCGCTGCTCGGGCGTGCGTCCGGGCCCAGGGCGGCCCCGGAAACCGTACGGGCGCAGGTGCGGGATCAGGTGGACCGGCGGCGTTAAGGAACCGTCAAGATTCCTGGGGGGCCATCACGGCTCGAAGCGGTAGCCGAGCCCTGGTTCCGTGATGAGGTGCGTGGGCCGCGCGGGGTCGAGCTCGAGCTTGCGCCGCAGCTGTGCGAGGTAGACCCGTAGGTAGTTCGACTGCGCGACGTACGCCGGCCCCCACACGTCCCGGAGGAGCTCGGCGTGCGTGACCAGCTTCCCGGGACTGCGGACGAGCACCTCGAGAAGGTGCCACTCGGTCGGGGTCAGGCGGACCGGGGCGCCGTCGCGCACGACCCGTCGCGCGGCGAGATCCACGGTGAAGGCGTCGGTCGTCACGACGGGCGCTGACGGTGTGGGCATCGCACGCCGCAGCGACGCTCGCATCCGCGCCAGCAGCTCGTCCATGCCGAACGGCTTGGTGACGTAGTCGTCGGCCCCGGCATCGAGCGCGTCGACCTTGGCCCACTGCGTGTCACGGGCCGAGAGCACGATGATCGGCACGTCGGTCCACCCACGGAGCCCGGCGACGACCTCGAGGCCGTCCAGGTCCGGCAGGCCGAGATCGAGGATGACGAGGTCCGGAGGGTGTGAGGCGGCGCGCCGCAGGGCGGTTCCGCCGTCGGAAGCCGTCTCGACCTCGAAGTGCCGCGCACGGAGGTTGACGACGAGCGCGCGGACGAGCGTCGGGTCGTCATCGACGACGAGCACCCGGGTCACGACGGGGCCAACGGAAGCTCGAGCGCCATGGTGAAGCCGCCCCCCGGTGTCTCCTCAGGGCGGACGTCGACGCCCATCGCGTCGCAGAACCCCTGGACGATCGCCAGTCCGAGACCCGAGCCGGAGCCGGGCGTGCGCTCGTCGAGGCGCTGGAACGGAGCGAACATCGCCGGCCAGAGGGACGGCGGGACGCCGGGGCCGTGGTCGACGACGCGCAGCTCCACGACGGGTACTGCTGACAGGCCCGCGGTGTGCAGGCGCGCGACGACGTCGACCGTGCGTCCGGGCGGTGTGTGCCGTGCTGCGTTGTCGACGAGGTTGGCGATGACGCGCTCCAGCAGACCGGCGTCGGCCAGCACGAGCGGAAGGTCGTCGGGGATCGCCATGGACACGGGGGAGCGGAGGCCGAGCAACGCCCGGGCGGCCACCTCGTCGACGCCCACCGGCGCGACCCGCGCCCCCACGGAACCCACCTCGATCCGGGTGAGGTCGAGGATGTTCGCGATGATCGCGGTGAGGCGGTCGGTCGACTCCTCGATGGCGGCGAGCAGCTCGTCCCGCTCATCGGCCGTCCACTCGACATCCTGCTGGCGCAGGCTGCTCACCGAGGCCTTGAGCCCGCTGAGCGGCGTCCGCAGATCGTGCCCGACGGCGGCCAGCAGAGCCGAGCGCACCCGGTCCGCCTCACGGAGCCGGTCCGCGTTCGCGGCCAGGTGCTGGCCCTCCCAGGCGCGCGCCGCGGCGGCCGCGAGCCGCTCGAGTGCAGCCCGGTCCTCGGCGAAGAGGGAGGGGCCGTGGGCCAGCAGGGCCAGCTCCGCGCTGGCCTCGACGCGGATGCTCGAGGGCTCGTCGGGGACGTCACCGACAGCGGCGACCACGGCCGAGGTGCCGTCAGGGCCTGTTCGCACGAGCGCGGCGGACGCCATGCCGAACGTCGCCCGGACCTGCTCGAGCACCTCCGCGAGGCTCAGCTGACCTGCCGGGCGGCCCGCGACGCTCGACAGGAGGCTGACCTCGGCCCGGCTCCGCTCGGCGCCGGCCCTGTCCCGCGCGGCGAGCTCGACGACCATGCTCACGATGAGCGACACCACGCCGAAGACGACCAGCTCGACGACGGCGTCGCGCCCCTCGACCACGAGCGTGCGGTAGGGCGGGGTGAAGTACCAGTTCGCCACCAGCACGCTCGCGAGCGCGGCCAGGACGCCCGGCCCGAGGCCTCCGACCGCCGCGATCACCACCACTGTGAGCAGGTAGGTCAGGAGCCGGCTGCCCAACGCGAGGTCGTCGGCCACCTGCAGGAGTGCCACCGTGAGGGCCGGCAGCGCGACGGCGGCGATGAGGAAGCCGGCCGCCCGACGGCGGGCGGACAGACCGCCCCCGAGCCGCGGCCGACGCCGGAGCGCGTGCGTCGACGTTCCCTGGTCCAGCACGCGCTCAGCGTGGCACGGGCAGTGGTGTCGCGGCGACGACGTCGCCCGTGGGCCCCGGCGAGGGCGCGGCATCGGGCGTGGTCACCGGTGGCGCGGACAGCTGGTCCCGGCCGTCGGCCCCGAGTCGCCAGGGCACGCTGGTCGCCATCACACCCGGCAGGAAGAGCAGCCGCGCCTTGAGCCGCAGCGCCGTCTGGTTGTGGAGCAGGTGCTCCCACCAGCGGTCGAGCACGAACTCGGGGACGTACACAGCCACCACGTCGCGCGGCCCCTGGCGCCGGAGGTCGGAGACGAAGTCGACCGCCGGCCGGATGACGTCGCGATAGGGGGACGCCACGACCGTGAGCGGCACCGGCACGCCTCGGCGTTCCCACTCGTCAGCGAGGCGCTCGGTGTCGTCGCGGTCGGTGCTCACCGTGAGTGCGACGAGCGTCGACGGCCGGGTGGCGCGCGCGTACGCGAGGGCCCGGAGGGTCGGCGCGTTGAGGCGGGACACCAGCACGACGGCGTGGACCCGGCTCGGCAACGTGACCCCGCCGATGCTCGGCGCCAGCGAGTCGTCCACCCGCGCGTAGTGCCGGTGGACGCCGAGCATCGCCACGAAGAGCAAGGGCATCGCGATGACGACGATCCAGGCGCCGTGCGCGAACTTCGAGACGAGGACCACGACGAGGACGACCGACGTCAGGCAGGCGCCGACGGTGTTGATGATCCGGGCCCGGTGGATGCGGTGGCGTGCCGAGGGCTCAGCCCGCCGGAGCTCTGCGGTCCAGTGCTTGACCATCCCGGCCTGGCTCAGCGTGAACGAGACGAACACACCGACGATGTACAGCTGGATCAGCCGGGTCGGGTTCGCCTGGAACGCCACCAGGAGCAGGCCTGCGGCAAGGGCGAGGACGAGGATCCCGTTGCTGAAGACGAGACGGTCCCCGCGGCGCGCGAGCTGCCGGGGAAGGAACTCGTCGTGCCCGAGGATCGAGGCGAGGATCGGGAACCCGTTGAACGCGGTGTTGGCCGCGAGCACGAGCACGGCGGTGGTGAACGTCTGGACGAGGTAGAAGCCGATGCTGCCGGCACCGAAGACCGCGCCGGCGATCTGGGCGATGACCGTCCGCTGGTGGTAGCCGTCCGGGGCACCGACCAGGTGCTCGAGGTCCCCGGCCACGTGGACGCCTGAGGCGAGCGCGAGCACCGTGAGACCGGCGAACATCGTGACGGTCAGCAGGCCCATGACGGCCAGCGTCGTCGCGGCGTTCCGGCTCTTCGGCGAGCGGAAGCTCGGGACACCGTTGCTGACTGCCTCCACCCCGGTGAGCGCCGTGCAGCCCGAGGCGAACGCTCGCAGGATCACGGCGACGAGGGCCAGTCCGCCGAGTGCCTGCCCTGCCGCCGGCTCCACCGCGAGGGCTGCGGACTCGGCCGTAGGCGTGTCACCCACGAGAACGCGCGCGAGGCCCACCGCGATCATGAGGAAGACGACGAGCACGAACCCGTACGTCGGCACGGCGAACGCCCGGCCGGACTCCCGCACGCCGCGCAGGTTCGCCAGGGTCAGGAGGGTCACCATGCCGAGCGACAGTGGCACCGCGGCAGGTGCGAGCGACGGCAGTGCCGAGACGAGGTTCGAGACGCCGGCGGCCACGGAGACCGCGACGGTGAGGACGTAGTCGACGAGCAGCGCCGATGCGGCGACGAGTGCGGCGTTCTGCCCGAGGTTCGCACGGCTCACGGCGTACGCCCCGCCGCCCCCGGGGTACGCGTGGCACGTCTGCCGGTACGAGGCCACGACGACGACCAGCAGCACGATCACCGCGCCCGCGATCCAGGGCGTGAGGTGCAGGAGCGCGAGGCCTCCGACGGACAGGACGAGAAGGATCTCCTCGGTGGCATACGCGTTCGACGAGAGAGGGTCCGAGCAGAACACGGGGAGCCCCAGGCGCTTCGGCAGCAGTGTCTCGCCCATCCGCGACGAGCTCAGCGGCCGCCCGACGAGCAGCCGCTTGGGAAGGTTCGATGTGGACACGAGACGAGCGCACACCGTGCGGATGGCTCGGGCCTCGGGTCTTGACGCGATCCTGACGCGCCGTGCCGCCCTCTTGACGCGGTTCCCCCGGCCGCGCTCGCAGGATCCTCCCGCATCGCACACACGATTCACCCACCCGTCCCGGCTGGTCGCCCGAACCGGATGTCACACTCGAAGAGTCCCCTCCGCCCAGAGTCAGGCCGCATCCGCGTGACCCTTGCCGACGTGCGGGCCTCCGCGCTCGTGCTCCCCACCGCTGCCTCCACTGCCACCGCGGCGTCGGAGGACCTCTCTGACGTCGCTCCTGGTGCGCGGTCGAGCGCCCGGGACAACCGCGTGCCGGAGTGGGTGGCGACCGGCGTCGTGATCGCCACCCTGGTGGCCGTGAACGTGGTGCAGCACCTGGTCTGGCAGGCCTGGTGGCTGGGGCCTGTGGTCGCCGGTGCCCTCCTCGCCTTCGCGCGGTGGAACGGGCTGACCTGGCACGAGCTGGGCCTGCACCGGCGTCGGCACCGGTCCGGGATGCGGTGGGGTCTCGGCGTGATCGGGGTGGTGGCGGTCGTCTACCTGATCGGCGTGCTGCTGCCGGTGAGCCGGACCGCGTTCCTCGACGCCCGCTATCACCTCGGCGTCGGGAGCGCGCTCTTCGCCGCGTTCGTGACCATCCCGGTGACGACCATCCTGGTCGAGGAGGTCGCGTTCCGCTCCGTGCTCTGGGCGGTCCTCTCCCGGCACGCCACCACGTGGCGGGTGCTCCTGGCGTCGTCCGCCCTGTTCGGGCTCTGGCACATCCTTCCGTCACGGAACATCACGACCGCCAACCACGGGATCGGCGACGTCGTGAGCGGCCTCGGCCTGGCCGGCGCAGGAGCGACCGTGCTGGTCATCGGGGCGATCGTGCTGTTCACCGCGATCGGCGGGGCGGTGGCCGGCGAGCTGCGCCGCCGCAGCGGCAGCGTCCTGGCCAGCGCCGGCATGCACTGGGCCACCAACAGCCTCGGCGTGCTGTTCGGGATCCTCGCCTGGCGGATCGTGGCCTGAGCCGCTCACTGCTGGAACCACTCACCGCACGTGGCGGGGTCTTCGGTGAGGACCATCCCGTACTCGGCCCACGGAGTCCCCGGGGCGAGCTCCGCGGCGGTCCTGTCGTACGTCGCGCCCTCGAGATTCGCCGTGGCGAGGCCGATCGTCCCGGAGAGGTTCGCTCCCTCGAAGTGTGCGCCGTGGAGGTCGGCGCCTGTGACGTCCGCGCCGCTGAGCTCAGCCTGGCGGAAGTCGGAGCCGGCGAGGTGGGCGTGACGCAGGCTCGCACCGACGAAGGTCGCTGCGCAGAAGGACGTGAAGGTGCCGGATCCGCCACGGGCGTCGGCGAAGGAGAGGTCGGAGCGGTCGAACTTGGCTGAGTCGAAGGTGCCCTGGGCGATCTCCGCGCCCCTCAGGTCGACGTCCATGAGCCGGGCGCGCTGGGTGATCCGGTACGAGGTGATCGCCGAGATCGCGCCCAGGGCGTGCTGCACGTCGGCACGGTCGTGTCGAAGCGACGGTGTGGAGGTCGAGGGCGTCCACGTCCCGTCGAGCGGCGCCTGGCTCGCGATGTGATCGGTGAGCATGACGATCGCTGCGCGGCTCGTCAGCGGGTAGTTGCTGAGGTCTTCGCCGTTCAGCTGGGCTCTCGCTCCCTGCTCTCCCATGCGCTGGACAGCGACGACGCCTGCCGAGCGTTCGTTCACCGTGGCGCCCGCCAGGAGGGTGACCGCCGTGTTGTACGCCTGTGCGTTGAGCTGCTGCCCGGCGATCCAGAGCTGCCGTTCCGTCGCGCGTTGCTGCTGCTCGGTCGCGCGTTGCTGCTGTTCGGTCGCCCTCTGCTGCTCCAGTGAGTCGGCACGGGTACCCGCGAGCTGGTTCCAGGCCAGGACTGCGGCGAGGAGCGCCGTGGCGATCGTCGTCCCACTCACCAGGCTGGTGCGGGCGTCGTTCTGGAGCTTCGCGCGCTCGAGCGCGGTCGCTCCTGCCACACGTGGCACGAGCGCCTTCGGCCACACCACGAGCGCACCCAGGACGAGCCCGATGAGCCCGAGGACCATCAGCGACCACGATGCCCACGCGGGCCACTGGAAGGCCCCGACGAGCGAGAGCACGGCGGGCACGACGAGGATCACGACAAGGACGACCAGGGCGCCGGCTACCAGCCGGGGTGGCGCGGCGGCTCTCGGCGTGGGGTGCGGGGGAGAGAGCTCAGGGAGGCCCGTCGGGCCGTGACGTGCGGCCGCTCGCGGGATGTGGACCCTCGGGTTCGACGGGCGGTCCAGGTGGTTGAGCCGGTGCGCAGTCGTGCTCATGCGGGCCCCCTAGGAGGCACTCGACCCGGCAGCTGTCGGACGCTTCGAGGCCTCTCCCACTCACCGGCCTAGTCATGTGGCCGAGCGCCCGCAAGGGACCAACGGCCCAGGACCGTGGCGCGGCCTGCCAGCCGGCGCACCGGCGCCGATATCCTCGCGGGGATGAGCAGCCGGCAGCCCGGGGTCCACCACCTCGACGGGGGAGACCTCGGGTGCGCGCGCCTGCTCGTCATGCTGCGGGACCTGGTCGCGACGCTTCCCGACGGCGACGTCGTGCACCTGTCGACGACGGACCCGGTCGCCCCGATCGACCTACCCGTGTGGTGCCGCATGACGGGCCACGCCTACCTCGGTCCGGTGCCCGGTCGTCCCGCGCCGACGTACGCCGTCCGCGTCACCTCGGCGCCCGTCCCGACGGACCCGGAGCACCCCTGGAAGGTCGCCTGACGGCGGCTACCGTTGCGATGTCCGGCCGCGCTGACGCGCCGCCTCGTACAGCCCGATGCCGGCGGCGACGGCGGCGTTGAGCGAGCTGGCGACGCCGCCGATCGGGATGCGCGCCACGACGTCGCACGCCTCGCGCCAGCCCGCGCTCATCCCTCGGGTCTCGTTCCCGATCACGAGCAGGGTCGGGCCCGTCAGGTCGACGTCGGCGAGGTCCACGTCGCCGTCCTCGTCGGTGCCGACGACCGCGACGGACGGGCCCGCCGTGCTGACGGCTCGGACCCAGGCCGTCACCTCGTGGTGTGACGGGGCCCGGACCACGGGCAGGGCGAACAGCGAGCCCGTCGACGCGCGGACCGACGCCGGGTCGTACGGGTCGGCCCCGTGCCCGGTGACGAGCAGACCCGACCCACCGAACGCGTCCAGCGACCGCATGATCGTGCCGATGTTCCCGGGCGTGGACGGCCGGTCGAAGGCGACCCCCAAGAACGACGGCGCGACGTCGACGCGGGCCAGGTCGTCGTCGGGGAGTGCCGCGACCGCGACGAGCTCGGGCGGGCCCTGCTCCTTCTCGCCCAGCGTCCGCATGAGGTCCGGTGCGACAGCCACGCGCTGGCCGCCGGCTCGCTCGAGCATGTCGGCCGCCCACCGGGAGAGCGATCGTTCGGCGTCGTAGAGAACGGCCCGGATCGGCCAGCCGACCTCCACGGCAACGGTGATCGGCCGGACGCCCTGCACCAGGAACTCACCCGTGCGCCGGCGCTTGGCCGGGTTCCGCAGCAGCGCCTCCCACTGCTGGAACTGGGCGTTGCTGCGGGAGATGCGCACGTCGCTGCTCCTGCCCGTGTCCGCCGCCTGAACCAGCAGCCCAGTGTGCGGCATCGCACAGCAGGGCGCCCGACGAACAGTGCCAGGAGACGTCGGGTGCGCGGGTGACATCGGCCCGACCAGCCGCCCGGCGTGCGTGTCGTGGCTAGCCTCGGAGGCATGGGCACCCTGCGCCGCCATCAGGACCTGCTCGTCCTCGCCCTCGCCGTCGTCCTCCTCGGCGCCGGCGGTCTCGCGTGGGCACGTGGGGCCTCGTCGGTCGCGGACGGGTCGTGGTCGGCGGGTGCCGTCCTCGGACTGGTGTTCGCGCTGGCCGCGATGGGAGCCGCACTGCGCGAGCGGAGGCCCACCGTCGACGTGATCGCGGTGCTCGCCCTCGCCGGGGCGCTGTGGGTGGGGGAGCCGCTCGCAGGCGCGATCATCACGGCGATGCTCGCCACGGGACAGGTGCTCGAGGAGCGCGCCGCGGCGCGCGCCCGGCGCGAGCTGAGCCTGCTCACCGCGCGGGCTCCGCGGCGTGCCCGCCGGATCACCGCCGACGGCGTGCTCGAGGTTCCCGTCGAGGAGATCGGCCTCAACGAGCACCTGCTCGTGGCCACCGGGGAGGTCGTCCCGGTCGACGGTCGCCTGACCGGTCCCGCGACGTTCGACGAGTCGGCGCTCACCGGCGAACCGGCCCCCGTGGAGCGGCCCGGCGGTGACGACGTGCGCTCCGGCGTCGTGAACGTCGGCCCGCCCGTGGAGCTGGTGACGACGACGACGGCCGAGACGTCGACCTACGCCGCGCTCGTCCGCCTCGTCGCAGAGGCGCAGGCGACCTCCGCGCCCTTCGTGCGGGTCGCCGACCGCTGGGCCGTGGCCTTCGTGCCGCTCACCCTCGTGCTCGCCGGTGTCGCCTGGTGGCTCGCGGGCGATCCCGTGCGTGCGGTCGCGGTCCTGGTCGTCGCGACGCCGTGCCCGCTGCTCCTGGCCGCGCCGATCGCCATCGTCTCGGGCCTCTCGCGGTCGGCGCGGCTCGGCGTCGTGGTCAAGGGTGGCGCGGCGCTCGAGCGGCTGGCCGCCGGTCAGGTCGTGGTGTTCGACAAGACCGGCACGCTCACGCGCGGCCGGCCGGCCGTGACCGACGTCCTCGGTCGGGATGGCGCGGACACCGACGAGGCGCTGCGCCTGGCCGCGAGCGTGGACCAGGTGTCCGCGCACGTCCTCGCCGGGCCCATCGTGGAGGCGGCGCTGTCGCGCGGCCTGCGCCTCGACCTGCCCTCCGACGTCGAGGAGTCACCGGGCAGGGGTGTGCGGGGGAGCGCGGGCGGCGCGACCGTGCGCGTGGGGCGGCCCGAGTGGATCACGGGGTCCCGCGCCGACCGGTGGGCGCGGCAGGTCCGGCGACGCGCGGACCTCGACGGGTCGATGAGCGTGCTGGTCGAGGTCGACGGCGTGATCGTCGCCGCGATCCTGCTCCACGACCCGATCCGTCCGGACGCTCCACGCATGGTTCGTGCGCTGCGCTCCGCGGGCATCCGGCGCGTGGTCCTGGCGACGGGCGACCGCGCGGACGTCGCCGACACGGTGGGCAGGATCGTCGGCGTCGACACCGTGCTCGCCGACTGCGACCCGTCGGACAAGCTCGCCGCCCTGGGGCGGGAGTCCCGGCACGGGCCGACGATCATGGTCGGGGACGGTATCAACGACGCGCCCGCCCTGGCGGCGGCGGACGTCGGGGTGGCGCTGGCGGCCCGCGGCGCGACGGCGTCGTCGGAGGCCGCGGACGTCGTGCTGACCGTGGACCGTGTCGACGCGCTGGCGGACGCGATCCTCGTGGCGCGCCGGTCACGGGGCATCGCGCTCCAGTCGGTGACCGTGGGCATGGGCCTGTCGATGCTGGCCATGGCGGCTGCGGCTGCGGGCTGGCTGACGCCGGCCGTGGGCGCCGCGCTCCAGGAGGTGATCGACCTGCTCGCGATCGCCATCGCGCTGCGCGCGGTGCTCCCGACGCGACTGCACACGATCGACCTGCCGGAGGAGGACCGCCGTACGCTCGCCCTGCTGCGGACCGAGCACGACGGGCTGGCCCCGCTCGTCGAGCGGGTCGCCGCCGTCGCCGACCAGCTGTCCACGCAGGACCCGAGCCTCGCCGCGGCGCGCGAGCTCCTCGACGCGCTCGAGCGTGACCTGCTTCCCCACGAGCGCGCCGACGAGGAGCTGCTCGTCCCGCTCGTCGCCCGTGCGCTCCACAGCCACGAGGCCGTCGCCGCACTGAGCCGGACGCACGCCGAGATCGAGCACCAGGTGCACCGCCTGCGGCGCCTGCTCGACTCCGTCTCGGCCGACCCTGGCGAGCCGATCACCGCCGACGACGTCGTCGACGTGCGGCGCCTGCTCTACGGCCTGTACGCGGTCCTGAAGTTCCACAACGCCCAGGAGGACGAGGGCGCGTTCAGCCTGGCGCCCGTGCACGCGGCCTGAGGCTGCCGGGACTCGTCAGGAGACCCCCGGCGGGCCCCGATACACTCACCTCGGAGCGCCGGGAAGCCTGGTCGGCATCACGTTGCCGACCCCGAAGGGTGCCCCGTGGCCGACGCCACCCAGAACCTGATTCCCCGCCGCTCCTGGGCGGAGACCCGCCGCATCTCCGAGATCCTGCGCAAGGAGACAGTCGGCGGTGCGCTTCTGCTCGTCGCCACGGTCCTGGCGCTGGCCTGGGCCAACTCGCCGTGGGCCGAGGGCTACGCCGACCTGCGCGACCTGAAGGTCGGTCCTGCATCGATCCACCTGGACCTGTCGCTCGGCACCTGGGCCGCCGACGGCCTGCTGGCGGTCTTCTTCTTCGTCGTGGGGCTGGAACTCAAGCGGGAGTTCGTGGCGGGCGACCTGCGCGACCCTCGCCGCGCCGCCTTGCCCATCCTGGCGGCGGTCGGTGGCATGGTGGTGCCCGCCCTCGTGTACCTGGTCGTGGCGTCGCGCGCCGGGTCGGACGCGCTCACCGGGTGGGCGATCCCCACCGCCACGGACATCGCCTTCGCCCTCGCCGTGCTGGCCGTGCTCGGCACCCACCTTCCCGCAGCCCTGCGGACGTTCCTGCTGACCCTCGCGGTCGTGGACGACCTGCTTGCGGTCACGGTCATCGCGCTCTTCTACACCGACGACGTCCGCGTCCTCCCGCTGGTGGGCTCGCTCGCCGTCGTCGGCCTCTTCGCCGTCGCCGTCCAGCGCCGCGTCCGTGCCTGGTGGGTGCTGCTCCCGCTCGCCGTCGTCGCCTGGGCGCTCATGCACGAGTCCGGGGTGCACGCGACGGTGGCCGGCGTTCTGCTCGGCTTCACCGTGCCGGTCCTGCGCAGCGCACGCGGGGGTGGTCCCGAGGCGGGCCCAGGGCTCGCGGAGCACTTCGAGCACCGGTTCCGTCCGCTCTCGGCCGGCGTCGCGGTCCCGGTGTTCGCGTTCTTCGCGGCAGGGGTGACGGTGGGCGGGCTCGACGGGCTGCGGTCGTCGCTGGGCGACCCTGTGGCGCTCGGGATCGTCGCCGGTCTCGTCCTCGGGAAGGTCGTCGGCATCTTCGGGACCACCTGGCTCGTCGCGCGGCTGACCCGGGCGAGGCTCGACGCCAGCCTGGCGTGGCTGGACGTCCTGGCGGTCGCCGCCCTCGGCGGGATCGGGTTCACCGTCTCGCTGCTCATCGGCGAGCTGGCCTTCGCGTCCGACGTCCGTGCCGAGCACGTGAAGGTCGGCGTGCTCACGGGCTCGCTGCTCGCAGCCACGGTCGCCGGCGCCCTGCTGAGGTCGAGGAACCGCGCCTACGTGCGGCTCGAGGTGGCGGAGTCGGTCGACTCCGACGCCGACGGCGTGCCCGACGCGTTCGAGCCGGGGCAGGCCGGGTGACCAGTCGGGCCGCGGATCGCGCACTGCCTGCCTGACCGGGCCCGAGGGCTCTGGCTGGTTGGATGGTCCCCGTGAGTCGGCCGGCGTACCTGCGCCCGGGCCTCGTCGCCCTGGTCGCCCTCGGAGGCGCCGTGGGGACGACAGCCCGGTACCTGCTCGCCTCCGCGGTGCCGGGGGCCGGGTGGCCCGTGGCGACGTTCGGCGCGAACGTCGTCGGCGCGTTCCTGCTGGGCGTGCTCCTCGAGGCGCTCGTGCGTCGCGGGCCGGAGACGCCCCGCGGACGTGCCGTGCGGCTGACGCTCGGCACGGGGCTCCTCGGCGGGTTCACGACGTTCAGCAGTCTCGCCATCGAGGTCGAGCGATTCTGGGCGCGCGGGGACGTGGGCCCCGGCGCGGCGTACGGGCTCGGGAGCGTGGCACTCGGCTTCGTGGCGGCGCTGGCGGGGGTCGTCGTGGCCGGACGACGCGCGGCGCGACGCACGGACGGTGCCTCATGAGCGGCGTGACCGTGCCGCTCGTCCTGGCCGTCGCCCTCGCCGGTGGCCTCGGCGCGGCCGCCCGCTTCGTCGTCGACGGGGCCGTGCGGGCGCGGACGGCTCAGGCGCTGCCCGTGGCGACGATGCTCGTCAACGTCACCGGCTCGCTGGTGATCGGCCTGCTCAACGGTGCCGCGCAGTGGCACGGGCTCGGTCCTACCTGGCTGGTCGTCGCGGCCACGGGCTTCTGCGGCGGGTACACGACGTTCTCCACCGCGATGATCGAGACGGTGCGGCTCGCGCAGTCCGACGAGTGGCGCTGGGCCGTCGCGAACGCCCTCGGCACGCTGGCGCTGTGCGTGGCGGCCGCCGCGGCCGGTGTCGGGATGATGTGGGCGGTGCGGTGAGGACGCCGCCGGCGGGCGCGGACTAGCCTCGAACCGGAGGTGACGCGCCGTGCCCGAACGCCGCTCGACCCACACCGTCCCCCAACCCGCCGTCGACCGGATGGTGCCGCTGGCCGGCCACCCCGTCGTCGTGGGCGTGACGCCGTCCCAGCCGGAGCTGGTGGTCCGGACGGCGGTCCTCTGGGCGACCGCCTGCGGGACCTCCGCGCTCTACTGCGCGTACGCGGACCCCTCCCGCTTCGCGCGCGAGGAGCGCCCCGACGGCACCGTGGTGCACGACGCCGTCGATCCCGACGGCGCTGACGACGCCTGGCAGGAGCGCGAGCACCTCCTGCGCGAGCACCTTGCGGCGGTGCTCGACCCGGCCGGGGTCTCGTGGCACTTCCGGTACCTGGCCGGGCGGGCCGACCGAGCGCTCACCCACCTCGCGCGCGCCGTCGACGCAGCCGGCTTCGTCGTCGGGACGCGCGTGCCGGGGACCGGGGCGAGGGTGCGCGAGGTGCTCGAGGGCTCGGTGGCGGTGCGTCTGAGCCACCACCAGCACCGTCCGGTCCTCGTGGTGCCTCTTCAGGTCGTGGACTGGAGCGCCGCGCGGCTCGACCGGGCCGGCTGAGGGCCTCCCGGCGTCCGGCGCCGGTCGGTCAGGATTCGAGAAGCCACCCGCGCGCGTCCTTTCCTAGCCTGGTGAAGCCCCGCCGCGGGGCACCGCCGACGCCGGAGGGCGTGGCGGCGACGACGGGAGGACCTGATGGCGAGGACGACGACGGACCCGGCCGCTGGGGAGCGCGGCGGCGACACGTTCACCGAGGAGGAGCGCGCCGCGATGAAGGAGCGAGCGCGTGAGCTCAAGAAGGCCCGGAGCGGCAACAAGGTGGACGCCGAGCAGGAGGTGCTCGCGAAGATCGCCGAGCTGCCGGAGGCCGATCGCGTGGTCGCCGAGCGGATCCACGCGATCATCCGCGAGGCTGCCCCCGAGCTGGAGCCGCGCACCTGGTACGGCATGCCCGCGTACGGCAAGGCGGGCAAGGCGACGGTCTTCTTCCAGCCGGCGGCCAAGTTCAAGGCGCGCTACTCGACGCTCGGCTTCAACGACGACGCACCGCTCGACGACGGTGCGATGTGGCCCACGGCCTTCGCCCTCACGACGCTCGGACCGGCCGAGGAGGCCAGGATCGTCGAGCTCGTCAGGCGCGCGGCGGGCTGAGAGCGGTGGCCCGGCGGGGCCCCTGCACCCCGCCGGACCACCGGGTCGGTGTCAGTCGAGGTCGAGGACCAGGCTCGGGACGTCGACCGGCTCCGCGATCATCTGGTTCGCGAGCATGAAGTCCTGGGTCGCCTCCATCGCCGCGAGGTCGGCGTCGGTCACCGCCCAGTCGAAGTCGTACATCGGGTACATCTCGCGGACCGCCTCGAGGGGGAGCCCGGTCTCGGCGGCGGTCATCTCGAGGACCTCGTCGGGGTTCTCGTCCATGTAGGCCAGCACGGCGCGGTGCGCCTCGACGAACGTCCGGACGACGTCCGGGTGCTCGTCGGCGAACGTCCGGCTGGTCGCGACGACGATCGTCGCGCCGACGAGCCCGGTGCCGTCGGTCACCGTGCGGTAGCCGTCCGCGAGCATGGTGGCGGCGGCCGGCCCCGCGAGGAGCGCGACGTCGACGCTGCCGCCGGCGAGCGCGGCCTGCGCGTCCGGGATCTTCATGTCGACGAGGTTCACGTCATCGGCCGTCAGCCCGCCGCTCGCGAGGTAGGCGAGCAGCAGCTCGTGCAGGATCGTGCCCTTGGGGCCGGCGATGGTGCGCCCCGCGAGCTCGGCCGGCGTCGTCGGGCCGTCGGGGCCGCTCACCAGCATGAAGGCCTCGGGAGAGCGGCTGTAGGTGTCGACGATCGCGATGTCCGCGCCGTTCGCCGCCGCCATGATCACCGAGGTCGCGCCCACGGCGAAGAGGAACTGGATGTCGCCGGAGGCCAGGGCCGCCGTCTGCTCCGGCCCGGTCGTCAGCTCGGAGTAGGTCACCTCGACACCGTCGCCGAACGCGTCGGAGAAGGCCCCGATCTGCCGCTCGACGATCGACGGGACGTTCAGCGGCGAGGTGACGTAGGTGACGGCGACCTCGTCGACGCTGGGCTCCGCCGGGGCGGCGACGGTGGTCGACGGATCGGGGGTGGCCGCCCCCTCGGCGTCGGCGGTGCAGCCGGTCAGGGCGGCGGCGGCGAGCGCGAGGACGGCGACGAGCGCCGGGGTCCTTCTGGTCATGGTTCTTCCCTCTGGGTCGTCGTGCGGATGACTCGGGCGAGCGCGTCGTCGGGCTCGCGGGTGCGCCGGCCGGACGACCGGGTCACGGTGTGGTCGGCGGCGATCCGGCCGCCGCGCAGGACGACGATGCGGTCGCCCAGGTAGAGGGCCTCGTCGAGGCTGTGCGTCACGAAGAGGACGTTCATGCCGGTGGTCCGCTGCACCTCGAGCAGGTGGTCCTGCATCCCCTCGCGGGTCTGCTCGTCGAGCGCGGCGAAGGGCTCGTCCATGAGGATCAGGGACGGTCCGTTGGCCAGCGCGCGCGCCAGCGCCACGCGGTGCTGCATCCCGCCGGAGAGCTGGTGGGGGAGGGCGTCCTCGAAGCCGGCGAGCCCGGTGAGGGCGAGCAGGGCGGTCGTGTCGCACCGACCCCGGCGCTGACCGAGGGCCACGTTCTGCGCGGCCGTGAGCCAGGGCATGAGCCGCGGCTCCTGGAAGACCATCCCGATGCGCCCGGTCCCGCGGACGCGGACGACGCCGGCATCGGCCCGCTCCATGCCCGCGACCAGGCGCAGCAGGGTCGTCTTGCCGCAGCCGCTCGGCCCGACGACGACGGTGATGCCGTCGCGCTGGACGAGGTCGAGCCCGACGAGGACGGGAACGGTCCGGTCGTTCAGCCGGTAGCTCTTGTGCAGCCCGGAGATCTCAGCGCCAGCTGTCATCGATCCCCCAGCGCAGGTACCTGCGGACGAGGCGGGCGAAGAGCCGGTCGGTGGCCAGCCCGACGGCCCCGATCGCGATGACGCCGACGATGACCTTGTCGGACCGCGCCATGTTGCCCGCGTCGACGATGAGCGCACCGAGTCCGGCCGCCGCCGCGAACATCTCGGCACCCACGAGGGCGCGCCAGGCGTAGCCGAGGCTGACGCGCATGCCCACGAGGACGTCGGGGAGCGCGTGCGGCAGTCGGATGAGCACGAACGTGCGCGCCGGCGACAGGTGCAGCGACGTGCCGACGTCGAGCAGGTCCTGGCCGCAGGACCGCAGCCCCTTCGTGATGCCCATGGACATCGGGAAGACGGCCGTCAGGACGATGACCACGAGCTTCGGGGTCTCGCCGATGCCGAACCAGAGGATCAGCAGCGGGATGAGCGCCAGGGGTGGGACGTTCTTGAGGAAGTCCAGAGCCGGACTGAGGTAGGCGTGCACGCGGGGGGCGACCACCGCGAGCACGCCCACGCCGAAGGCGAGCGCGAACGCGAGCGCGAACCCGGCGCCCACCCGGCCGAGGCTGGTCACCACGTGGCGCGCCAGCTCGCCCGACGTCGTCATGGCGACGGCGGCCTCCCAGACCCGGTCCGGCGGCGGCAGCACGTAGGCGCTCTTGAGGCGCAGCGCGCACACGAGCCACCACGCCCCGACGACGACGCCGGTCACCACCAGGCCGTGGCGGTTGCGGCGCACGACGCCCCTGACGGTCCGAGCCAGCCGCCGGCTCACCCGCAGGCCGCGGCCGGGGCGGCGCGCGGATCCCGCGACCCCCGGCGTCCCGACATCGGACGCAGGCCCGCGCGGGGCGTCCGGCGACGGGCGCGTCCCGGTGCTCGGCTGCTCGGCGACCTGGGTCATCGCGGTGCGAGCGTGATCTGGTCGAGGATCCCCGACAGGTGGGCGATGGTGATGCCGTAGTTCGAGATCGGGACGCCGTGCGCGCGGGCCTCGTCGATGCGGGAGAGCACGTGGCGGCGGTTGAACATGCAGCCGCCGCAGTGGATCACGAGGTCGTAGCTGTCCAGGTCCTCCAGGAGACCGGGGCCGCTGAGCATGTCGACCTGCAGCGTCTCGCCGAACCGCCGGCGCAGGAGGGCCGGGATCTTGACCCGGCCGATGTCCTCCTCGAGCGGCGCGTGGGTGCAGGACTCGGCGATGAGCACCCGCGACGTCGCGGTGAGCGCGTCGATGCCACGGGCCCCCGCCACGAAGGCGTCGATGTCGCCCTTGTAGCTGGCGAAGAGGACGGAGAAGGAGGTGAGCAGGCTCTCCGGGGGCTTGGCGGCGTGCACCACGGGGAACACCTGGGAGTCGGTGATGATGAGCTTCGGCGGTCGGGAGAGCGCCGCCAGGGTCTCGGCGAGCCTGTCGGTCGTGCAGCTCATCACCAGGCACTTCTTGTCGAGCAGGTCGCGCAGGGTCTGGACCTGCGGCAGGATCAGGCGGCCCTTGGGTGCCTGGATGTCCTGGGGCATGACGAGCAGCACGAGGTCACCCGGCTCCGCGAGGGCGCCGGTGATGCTGACGGGCTCGTCGTCGGGCAGCTCGGCGAGGATCGCGTCGCGGATCGCGGCGACGTTCTGCCCCGTCCGGGCGCTCACGACGACGGCGTCCAGGCGCAGGCGCGCCTTCACCGCGGCCCGGACGGCCTCGGCGTCGGCGAGCTCGTCCGCCTTGTTCACGACGGCGACGACGGGGACGCCGCGACGGCCGAGGTCGGCGACCCACTCGGCCTCGACGTCGGGCTCACCGGTGAACACGACCAGGGCGACGTCCGTCTTCTGCGCGGCCTCGCGCGTCTTGTCGACGCGCAAGCGGCCGAGGTGGCCGACGTCGTCGAGCCCGGCGGTGTCGATGAAGACGACGGGACCCACGGGGTGGAGCTCCATCGCCTTGTACACCGGGTCGGTCGTCGTGCCGGGGACGTCGGAGACGACCGCGATGGACTGGCCGGTGATGGCGTTCACCAGGGAGGACTTGCCGACGTTGCGCTTGCCGTAGACGCCGATGTGCAGGCGGTTGGCGCGCGGGGTGTCCATGAGGCTCACCGGGCCACCTCCGGGTGGTCGCCGCGGTCGACGACGATCTCGTAGCCGAGGGCGCCGAGCGACGCGCGCGCCGCCTGGGTCATCTCGGCGATGTCCCCGCTCACGGGCTTGTTGTCGTACAGCAGGTACTTCGGGCGCAGGTCGGTGGGGCTCAGGTTGAGCATGATCACGTTCGCGCCGGCCAGGATGCCCGCCTCGCGGCCCCCGCTCCGTGCGGTGCCGAGCGCCGTCGTCGAGGGCAGGAGGACCGTGGGGAGCATCAGGCGGACGAGGCTGAGCAGGAAGAGCGTCAGGTCGACGTCCCCGGCCTGCTCGTCCCGGAACGGGGTGCTGTGCTGCGGCAGGAACGGCCCCATGCCGACCATGTGTGGCCGGAGCTCGGCGAGGAACGCGAGGTCGCGGGCCAGGTCGCCGACCGTCTGGAACGGTGAGCCGACCATGAAGCCTGCCCCGGTCTGGAACCCGATGTCCTTGAGGGTGCGCAGGCACTCCATCCGCGTCGCGAGGGTCTGACCGGCGGGGTGCAGCCGCGCGTAGTGGTCCGCCGTGGCCGTCTCGTGCCGGAGCAGGAACCGGTTGGCCCCGGCGTCGAAGAAGGCCTGGTAGGCGCTGCGTCCCCGTTCGCCGACCGAGAGCGTGATCGCGCAGTCGGGGTACGTGGCGCGGATCCGACCGATGATGTCGACGAGGACCTCGGTCGTGTAGCGGGAGTCCTCGCCGCTCTGCAGGACGAACGTGCGGTACCCCAGGGCGTGCCCGGCGGCGCAGCAGGCGAGGATCTGCTCCGCGTCGAGCCGGTAGCGCTCGGTCTCGCGGTTGCTCTTGCGGATGCCGCAGTAGAAGCAGTCCTGGCGGCAGTGGTTCGAGAACTCGATGAGGCCGCGCACGAAGACCCGGTTGCCGAAGTTCTCGTGCGCGACGGCGACGGCGGCCTCGCGTGCGTACGCGCGGTCGGCGTCGGTCGCGGTCCGGATGAGCGTCTCGAGGTCGTCGACGGGCAGGCGGCCCTCGGCCGAGAGGCGATCGATCAGCGCGCGGGCCGCGCCGGTGCGGCGTCGGTCAGTCGTCAGGGGGAGTGGCAAGAGGGGCTCCTGGCGCGGTCCGGGACATGAGAGACCGCACCTGAACCCCGGGGAGCTTGCCCAGCTTGCCCGTGAGCGCGGAGACGCGCTCGACGGAGGTGTCGACGACGACGGTGATGACGTTCACACCCCGTGCGGGGTGGGGGAGTCCGAGGCGCCCGATGATCTCGTCGCCGAACTGCGTGAGCAGGTCATTGACGTCATCGACGGGGGCGACCGACCGCTCCACGATGATCGACACCACACCAAGTCTCTTCTCCACCGGACACTCCCGTGAATCAGATGTGGTCTGGATTGACGTGTCCGATGCTCCCAGCGCGATCCGGGCCGTTCCCCGGACATTTGTCCCCGGTAGCGGGGCGACTTGTGATCACGCTAGTTGCGTGTATAGCCTGCTGGTCATGCGTATAGCCGCGTCGAGCGAGCGCTCGATGGCCGACCTCACCGCCCGTGCGCGCATCCGCGACGCCGCGATCGCCTGCTTCGCCGAGGCCGGGTTCGACACGCCGTTCCGGACCATCGCGGCGCGGGCCGACGTCTCGCCGGGCCTGATCACGCATCACTTCGGCTCGAAGGCTGCGCTGCGCGCCGAGTGCGACGCCGAGGTCTTCCGGCGGTACCACGCGCTGAAGTCCGACACGCTCGACGACCCGAGCGCCAACCTGCTCGAGCGGCTCGCGCGGCCCGGTGACGCCGCCCTGGTGACCGTCTACATGCTGCGAGCCCTCCACGCCGGCGGGACCGCCGCCCGCGACTTCTTCGAGAGCCTCGTCGAGCACGTGCGCCAGGTCACGGCGGAGAGCGTCGCGGCCGGACTGGTGCGTCCCTCGCGGGACGAGGACGCGCGAGCCCGCTACCTGACGGCGCACTCCATGGGCGCGATGCTCGTGCAGTACCTGCTCGATCCAGGGCGGTCGCCGGACGACTTCGTCGCCTCGGTCCTGACGCAGGAGCGGGGACAGGCCCTGCCGATCCTCGAGCTGTACACGGAGGGCCTCTTCACCAACCGACGGATGCTCGACGAGTACCTGATGTACGTGGGGGACCCGCCGGTCGGGGCAGTGGTGCCGGCCGACGCCGGCGCCACTGCCCCGACCGCCTGAGCACCCGCTCCGCGCGGTCCGCGACCCACACCCGTGCTCGATCCCACCACCTTCAAAGGAACCGCCATGCCTGCATCCGAGATGGCCGTCGAGGTCTCCGGCCTGACCAAGAGCTTCGGCACCGTCCACGCCCTGCGGGGCCTCGACCTCACGGTCCCCACCGGCGAGGTCACGGGCTTCCTCGGCCCGAACGGCTCCGGGAAGTCCACGACCATCCGCATCCTGCTGGGACTCCTGCGTGCCGACGGCGGCCGGGCGACCGTCCTCGGCGGCGACCCGTGGGTCGACGCCGTACGCCTGCACCGGTCGATCGCGTACGTCCCCGGCGACGTGACGCTGTGGCCCAACCTCACCGGCGGCGAGGCGATCGACATCCTCGCCCGCCTGTCGGGGCCGCTGGACCCGGCCCGCAAGGCGGCGATGCTCGAACGCTTCGAGCTCGACCCGACCAAGAAGGCCCGCACCTACTCCAAGGGCAACCGGCAGAAGGTCGCGCTGGTCGCCGCCCTGGCCTCCGACGCCGAGCTGCTCCTGCTCGACGAGCCGACGTCCGGCCTGGACCCGCTCATGGAGGCCGCCTTCACCGAGTCGATCCGCGAGGTCAAGGCCGCCGGACGCTCGGTCCTGCTGTCGAGCCACATCTTCGCCGAGGTGGAGAAGCTGGCCGACCGGGTCACGATCATCCGGGAGGGGGTGACCGTCGAGTCGGGCACCATCACCGAGCTTCGGCACCTCACCCGCTCGCAGCTGACGGTCGTGCTGCCGCGGGGAGCGGACGGTCTGGCCCGCGTGCCAGGCGTCCACGACCTCCAGTCGGCCGACGGCCACGTCACCTTCGCCGTGGACGACGCCGCCCTGCCGGGCGTCCTGGCCGAGGTCGCCCGTCTCGAGCCGATCTCGATCGTGGCCAACCCGCCGTCGCTCGAGGAGCTCTTCCTGCGTCACTACGGCGACGAGCTCGCCGCCCTCACGAACGGGGGCCAGAAGTGACCGCCACCCTGACCGCACCCACGGCCGCCCCGGTGCGCGCGGGCGCACCCGCGGACGCGCTGGCCGGCATCGGGACGATGGTGCGCCTCGTGGTCCGACGCAACCGCGTCCGCCTCGGCGTGTGGGTGGTCGTCCTGGTCGGCATGCTCGCCTACGTCGCGTCCTACTACCAGGAGATCTTCCCGACCCAGGCGTCGCTGGACGACTTCGCGGCGCTCTCGGACACCCCGGGCATCCGGGCGCTGACGGGCCTGTCCCCGGCTGCCGACACGCTCGGCGGGGCGGTGTGGACGAAGTCCTGGATGACGATCGCGCTGTCCCTCGCCATCGGCGTCGCGTTCCTCGTGGTCCGCAACGGACGGGCGGACGAGGAGGCCGGTCGCACGGAGCTGCTGCGTTCCCGGATGCTCGGGGTGCACGCGTACGGCGTCGCGTCGTGGCTGGTCAACGGCGCGCTGTGCGTCGTCGTGGGGCTCGGGGTCGCCTTCGTGTCGGCGTCCGGCGGGCTCGACCCCGACGGGGCGGGCGTGGCCGGGTCGCTCGTGCTGGGCGCGTCGGTGACCGGCGTGGGGCTGGTGGGTCTCGGCATCGGCGCCGTCGCGGGGCAGGTGACGACGACCTCGCGTGGGGCGAACGCGCTGGCGTCCGGCGTCATCGTCGGCTGCTACGTGCTGCGCATGATCGGCGACCTCGGTGACGGGACGCTGACGTGGGCCTCACCCATCGGCTGGGGCCAGGAGATGCAGCCGTTCGGGGCCAACCGGGTCTGGCCGCTCGCCCTCCTCGTGCTGCTGGCCGCCGGGCTGCTGGGCGTCGCCGCGGCGCTCGAGGCGCGCCGCGACCTCGGTGCCGGACTCGTGCCCGAGCGCGCAGGCAGGCCCGGCGCGCCGGAGCGGTACACCGCACCGCTGGGCCTCGGCCTGCGGCTGCAGCGCGGTCCCGTCATCGGCTGGTCGGTGACCGTCGTCCTGTGCGGGCTGCTCTTCGGCTCGATCATCGAGGCGATGAACGAGCTCATCGCGGACGCGGAGGCCGGCCCCGCGCAGGACTTCCTGCGCGGTTCGGGCGTCGACGCCCTCCTGGCGATGCTCGCCTCGATGATCGGGCTCGTCACGGCCGTGTTCGCCACGCAGTCGGCCGTGTCGCTGCGAGCCGACGAGGCGAGCGGGATCATCGAGCCGCAGCTCGCCGGGGCGCTCTCGCGGCGGCGCTGGGCCTGGCAGCGGCTGGCGATCCCGATCGTCGGCTCGGCCGCGCTGCTCGCGCTGGGGGGCACGATCCTCGGCGCCGTGCACGGTTCGCTCACGGACGACGCGTCGGCCGTCGGCACCCTCGCCGGTGCAGCGTTGGCGTACTGGCCGGCGGTGATGGTGCTGGTCGGCGTGGCGGTGGCGCTGTTCGGTTGGCTGCCGCGCCTGGCCATCCCGCTGACCTGGGGATTCATGGCGGCGATGTGGTTCGCCACGATGCTCGGGGAGGTCTTCGGGCTGCCCCAGTGGCTGCTGGACGGCCTCCCGTTCTCCGCGGTGCCGTACGTGCCCGCCGAGCCGATGGCGTGGACGCCTCTGCTGCTGCTGACGCTCGTCGCGGCCGGTCTCGCCTGGTCGGGCGTCGAGCGGTTCGCCCGCCGGGACGTCCAGCCGGGCTGAGCGCGACGCCGGACTGAAGGCGAGGCAGCGGCCGTCGACCCGGGTCGGCGGCCGCTGCCTCGCGTGGGCCGGTCAGTCGCGGTCGCCCCGGGCCTGGCGGTGCGGATGGGCGCCGGGCTCGGCGACGTGGGCGGAGGCCTCGACGTCGCCGGCCCTCCCGCGGGTGGCGACGAGGCTCGTGGCGGTCACCACGCCGAGGATCACGACGATGACGACCAGCGACCAGAGCGTCGGCACGGTCGGGACGCCGTCCCACACGCCGTGCGCCCAGTGCAGCACGAGCTTCACGCCGATGAAGCCGAGGATCGCGGCGAGGCCGTAGCCGAGGTGCACGAGCTTGCTCAGTGCTCCCTGGAGCACGAAATACAGCGCCCGGAGCCCGAGCAGCGCGAACGCGTTGGTCGCGAAGACGAGGTACGGGTCACCGGTGATGCCGTAGACCGCCGGCACGGAGTCCACTGCGAAGACGACGTCGGTGGCGAAGACCGCCACGACGACGACGGCCAGCGGCGTGAGCATCCGCCGCCCGCCCTCGTGCACGCTGAGCCGCGGGCCGCGGTAATCCTCGGTGACGGGCATGAACCGCCGGATCAGGCGCACCGAGCGCATCTGCGACACGTCGACGTCGTGGCCGGCGTCCGACAGCTGGTCCCGCAGGATCTTGACGGCGGTCGCCAGCAGGATCGCGCCGAAGAGCAGGAACGCCCAGGAGAAGGTCGCGAGCACCGCGGCGCCGAGCGCGATGAACACCCCGCGCAGGACGAGCGCCCCGGCGATGCCGAAGAGCAGGACGCGCTGCTGGAGCGCGGCGGGCACCGCGAACGCGGACAGCAGCAGCATGAAGACGAAGAGGTTGTCCACGGACAGCGACTTCTCGACGAGGTACCCGGTGAGGTACTCGACCCCCGTCTGCGACCCCCACCTGGACCAGATCCAGGCCCCGAAGGCGAGGGGGAGCGCGATGTAGAAGGCGCTCCACCCGACGGCCTCGCGCATCGAGACCTCGTGCGGCTTGCGGGTCACGAGGAAGTCGAGCGCGAGGAGCGCGAGCACCCCGGCGATGGTGACCGCCCAGAGCGCAGGGTCGGCGATGCTCGACAGGGCGGTGTCGGACGCGACGTCGGTCGCGGTGGGCAGGGCGGCAAGGGCCACGGAGTCTCCAGTCGTCGAAGGCGGCTCCGAGGTCTCCTTCACCCGCGGACGCGTGCTGCGGGCCACCGCCCGAGGCGCGGCGCGCCGTACTGACCGGGACGATGCGGGGAAGTACTCCCCTCGTGGGCAGCAGGTTAATTCATCGCGCCCCGTGTGACGACGCGCGTCCGCCCAGGGCGAAAGGCAGGGGGCGCGAGGCAGGGGGCTCGCGGCAGGCGCAGGCGAGGGTGGAGGGTTCAGGCCGTGCGCTCGGCGAGCCAGGCCCGTACCGCGCTCACGACGCCCGGGACGTCCTTCTTCAGCCCGTGGTCGCCCGGCACGACGACGACCCGACGTCCGGGGCCCTCCGGCGGCACGCCGTAGGGGTCGGTGGCGCCCTGGACGACGAGCACCGGCACCGTGACCTGGTCGAGCTCGGGAAGCCGGCTGGGCAGGTCCGGCCGACCAGGTGGCGCGGTGGGGAACGCCAGCGCGAGCACGCCGGCCGCGCCGGTCGCCTCGGCGGTGCGGCAGGCGACCCGGGCGCCGGCCGAGCGCCCGCCCGTGACCAGCGGGACGCCGTCGGGCACGGCGCCGACGTCCCGTGCCCGCAGGGCAGCCAGGACGTCGCACCAGGCCTCGTCGAGCACGCGGGGGCGCGGCGGGACCTTCTTCCCCGCGACACGGTACGGCTGCTCGACCAGGACGACGGACCAGCCGTCGCCCCGGGCGGCGGCCGAGACGGCGAGCAGGTCCGGCGCCTGGACGCCACCGCCGGCGCCGTGGCCCAGGACCAGCACCCCCAGCGGTCGATCGGTCGCGCGCACGTAGGCCCGCGCCAGGCCGTGCCGCGTCGCGATCTCGACGGGGCGAGCGGGCTCCTCGGGGAGGGCCGGGGCGTCATCGGGCATGGTGGCCACGCTAGCGCCGTGGTGCGGGGCCCCGACCACCACCCGGCGAGCCCCCGTGCAAAACCGGCACGGCCCGTGTTAATCGGATCCCGCGCGATGACAGGAGCGACACGCCGGGATCCGCCGGGAGAACGGGCCGCGGGAGCGGGGGTGGGGGACCCGGCCGGGTCCTCGGTCCCAGATCGTCCCATGACGGCGACCTACGCTGAAACGGTCCCCAGTGGACTGTGAGGAACCGCAATGACGCAGCACCTGAACCACAGGTCAGCGGGGTGTTCCGGCGACCAGGTCGGCACCCCGGGGGCGATCCAGCCCACGTCGTCACGGGCCTCGCACACCCTGCGCTCCCTACGAAGGCACGGACGGGCATCGTGACGACACAGCAACCCCAGTACCCCGGCATCCCCGACGTCATCAACGGCAACGGGGCTGTCGCCCACGTGATGCGTCACGTCTGCGGCGGCGTGATCGGCTACCCGATCACTCCCTCGACGGAGATCGCGGAGCTCTTCGAGGCCTCGCGGGCGGAGGGTGGTGCGAACGTCTGGGGCACGCACCCCTTCTTCTTCGAGACCGAGGGTGAGCACTCGGCCCAGTCCGGCGCGCTCGGCGCCGCGCTCACCGGCGGCCAGTACGTCTCCAACGCCTCGTCCAGCCAGGGCATCCTCTACGCCCTCGAGTCCCACTACGTCACGGTGGGCAAGAAGATCGGCGGCTTCGTGCTGCAGGTCGCGGCGCGCGTGGTCTCCAAGCACTCCCTGAACGTCATGGCCGGGCACGACGACGTCTACGCCCTCCTGCCGACCGGCTACACCATCCTCTTCGGGTCCAACCCGCAGGAGGCGGCCGACCTCGCCGCGATCTCCTACCGCGCGTCGGCCCTGTCGCTCATCCCCGTCGCCAACGTGATGGACGGCTTCGCCACCAGCCACGTGATGTGCGAGGCGCAGCTGCCCGAGCCCGCCCTGCTGCGCGAGTACCTCGGCGACCCGTCCGGCCGCATCCCGTGCCCGACGGTCGCGCAGGAGATGCTCTTCGGCGCCAAGGGTCGGGTCTTCCAGCTCGGCGCCTACCTCGACCGGCACGCCGCGGACATCCAGCCCGCCGACCTCGCCGCGCTGCGCGCCCACCTCGAGGCCAACGCCGACACGATCGAGAAGGACAACGCCGGCGACCTCGTCGCCGAGACCCTGGTCTGGATCCCCGAGGACCTCGCGGCCCAGTGGCGCCGGCAGTGGATCGGCGCCTGGGAGAAGGGCACCCGCCAGCTGGTGCCCGCACTCGTCGACCCGCACAACCCCGGCGTCACCGGCCCGGTGCAGAACCAGCCCGACTTCCAGGCCGGCGCCGTCGACCACCGCACGCACTTCGTCAGCGCCGTCCCGGCCCTCGTCCAGCAGTCGATGACGGAGTACGCCGCCCTCACCGGCCGCGAGTACTCGCCGGTCATGTCCTACGACTGCGAGGACGCCGACTACATCATGGTCGGCCTCGGCTCCATCACCGACGACGTCCGCGCCGTGATCCCGTACCTGCGGGCCCAGGGCCTCAAGGTCGGCGTCGTCTCCGTCAAGCAGCTGCAGCCGTTCCCCGAGGCCGAGCTCGTCGCTGCCGTCGCAGGCGCGAAGGCCGTCGCCGTGCTCGAGCGCAGCGACGACACGGCTCTGACCCGCCTCGTCACCCAGGCGCTCTTCAAGGCGCGCGCCAACGCGGACGCCCCGCAGTTCGAGGGGATCCCGGCGCTGGCCACGCAGCCGCGCCTGAGCACGGCGATCTTCGGCCTCGGCGGCCACGACGTGCAGGCCCGGCACCTGGTGGCGGCCTTCCGCCGGCTCGCGGACGACAAGCAGGCCGGCTCGCTCTTCTACATCGGCTCGCAGTTCTTCAGCACCGACCCGACGCCGGAGATCGCCGAGCGCGAGGCCCGCCTGCGCGAGGCCTACCCGGAGACCGCGGGCATGGCGCTCGTCACCGAGCCGAACCCGAACCTGCTCCCGGCCGGTGCGATGCGGATCCGCTTCCACTCGGTCGGCGGCTACGGCACCGTCGCGACGGGCAAGCTGCTCACCGACATCCTCGCGGGCGTCCTGGGCATGCACTCCAAGTCCGCGCCCAAGTACGGCTCGGAGAAGTCCGGCGCCGCGACGAACTACTACATCACCCTCAGCCCCGAGCCGGTCCTGCAGACCAACGCCGAGCTCGAGGACGTCGAGGTCGTCGTCTCGCCCGACCACAAGGCGTTCATCCACACCAACCCGCTCAAGGGCCTGGTCACGGGCGGCACCTTCATCCTCCAGACCGACCTGTCGGCCGAGGAGGCCTGGCGCCAGCTCCCGTCCTACGCGCGCCGGACCATCCGCGACCGGAAGATCAAGTTCCTCGTCCTGGACGCGTTCGCCGTCGCCAAGAAGCACGCGCCGACGCCGCAGCTCGAGACCCGCATGATGGGCATCGCCTTCATCGGCGCGGTCGCCGGCCACGTCGACCTCGTCACGAGCGGCGCGTCGCGCGAGGCGCTGCAGGAGAAGGTCCGCGCCCAGATCAGCAAGAAGTTCGGCTCGAAGGGCGAGGCCGTCGTCGAGGCCAACATGGCCGTCATCCGCGACGGCATCGAGGCGACGCACGCGGTCGACTACGACGCGCCTGAGTTCCTCGCGATCGACGCCGAGCCGAACGGGAAGGTCGCCCGGAGCGCGGCCATCTCGGCCTCGATGTGCAACGTCGACACGACCGCCACCAGCGGGCTGTTCGACCCGGCGTACTACGAGGACCTCATCGCGCGGCCGTTCCGCGAGGGCACGATCGCCGAGTCCCCGGTCTACCCCGGCACCGGCCTGTTCATGCCGGTCGGCACGGGCGCCGCCAAGGACAAGGGCATCTTCCGTCGGCAGGTCCCGGTCTTCGACCCGACCGCCTGCACCGGCTGCCTCGAGTGCGGCATCGTCTGCCCGGACGTCGCCATCCCGAACACGGTGCACGAGATCCACGACCTGCTGCTCACCGGCATCGCGGAGATCGACGCCACCGACGCCCAGCGCGACGCACTGCGGGCCCAGGTCTACCCGTGGGCGGAGCGGATCCGCGCGATCTACCGCAACGACAAGTCCGACCGCGCGTTCGCGGACGTCGTCGCCGAGGCGGCCACGGTCCTCGACCCCGACCAGCGGACGCTGGCGCGCAACGTCGAGAAGGTCGTCACGGCGCTGGCGGCCTTCCCGGTCGCCCGCACCCGGCCGTACTTCGACGCGATGGAGAACGAGACGCCCGGCACGGGTGGCCTGTTCTCGGCGACGGTCGACCCGTGGAAGTGCACGGGCTGCCTCCAGTGCGTCGACGTCTGCGGCCCGGGCGCCCTCTCGGCTGCCGAGCAGGACGGCGATCTGCTGGCGATGCTCGAGGACCGCTTCGAGATCATGACGAAGCTCCCCAACACCCCGCGTCGCTTCGTCGAGGACGCGACCACGGGTGGCGACGTCAAGCGGCTCATGCTCGACCACGCGAACTACTACGCCACCACCGGTGGCCACGGCGCCTGCCGCGGCTGCGGTGAGGTCACCGCGATCCGCCTGGTCACCTCGACGAGCCGCGCGCTGGCCGCCGAGCGGCGCCGCGACCACATGCGCGAGCTCGACGACATGCTCGCGAAGCTCGCGGCGAAGCTCGAGACGGTCGACGACGCCGAGCGCCGGGCGCGCATCCAGTCGGCGGTCGCCGACCTGGAGCAGGCGCTCTACCTGTACGAGGGCGGCCCGACCGGCAACGGCCCCGCGCCGACGGTCATCGCGAACTCGACCGGCTGCTCGAGCGTCTACGCCTCGACGGTCCCGTTCACGCCGTACCTCGACCCGTGGGTCAACAGCCTGTTCCAGGACGCGCAGCCGCTCGCCAAGGGCCTCTTCGAGGGCATCTCGGCGAAGATCGCCCGCGAGGTCCGCGCGATGCGCACCGCCGAGCTCGAGCTCGCCGACGCGTACGACGCCGCCACGCACGACAAGGCGCTGCGGATGCTCGACTGGCGCGGGTTCTCGCAGGAGGAGCTCTCGCTCCTGCCGGCGTTCCTCACGATCGGTGGCGACGGCGCGAGCTACGACATCGGCTTCGGTGCGATGTCGCGCATCCTCGCCAGCGGCACCCCGGTGAAGATGCTCGTGCTCAACACGGGCGCCTACTCCAACACGGGTGGCCAGGCGTCGACCGCGAGCTTCGTCGGCCAGGACGCCGACCTCGCCCGCTACGGCCGTGCGCACGACGGCAAGCAGGAGGCCCGCAAGGAGCTCGGCCTGCTCGCCGCCTTCCACCCGGGCGTGTACGCGTGCGTCACGGCGACGGCGCTGCACGGGCACTTCCTCAAGAACACGGTCGAGATGCTCGGCTACACCGGCGGCGCGGCGCTCATGGACGTGTACACGCCGTGCGGCACCGAGAACGGCATCCCTGAGGACCTGTCCAACAAGCGCTCGCGCCTCGCGGTGGAGAGCCGGGTCAGCCCGCTCTTCGTGCACGACCCGCGTCAGGGCCGCACGCTCGCCGAGCGGTTCTCGCTCGACGGCAACCCCGACGTCGACAAGCCGTGGACGACGAGCACGCTGGAGTACCTGGACGAGAACGGCCAGGTGCAGCTGCTCACCACGCCGCTGACGCCGGCCGAGTTCGCGATGGGGGAGACGCGCTTCAAGAAGCAGTTCAAGAAGCTCGCCCCGGAGGCGGACGCCGTCCCGATCGCCGAGTACGTCGAGCTCGACGCCGCGGCCCGGGCGGGCAAGGTGCCGTTCGTCTACGCCACGAACGACGCCCGTCGCCTGATCAAGCTGGCGTGCTCGGCGTCGGTGGTGGCCCTGGTCGAGGAGCGTGCCGCCTACTGGCGGATGCTGCAGGCCCTCGCGGGCGTCGACCACGCGAAGCTGTCCGCGGCCCACAAGGCCGAGGTGGCTGAGCTCAAGGCGCGCTACGAGGAGGCCGCTGCGGCCAGGGAGACGTCGCTCGACGACATCGCCCGCGCCATGGCGGACCTCGCGGCCTCCAGCAAGGCCCCCGCTGCGGCGGGCGGCTTCGGCGGTCTCGGTGGGTTCGGCGGGGCGGCTCCGGCCGCCGCGGCGGCCCCGGCCCCGGCGGCGACGGCGGTCCTCGACCTGCCGATCTCGCTGGACCCGGCCGACGAGCCGCTCTGCAACGACTGCGGTACCTGCTACCAGGACCTGCCGCAGTTCTTCGAGAAGACCACGATCGTCGTCGACGGTCAGGCTCGCGTGGTGGCCCACCAGCTTCCGGGCTCCTTCGACGGCGTGGAGATCACGCCCGAGCTGGCCAAGCGCATCGAGCGGGTCAAGGCCACCTGCGACGCGGAGATCCTCAAGTGAGCACCATCACCCCGCCCCGGACCGAGGGCAGCGCCGGCAACGACGACGTACGCCGCTACGTGGACGCGCAGAGCGCCCTCGACGCGACGATGACCGAGGTTGCCGAGCTCGAGTCCTCCGAGAGCGTGGAGGCCTTCCACACGCAGCTCGACCTGCTCAAGCGGCGGCTCATCGCCGACCCCCGTGCCTTCCGCGAGGTCTTCATCGCGGACGGCATGGCGGCGGTGGCGTGGGAGTTCGCGCAGCCGGACCTGAGCAAGGAGTTCACCGAGCGGCTGTGGGAGCTCATGCTCCGCAACGACGACGTCAGCAAGGCGCTCATGCGGTTCGTCTGGAACCTGCCGCTGGGCAAGAAGCGGACGTTCATCCGCGCGATCGACAAGCACCTGTCCCACCGGTACCCGATGTTCGACGGGTACGCGACGGACTGGCCCGCGCAGAGCTCCATCCCGCCGTACATCCGCGAGCCCGAGGACCGCGCCGCGGACTTCGCGCTCGTCAACCAGGGGTACCTGGGCTACATGAACCTCGGGTTCACGGCGCGGGACATCGACATGTTCGTCTGGCTCGAGGCGCTGCGGGACAAGCAGTGCGCCGAGAAGCCCTGCGAGCTCGGTGAGTTCCTCGCCCACGCGAAGGGACCAAAGGGCGGCTGCCCGGTCAAGATCCACATCCCGCAGGTCTTCGAGCTGGTCGGCCAGGGCCGGTTCGAGGAGGCCCTGGAGCTGCTCGAGTCGTGCAACCCGCTGCCGGACGTCACCGGCCGCGTGTGCCCGCAGGAGCTGCAGTGCCAGGGCGTCTGCCTGCACAAGCACCCGATGTCGATCGGGCAGGTGGAGTGGTTCCTGCCCCAGCGCGAGATGCTCGTGCACCCGGGCAGCAACGCGACCCGCTTCGGCGGCCGCACCGACCCGTGGCAGACGGCTGCCAAGCCGCCGGTCGCCATCGTCGGTTCCGGCCCGTCGGGCCTGATCAACGCGTACCTGCTGGCGGCCGAGGGCTTCCCGGTCACGGTGTTCGAGGCGTTCCACGCCCTCGGCGGCGTGCTCCGCTACGGCATCCCGGAGTTCCGCCTGCCGAACTCGCTGATCGACGACGTCGTGGAGAAGATCGAGCTGCTCGGCGGCAAGTTCGTCCGCAACTTCGTGGTCGGCAAGACGGCGACGCTGCAGGACCTGCGGGACGCGGGCTTCTGGAAGATCTTCGTCGGCACCGGCGCGGGCCTGCCCAGGTTCATGAACGTGCCGGGCGAGCACCTGCTCAACGTCATGTCGGCGAACGAGTTCCTCACGCGCGTCAACCTCATGCAGGGTCTGAGGGAGGACTACGAGACGCCGCTGCCCGAGGTGCGCGGGAAGAACATCATCGTCATCGGCGGTGGCAACACGGCCATGGACGCCTGCCGTACGGCCAAGCGCCTCGGCGGCAACGTGACGATCGTGTACCGGCGCACCCAGAGCGAGATGCCGGCGCGCGTCGAGGAGCTCGAGCACGCGCTCGAGGAGGGCATCGCCCTGAAGGTCCTCGCGTCCCCGTCGGAGTTCCTCGGTGACGACAACGGGTTCGTCAAGGCGGCGACGCTCGACATCATGGAGCTGGGCGAGCCGGACGACTCCGGCCGTCGTCGCCCCGTGAAGACGGGCCGCACCGAGACGATCTACGCCGACCTGGTGATCATGGCGCTCGGCAACGACGCCAACCCGATCATCAAGGACTCCGAGCCCCGGCTCGAGGTCTCCAAGTGGGGCACGATCAACCTCGACCACCAGGGCTCGCAGGAGACCACGCTGCCGGGCATCTACACCGGTGGCGACGCCGCCCGCGGTGGCTCCACGGCGATCATGGCGGCCGGCGACGGCCAGTCCGCGGCGCGGGAGATCCTCGGTTCGATCGACGTGCCCGGCGACGTCATCCCGGCGATGGTGGCCAGCGCCAAGGCCTACACGGAGCTGGGCGCGGCCGAGCCGACGATCGTCGCCAAGGCCCACCTGTCGGACGGCATCGAGGAGATCACCGTCTACTCGCCGGTGATCGCCCGGTCGGCCCAGGCGGGCCAGTTCGTCCGGGTGCTGCCGAGGCCCGACGGCGAGCTCATCCCGCTCACGCTGGCCGACTGGGACGAGAAGGCGGGCACCATCACGCTCGTCATCCAGGGCGTCGGCGTGAGCAGCAACGAGATGAACGCCATGCAGGTGGGCGACGCCTTCACGGGCATCGCCGGCCCGCTCGGCCAGCCGAGCAGGCTCCACCGGTACGAGCCGGGCACCACGGTCGTCTTCACCGCGGGTGGCCTCGGTCTCCCGCCGGTGCACCCGATCATGCGCGAGCACCTGCGGCTCGGGAACCACGTCACGCTCATCTCCGGGTTCCGGAGCGCCAACCTGATGTTCTGGGACGGCGAGGACGAGCGGGTGGGCAAGCTCCAGGCCGAGTTCGGCGACCAGCTCGACGTCGTCTACGCGACCAACGACGGCTCCTTCGGCGTCAAGGGCTTCGTGACGGCGCCGCTGCAGGAGATGCTCGAGGCGAACAAGGCGGGCCAGGGCCGCACGGTGGCCGAGGTCATCGCCATCGGCCCGCCGATGATGATGCGGGCGGTCAGCGACCTGACGCAGCCGTACGGCGTACCGACGGTCGCGAGCCTGAACTCGATCATGGTGGATGCGACGGGCATGTGCGGCGCCTGCATGGTCCCGGTGACCGTGGACGGCAAGCTCGTGCGCAAGCACGCCTGCATCGACGGCCCGGAGATCGACGCCCACGCCATCGACTGGGACAAGTTCCTGCCGCGGTTCAACCTCTTCCGCAAGCAGGAGCTGGAGGCCCGGGCCAAGCACGGCATGGCCTGATCCCACCGATGTCCTGACGGACGCACGACGGCGGCCGGTGTCCCCTCGGGGGCGCCGGCCGCCGTCGCTCCCACGACGAAGGGTCGCCGATGACCGTCGCGCTGCCTGTTCCGTGTCGCGGCTGCTAGCGTGGCGGCCGACACACCGATGGGTTGAGCGCACCCGTCCTCGAGCTCGATCGTGGAGGATCCGTGCCGCTCTTCGCCCACCGGGTGCGCGCATCCGTCGTCGTCGCCTACGTGGCGTTCGTCCTCACCGGGGTGAGCGCGAGCGTCGCCGCCGTGGTCCTTCCCGCGCAGATCGTCGACTACGGCGTCGACCGCCGCACGCTCGGCATCACCTTCTTCACGTTCTCCGCGGGGTTCTTCCTGGCGGGGGCCACCACGGGCTGGCTGATGGAGCGACTCGGCACCCGCCTGGCTCTGGTGGTCGGCAGCCTCGCCTACGTGGCCGGAGCGCTGGTGATGGCGACGCGGCCGTCGTTCGTCGCGCTGGTCGTCGTGCAGCTCCTCGCCGGCTACGGGACAGGCATCGTCGAGTCGGTCCTGCAGGCCTACCTCGCGGGCCTGCCGTCGCAGACGGCGCGGCTGAACCTGCTGCACGGGTTCTTCGGCGTCGGGGCACTCATCGGCCCGCTCGCGGCGACCTGGGTGCTCGACCGCACCGAGTGGACCGTCGTGTGGCTCCTGCTCGGGCTGCTGGCGATCCCGGTCGGGGTGGCCTACGCGGCGACCTTCCCGAACCGCGCGGAGGCGCTGCGCGCGGACACCCCGCCCGACGGCGCGGGCCGGCTCGTCGACGTGCCGGAGACGCCCATGTCGGGCACCAGGCTCATCGCTGCGACGGCCCGCGAGACCGGTGTCGTCCTCGCGGCCGTCTTCCTCACCGTGTACGTGGGGATCGAGATGAGCCTCGGCAACTGGGGAGTGGACTACCTCGTCGGGCACCACGACCTGAGCACGACGCTGGCGGGTGGCTCCGTCAGCGGGTACTGGCTCGGACTCACCCTCGGGCGGTTCATCATCAGCCCGACCGCGGCCCGGCTGCGCTGGACCGTGGCGCGCATGACCGCTGTGTGCCTCCTCGGCGTCGTCGTGTGCGGCGCCCTGGTCTCGGTGACACCCGTCGGAGCCGGCGCGACCGTCGGGTTCGCCCTCCTCGGCTTCTTCCTCGGGCCGCTCTTCCCGACGGCGATCGCGGTCGTGCCGGAGCTCACCTCCCCGCGGCTCGTCCCCTCGGCGGTCGGGCTGATGAACGCCGTCTCGGTCATCGGTGGATCGGCCCTGCCGTGGCTCGCGGGCACGATCGGCGACACCGTCGGCATCTGGACCCTGCTGCCCTTCGCGACGGCCCTCGCGCTCGTCCAGCTGGTGCTGTGGCACGCCGTGGTGCGGCGCATGCGTCATCCGGAACTGCTCGCACACGTGGACTGACGCGTACGTGCCCGGCCCGCACCCTTCGGTAGCCGATCAGCCGCTCTGCCGTTCCTGACGCTCGGCGTCCGCCTCCTCGCGGTACTCGAACTCGGCCGGGTCGATGCCCTGCTCCACGAGCAGGCGGTCGATCTTGGCCTCGAGGCGCTCGTCACCTTCCTTGGACTGCGACGAGCCCCAGAAGAAGAACATCGCGAGCCCGGCGGCCTGCCACACGAGCTGGAGGAACTCCGACTGCCAGTTCTCGAAGGTCGACGAGAAGAAGGCGGGCCAGAACTGGGCGAGGTCGAACTGCTCGCCGTGGGTAGCGGCGTCGTTGCGCATCTCGATCATCTGGAAGACGAGCTGCCCGACCCAGGAGAGCAGGAAGAGCCCACCCGTGACGATGCCGAAGGAGTACGCGGTGAAGAACTTCGGACGGTGTGGTCGGTCGGCCACGGCTACCTCCTTGGTCCGGACGGTCGCGTGACGCCGTCGACGGCTCGATCCGTGGGCCCCGGCTCAGAGGCCGAGGCCCGCCCGGGCTCAGAGGCCGAGGCCCGCCCGGTCCACCTTGCGGTGGAAGCGGACCCCGACGAGCCCGCCGAGAACCGACCCGACCAGCGCGAGGGCGGCGGCGCCGAACGCCGCGACGACGCCGACGGTCGTGAGGTCGCCCTCGTCGACCGGGATCCGCGGGAAGAGGTTCACCTGTGCGAAGACGTTGTACTCGGCGCCGACCAGTGCGGTGAGGACGGCCACCACGACGGCGACGACGAGGGCCCAGAGCCACACCGCGAACCCCTGCTTGGCGCCGTCGAACCGAGCCATGCGACCCGCCACGTACCCGCCGCAGTAGTAGGCCACCAGGACGAGCAGCCCGACGACCACCGCGCCCCACAGCCCGATGGTCGCGACGTCGCCCGACTCCAGGTCGGCATCGACGTCGGTACCCACGCCGACGGCCGTGCCGGCAGCGACTGCCACGGCCGTCAGGAGCACGGCCATGCCGGCCGCGGCCAGGAACCCGAAGAACGCGGCGCCCAGTCGCATGCCGCCGAAAGCCTCGCGTTGTCGTGCGACCGACTCGCGGGCCAGCTCCACCCGTTCGGTCGCCCCGGCGGTGTCGGGCGTCTCCGCATGCCGGTGCTGCCCGCGCGTGTCGGTCGGCTGCGCAGGCTCGACGACCGTCGGCGCGGTCGCCTCGCTGCGGTGCTCGCGTGCCTCCATGGTTGCCTCCTTCGGTCTCGGCCTCACGACGCGCGCCGGGTCCGGCGCCCGTTCTCCTTCTGGATCGCGGCGACGAGCTGCTGCTTCGTCATGCGCGAGCGGCCGCTGACGTCGAGGCGCTTCGCCAGCTCGTACAGGTGCGACTTCGAGGCGTTCGCGTCGACACCGCCAGCCGTGTCGGCCGGAGTCGATCGTCTGCCTGCGGCCCTGGCGTCGGACGGCCCGGGACGCGCCTTGGGCTCCCAGTGGTCCCCGACCTTCTCGTGCGTGTGCTTGAGCGCCGCGTACGCCACCCGGTGGGCCCGCTCGCCCTCTCCGTACTCCTCGGCCGCTGCGTCGTGCGCCTTCGCGAACGTCCGTTGCGCCTTCGCGTCCGAGCGCTTCAGCGTCGCGGGGAGCTCGGACTTCTTCGCCGCGCCGGATCGCGTGGTCTTCGGCATCGCTCTCTCCTCCCAGACGTCGCTGCGGCCGTCGACCGGCCGGACCTTCATGGTCGGTCCGGTGCCGCGGCGGCGCGACCGGAGCGGCCCTCGTGCGCGAGCGAGCGGGTCGCGGCCACGGCAGGCGCCCGCGGGAAGGGATCGTCCGGCACGGGTACCGGACAGCACTGAGCGCGCCGGTGATCCGGCGCGCTCAGGTGTCAGACGGGCGCCCGTCAGCCGCTGTAGAGCACCGGATCGACCCAGCGACGCACGCGGGCGGCGCCGTAGCGGTGCTGCTCGAGGATGCGACCGTCGTGGTCGTGCACGACGTGGACCGCGTGGAGGTCGATGGCGATGGCCCTACCCGCCGAGACGGCGGACGCGCGATCTGCGAAGCCGGCGCCCTGGGCGAGGCCGTTGACCTTGTTGCGCCAGCTCTGGCCGTCGAGGACCGTGTGCACCTGGTACATGGTGAGGCCTCCTCCCCGCGGAGCGGCACTGCTCCTGGTCGCCATCGTGACCCCGGCCGGTGAGCGACGCCAGAGGACGAACGTGGACCGACCGGGCGCGCCCCGCCGTCGAATCGGTTGATCACCGAGGGCGGAGGCGCGCTCTAGGTCGAAGGTCCCGGCTCTGAGGCTCAGCTCAGAGGTCGCCGAACTCCCAGTGCCACGGCTCGAGCGGTCCTGAGCCGCCTGGACCCATCGCGGCCGGGTGGATCCAGCCGTACTGCGGTGCGTTCGCCACCATCCACAGGTAGTCGGGGTCGTCGAACTGCCCCACGGAACCGAAGTCGGAGAAGTCGACGGCCAGGCCGCGGCCATGGTTCGACGTCCCCGGCAGGGCGGCGAGGTCGCCCTTGGTGGACCGAGCCTGCTGCTGCTCGGCGAAGGTGCGGTAGCCCCCGGAGACCGCGAGGTCGCGCCCGAACGCGGCGCGATAGGCGGCGTTGAGCTGGTCCAGGGCCTGCGCCGCGTCGCAGCGCAGCAGCACGGACGTGAAGCGCGGCCGGCAGAGCAGCTCGACGGGGATCTCGCCGTTGGGCGCCGCGTCCGTCGCGGCGATCCGGGTCGACATCCGCGCGAGTGCGGCCTGCAGGGCAGCCTGCTCGGCCTGGAGGCGCTTCGCCTCCTGCTCCGCCCGGCGAGCCGCTGCCGCCTCCTCGGCGTCGGCGAGCTCCGCGGCGACGTCGTCGCTCAGGGCGGCGACCTGCGTCGAGAGGGCCGCCACGCGCTGGGCTGCCGCCAGGAGGTCGGCGCTCACGGCGAGGTCGAGGACGTCGTCGGGGACACCGACGAGCGCGAGCGCGTCAGCCTCGGCACGGGATGCTGCTGCTGCGCCGACGGTGTCGGCAGGTGGGGCCTCGAGCTCGGGCCCGGCCGGTGGGGTCGTCGACGGAGCGGCGGCAGTGGTATCCGCGTCGGTGCTGGTCGTGTCCGTGTTGGCCGCCTCGGTGCTGGCCGCCTCGGTGTCCGCGACGGCCGTCACTGACGCAGCGTCGGGCAGGGCGGGCAGCGCGTCCGGCGCGTGGATCTCGACGAGCGCGACGAGCTGCGTCACCGCGTCGTCGAGGGGGGACACGGTGGCGTCGCCGACGAGGGCCGGGGCCGCAGTCAGAACGGCCTGTGCGTCGGCGAGCGCGGCCTGCGCCGCGGCGAGCGCCTCGTCCTGGCGGGCCGTGGCGTAGCGCGCGGCGGCGGCGGTCAGGCGCACCGTGGCTGCACGGTCGCTGCGCTCCTGGCGGGCCTGGGCGAGGGCGCTGGCGGCGGCCTCCTGGCGGTCTGCGGTGTCAAGACTCACGCCTGCGACGGCACCGCCCAGGAACGCCACGGCCGTGGCGGCAGCGACGGCCTCGAACGACAGCCGCTGGGTCATGAGCCGCACCCGGGGGAGACGCGGGTCGCGGACACCGACAGCGCGTGCCGGACGACCCTTCGGAGCGTGAGCACGGTGCAGCTCCCGCCGCGTGAGCGGCTGCTCTGCCTGCACCATGTCGATGAGTTCCTCGCCGGCGGCCGGGACCAACGAGCGCCCGGTGGGACGCCCCCTTGTCCCATAGGTCTCGGCGTCCCTGGTGGCAGACCTGAGCCCGGTTGCGGGTGATCTGTGCCGCACGGCCGCGAATCGGGGCACGGGTGGCGCACATACGATCCGCCACGACCGGACGCGTGCGTCCGAGAACGCGCCGACGTCCGGTCAGTCCGGCGATGCCCGGACACGCCGCGCACGCCCGATTGCGGTGGGCCTGTCCCCAGGCTGGGCGGAGACGACGGTGGCCCGGCCCTCATGCCGAGGGCCGGGCCACCGATCAGGCCGTCGTCAGCTGCAGCCGCTGGTCGAGCCGCAGCCCTCGCAGACGTAGCAGGAGCCCGACGGCCGCATCTTGATCCCGCACGAGAGGCACAGGGGGGCGTCGGCGGTGCGACCGAGCTTCAGCTCGATCAGCTCCGCGGACGAGTGCGCGTTGCCGGTACCGCTCGTCGTCGTCGGAGCCGGGGCGGTCGTAGCGGCAGGAGCCGGCGCCGCAGCTTCCGCCACGGTCGGCACCCCGCCCTGGTCGGGCGCCGTCTCGTCGTCCACCGGGGCGTACGAGCCGGTCTTGAGCTGCCGGGCACGCTCGGCCGCCGTGAAGATCCCGAGCGCGGACCGCGTCTCGAACGGCAGGTAGTCCAGGGCCAGCCGACGGAAGATGTAGTCCATCATCGACTGCGCCATCCGGATGTCCGGGTCGTCGGTCATGCCCGCCGGCTCGAACCGCATGTTCGTGAACTTCTCCACGTACGTCTCGAGCGGCACGCCGTACTGGAGCGCCACGGAGATCGCGATCGAGAAGGCGTCCATCACGCCGGCCAGGGTCGAGCCCTGCTTGCCGAGCTTGAGGAAGACCTCGCCGAGGCCGTCGCCGGGGTAGGAACCCGCGGTGATGTAGCCGTCGGCACCGCCCACGGTGAACGACGTCGTCTTGGACTCGCGCTGCCGGGGCAGGCGCTTGCGCGTGGCCCGGACGGGCGCCGTCTCGGCGGCAGGGGCGGGCGCCGCCTCGGCCGCGGGCTTCGCCTTGGCGTCCGAGAGCGGCTGACCGACCTTGCAGTTGTCGCGGTAGATCGCCAGCGCCTTGATGCCCATCTTCCAGGCCTTGAAGTAGATCTCCTCGATCTCCTCCACGGTGGCGGACTCGGGCATGTTGACGGTCTTGGAGATCGCACCGGAGATGAACGGCTGGACGGCCGCCATCATCCGCACGTGCCCGAGCGGGGAGATCGCCCGCTCGCCGACGGCGCAGTCGAAGACCTCGTAGTGCTCCGGCCGCAGGCCGGGGGCGTCGACGACATGGCCGTGCTCGGCGATGTACTCGACGATCGCCTCGATGGTCTCCTCGGCGTAGCCCATCCGGCGCAGGGCCCGCGGGATCGTCTGGTTGACGATCTGCATCGAGCCGCCACCGACGAGCTTCTTGAACTTGACCAGCGAGAAGTCGGGCTCGATGCCCGTCGTGTCGCAGTCCATCATGAAGCCGATGGTCCCGGTCGGGGCCAGCACCGACGCCTGGGCGTTGCGCCAGCCGGACTTCTCGCCGATGCGGTTGCCGTCGGCCCACACGCGGGTCGCGGCGGCGTGCACCTCGGCGTCCATCGCACCGAGGGTGCGGATGTCGTCGTTGGCCGCCGCGTGCTTGCGCATGACCCGCTTGTGCGCCGCCGAGTTCCGCGCGTAGCCCTCGTACGTGCCGACGACGCCGGCGAGCTCGGCGGAGCGCTTGTAGGCGGTGCCGGTCATGAGGGACGTGATCGCCGCGGCCAGGGCGCGGCCGCCGTCGGAGTCGTAGCCGTGGCCGGTGGCCATCAGCAGCGCGCCGAGGTTGGCGTACCCGATGCCGAGCTGGCGGTAGGCGCGCGTCGTGACGCCGATCGCCTCGGTGGGGAAGTCGGCGAAGCAGATCGAGATGTCCATCGCCGTGATGATCAGCTCGACGGCCCGCTCGAACCGCTCGACGTCGAACGTGTCGTCGTCGCGCAGGAACTTCATGAGGTTGAGCGAGGCGAGGTTGCAGGACGAGTTGTCCAGGTGCATGTACTCGCTGCACGGATTGGACGCGGTGATCCGGCCGGCCTCGGGGCTGGTGTGCCAGTCGTTGATCGTCGAGTCGTACTGCAGGCCCGGGTCGGCGCACTCCCATGCGGCCTGCGCGATGGAACGGAACAGCTCCTGGGCGTCGACCGTGTCGATGACCTCACCGGTCGCGCGGGCGCGCAGGCCGAAGCTGCGGCCGTCCTCGACCGCCTGCATGAACTCGTCGGTGACGCGGACGGAGTTGTTCGCGTTCTGGTACTGCACCGAGACGATGTCGCGACCGCCGAGGTCCATGTCGAACCCGGCCTCGCGGAGCGCGCGGATCTTGTCCTCCTCGCGCGCCTTCGTCTCGACGAACTCGCGGATGTCGGGGTGGTCGACGTCGAGGACGACCATCTTCGCCGCGCGGCGCGTGGCACCGCCGGACTTGATGGTGCCCGCCGAGGCGTCGGCGCCACGCATGAACGAGATCGGGCCCGAGGCCGTGCCGCCGGAGGAGAGGAGCTCCTTGCTGGAGCGGATCCGGGAGAGGTTCAGGCCGGCGCCCGAGCCGCCCTTGAAGATCATCCCCTCCTCGCGGTACCAGTTCAGGATCGAGTCCATCGTGTCGTCGACGGAGAGGATGAAGCAGGCGGAGACCTGCTGCGGCGACGGGGTGCCGACGTTGAACCAGACGGGGGAGTTGAAGCTGAAGACCTGGTTGAGCAGCATCCAGGTCAGCTCGTGCTCGAAGACCGTGGCGTCGTCGTCGGTGGCGAAGTAGCCGAAGTCGCGCCCGGCCTTCACGTACGTCAGCACGACGCGGTCGATGAGCTGCTTGAGGCTCCACTCGCGGGCCGACGTGCCCACCGCGCCGCGGAAGTACTTGGTGGTGACGATCGTGGTCGCGTTCATCGACCAGGTCGACGGGAACTCGACGCCCTTCTGCTCGAAGATCGTCTCGCCCGTCTTCCAGTTCGTCTGGGCGACGTCCCGGCGTTCCCAGGTCACCTCGTCATAGGGGTGCACCCCCGCCGTCGTGAACACACGCTGGATGGTCAGGCCGGCCGCGCGGGCCTTGGACGCACCAGCGCCCCGCGCGCTCCGGCCGGTACCGGCCGAGGTCTCCGTCATCGTGATCCCTTTCCCAGGAGTTCCATGGCCGCACCGGGCCCCTCTTGTCATGCACCTGCGTCGTCTGTTCGCCCTCGTGGGTGCGCACGTCGTGTGCGTCCGCGACCCGATGCCGAGCATCGGACCGCCCCCCGACCTCGTCGGCGTGACCGACCGAGGCAACCCAACTTACAAGCGTGTGACCACTATATGTAGTGCCCCCGACATGATTCTTTGGAAGATGTGGTGGCACGAGCGCGCGATTTCACCCGTCCGCCGCGAAACCGCAGGTGAGCGGCCTGCCTGGCCGTTCGAGCCCGGGACGTGACGTGCGCGACGTCAGCCGGGGGACCGGCGTGTCGCCTCGGACAGCTCCGGCGTGTCGCCCGGCAGCGCCCCCGACGCGTCCGGTGCGACGGACCCGCGGGCGGTCCCGACGGCCGTCCCGGCGGCGCTCCGCGTCGGCGCCGGACCGGCGGACGG
>AXCX01000010.1 GCA_000767215.1 Actinotalea fermentans ATCC 43279 = JCM 9966 = DSM 3133
CGCTCCGGCACCGCCGCCCCCGCCCGCCCCCGACGCCGACCACGACGGTCACCACCACGGCGACCGGGACCGCGACCGGGACCGAGATCGCGACGGCCGCGACGGCGGTCGCAGCGGCCCGGACGGCGGCTGGGACGGCGGCTGGGGTGGCTGGGACGGTGGCTGGGGCCGCTGACCGGCCGGGTCACGGCGTCGTGAGGATGCCCCGCTCGAGCGCCACGGTCACCGCGCGCGTCCGGTCGTCCACCCCGAACTTGGTGAAGATGCGCAGCAGGTGCGTCTTCACCGTCGCCTCGCTGATGAACAGCTCCGCGCCGATCTGCACGTTGCTGCCCCCGCGCGCCACCGCGCGGAGCACGTCGAGCTCGCGTTGCGTGAGGCGCTCGCCCGCCGTGCGCACCCCGCGCACCAGCCGCCGGGCCACCGACGGCGCGAGCACCGTCTCACCGCTCGCGACGGCGCGCACGGCGGCGACGAGGTCGTCGCGAGGCGTGTCCTTGAGCAGGTAGCCGGTCGCGCCCGCCTCGACGGCCCGCAGGATGTCGGCATCCGTCTCGTACGTGGTCAGGACGACGACGCGCGCCGTGGGCACCTCGGCGAGGATCCGCGCGGTCGCGGCCGCGCCGTCGAGCACCGGCATGCGCAGGTCCATGAGCACGACGTCCGGCGTCAGCTCGGCCGCCCTCGCGCACGCCTGCTCGCCGTCACCGGCCTCGCCGACGACGTCGAGATCGGCCTCGCCCGCCAGCAGGCCGACGATGCCGGCGCGCACCACCGGGTGGTCGTCGACCACCAGCACCCGAACGCTCACCGAACCTCCTCCGTGCCCCCGGCGGCGGGAGCGTCGTCGCCCTCGCCGGGCTCGGGCTCAGCCTCCTCGGCCCCCACCGGCATGGTCACCTGGACGCGTGTGCCGAGCCCGACGTCGCTCGTCACCGCGAGCGCGCCGCCCCCGGTGGTGACCCGCTCGCGCATGCCGCGCAACCCGAAGCCTTCCACGGCTGCGGGCGCCATCCCGCGCCCGTCGTCGGCGACCTCGAGGCTGACGCCGCCGTCGGGAGCCGCGCCGAGCACCAGGCTGACCCTGGTGGCGCCTGCGTGCCGCCGGACGTTCGACAGGGCCTCCTGCGCGGCGCGCAGCAGGATGACCTCGCGCTCGCGGCTGAGGTCCGCGAGGGCGGCGTGGTCGGCCACCACCCGCACCTCGACGCCGGTCTCCTCGCCGAACCGGGTCGCGAGGCGCTCGAGCGCCTCCGTGAGCGTGGACTCGGCCAGGCCGACCGGTGCAGCCGCCGCGACGAGCGCGCGCGCCTCCGCGAGGTTCTCGCGCGCGGTCCGCTCGATGAGCGCCAGGCGGGCCGCGGCGTCGTCGGGCCGCTCGCGACGCAGGTCCGCGGCGGCCGTCTGGGCGAGCATGACGACGCTGGTGAAGCCCTGGGCGAGCGTGTCGTGGATCTCCTGGGCCATGCGCTCGCGCTCGGCCAGCACGCCCGCGGCGTGGTGGGAGGCCGCGGCCTCCGCCTGCGCCTCCTCGAGCCGGGCGAGCAGCTCGGCCCTGTCCTCGCTCTGCTCGGCGACCTGGGTCACCCACAGGCCCAGCAGCACCGAGAACGCGATCGCGATGCCCGCCTGCGTGATGAGCGGCGCGGCGTCGGAGAGGTCGTCGAACGGCGACTGGGCCGCGATGGTCCCGAACACCACGGCGGTGAGGAGGACCGTGAGCACCACGCCCTGGCGGCGGGTCTCCGCGAAGTACCAGACCTGGCTGTACGCGATGAAGAGCAGCAGGCTGCCGGTCTCCGTCGCCGAGACCACGGCGCCCACGCACACGATCATGACGACCACGTAGGTCATGGCGAGCGGGCGGCTCCCGGTCGTCGCGGCCCGCCGCCCGACGACGACGTACGCCACGAGCAGGGTCGCGAACGTCGCCAGCGCGATGCCCAGGCCGAGGCCCGCCTCCGGGCGCTCGAACAGGTACGACGCGACGCCGAGCGCCCACAGCGCGTAGAAGGCGACGTCCCAGCCGCGCAGCGACCGTGCCCAGAAGGCTGCGCGGTCGCTGCGCCAGTCCGGCCCGCCCGGGACCGGGGTCGTGGCCGGGCCGGGCGGCGGATAGGTGTGGAGCGTGCGGTCCATGGCCGCATCGTCCCCGACGCTGGGGCCGGGCGTCATCATGGTCAGCCGTCGTCGCGCCGGCGCCAGCGGAAGGTGCGCAGCGCGACGACGAGGCCGACCACCAGGTAGGCGCCCAGGACGATCGCGGTGCGCCCGTGCTCCCACGAGCCGGTGGGCTCGATCGCCGTGGCGCCCTCGGGCAGGAACACCGACCGCATGCCCTGCGCGAGCCACTTCAGGGGGAAGGCGGCGGCGAGGTCCTGCATCCAGCCGGGCAGGGAGTCGTACTGGAAGAACACCCCCGAGACGAACTGCAGCACGAGCACGACGGGCGTCACGACGGCGCTCGCGGACCGCGCCGAGCGCGGGATCGAGGAGAACGCGACGCCGCAGATCGCGCCGGACGCCGTGCCGAGCACGAGCACCCAGGCGAACGTCCACCAGCGGCCCGGGTCCGTCGGCAGCTCGACGTCGAACATCGTGGCGGCCACCACGAGCAGCAGGCCGACCTGCACGAGGCTGGTCGTGAGCACCGAGCCGATCTTGCCGAGGAAGTACGCCGACGCGGGCATGGGCGTGCCCCGCAGGCGCTTCAGGGCGCCGTTGTCCCGCTCCTCCGCGATGCCGATGGCGAGGTTCTGGAACGTGGACAGCAGCAGGCCCGTCGCGATCATCCCGGGCAGGAAGTAGGTCGCGAAGGTGACCTCGTCGCCGGGACCGAACTCGATCGGGGTGTCCCCGAAGACCGTGGCGAAGATCGCCAGCATGATGATCGGGTAGGCGAAGATGAAGATCACGGCGTCGCGCTCGCGGAAGAACTGCTTCAGCTCCACGGACGTGCGCGCGAGGGCGACGGACACGGCCGACGGCAGCCGGACGGCCCGGGGGCCGCGGAGGTCGGTGGTGGGGTCGGCGACGGCGGTCATCGGACCTGCTCCTTCATGGTGACGGACGCCCCGGCGAGGGCGACGGCGGGGGTGCGCTCGGGGACGGCGGCGAGGGCCGCGTCGTCGGCCGCGTCCTCGGCGGCGTCGGCGTGGTCGGTGATGAGGCTGAGGTAGACCTCCTCGAGGGTCGGGCGCAGCACCTGCAGCCCGGGCACCTCCTGCGGCGCGAAGCGCGCCGCGAGCGAGCCGACGACGGCCGTCGGGGTGTCGGTCGCGTGCTCGCGCACGACGCCGTCCTCCAGCCAGCGCACGACGGCGCGGCGCGCGACCCGGTCGCCGAGGCGGGCGGGGGCGTCGAGCGCGACGACCCGGCCGTCCTTGACGACGGCGCACCGGTCGGCGAGCTGCTCGGCCTCCTCCATGTAGTGGGTGGTCAGCAGGATCGTGGTGCCGCCGTCGCGCAGGCCGGAGACGAGGTCCCAGAACGAGCGCCGGGCCTCCGGGTCGAACCCGGTGGTCGGCTCGTCGAGGAACAGCAGCTCGGGCCGCCCGACGATGCCGAGTGCCACGTCGAGCCGCCGGCGCTGGCCGCCGGAGAGCTGGCGCGTCCGCGTCCCGGCCTTCTCGGTGAGCCCGACGGCGGCGATCAGCTCGTCGGGGTCCCGCGGGTCGGGGTAGTAGCGGGCGAAGTGCCGGACGAGCTCCGCGACCGTGAGCTCGGCCTGGTCGTTCGCGGTCTGCAGCACGATGCCGATGCGGTTGCGCCAGGCGCGGCCCGCGTCGCCGGGGTCCTCGCCGAGCACCTGCACCAGGCCGCTGTCGCGACGGCGGAAGCCCTCGAGGATCTCGATGGTCGTGGTCTTGCCGGCGCCGTTCGGGCCCAGGACCGCGAAGATCTCGCCGCGCTCGACGACGAGGTCGAGGCCGTTCACGGCGTGCTTGTCGCCGTAGCGCTTGTGCAGGTCCCGGACGTTGATGGCAGGCGCTGCGGGCTCGAGGAGGTGGCTGGTCATGGCTCCAGCCTGGTCGGCGCGAGCGCCCCGCCGACAGCACCGCCCGTCGGGATCCGGGGTCCACCGACCGGTGGACCCCGACGTCGACCGATCGCTAGCGCGCCTCGGCCAGCAGCCGCTGGATGCGCCCCACGCCCTCGACGATGTCCGCATCGCCCATCGCGTACGACAGCCGCAGGTAGCCGCTCGGCCCGAACGCCTCACCCGGCACGACGGCGACCTCCGCCTCCTCGAGGATGAGTGCCGCGAGCTCGGCCGACGTCGTCGGCGTGCGACCGCGGATCGTCTTGCCGAGGATCCCCTCGACGCTCGGGTACACGTAGAACGCGCCCTGCGGCGTCGGGCAGACGACGCCCTCGATCTCGTTGAGCATCGCGACGATCGTGCGCCGGCGCCGGTCGAAGGCCTCGCGCATCTCGGCCGCGGCGGTCAGGTCGCCGGTCACCGCCGCGAGCGCGGCGCGCTGGGAGACGTTGGCCACGTTCGAGGACAGGTGCGACTGGAGGTTCGTGGCGGCCTTGACGACGTCGGCCGGCCCGATCAGCCATCCCACGCGCCAGCCGGTCATCGCGTAGGTCTTCGCCACGCCGTTGAGGACGACGCAGGTGTCGGCCAGCTCGGGCACGACCTCGACGACGTGCGTGGCGGCCACGCCGTCGTAGGTGAGGTGCTCGTAGATCTCGTCGGTGATCACCCAGATGCCGTGCTCGAGCGCCCAGCGGCCGATGGCCTCGGTCTGCTCGCGCGAGTAGACGGCGCCCGTCGGGTTCGACGGGGAGCAGAACAGCAGCGCCTTGGTGCGCTCGGTCCGCGCGGCCTCGAGCTGCTCGACCGTGACCAGGTAGCCCTGGTCGGCGCCCGCGAACACCTCGACGGGCACACCGCCGGCGAGGCGGATGCACTCGGGGTAGGTGGTCCAGTACGGCGCGGGCAGCAGCACCTCGTCGCCCTCGCCGACGACGGTCGCGAACGCCTCGTAGACGGCCTGCTTGCCGCCGTTGGTCACCAGCACCTGGGCGGGGGAGACCTGGTAGCCCGAGTCGCGCAGGGTCTTCGCGGCGATCGCCTCGCGCAGCGCGGGCAGGCCGGCCGCGGGCGTGTACCGGTGGTTCGCCGGGTCGGAGCACGCGGCGATCGCGGCGTCGACGATGTACTGCGGCGTCGGGAAGTCCGGCTCGCCCGCGCCGAACCCGATGACGGGCCGGCCGGCGGCCTTCAGCTCCTTGGCCTTGCTGTCGACGGCCAGGGTGGCCGACTCCGCGATCTGCGCGATGCGCGGCGAGATGCGGGGGTGGACGGGGGCCGGGGCGCTGGCGGCGGTGGGCTGGCTCACGCGGCAATCCTCGCAGAGTGGCCGCGCTGTGCCGAGGGAGTTCTCATCGTGGGCACCGGGCGTGCTGGGCGCCCGGACGCGGCGGTCGCGGGCCCGTTCGACCGCACGGCCCCGAACCCCGTACACTCGACCGCTGGTGGTCCGTCCGCCATGCTTCGGCGCGCCCGCCAGGGACGTCGGGACGGGGGCGGGCTGCTGTGAAGGGCAGTGGCGCAATTGGCAGCGCACCGGTCTCCAAAACCGGCGGTTGTGGGTTCGAGTCCCTCCTGCCCTGCGTTGAGCATCCGTCCACCGGACGGGGCTTCGCACCGGCGAACCCGTACGGGCGAACACTTCGACGTTGGGAACGAGACGTGAGCGATTCCGCTCGGGCAGGCGCCCAGGGCGCCGACAGCACCCGGCGCCCTGCGCCACGCCCCGGCGGGAAGAAGGGCACCGCGGAGCTCGGTGTCTTCGCTCGCCTCGCCCGGTTCGTGCGCCAGGTGGTCGCCGAGCTGAAGAAGGTCGTCCGGCCGAGCCGGAACGACCTGATCGGCTACGCGACGGCCGTGCTCGTGTTCGTGGCCGCCGTGATGGCGTTCGTGACCCTCGTCGACCTCGGTGTCGGCTCGCTCACGCAGGTGGTCTTCGGAGGCTGACGCCACCGGCTCGGCCCTCGGGCGCCACCGCGAGCGCGAGCCGGACCCGGGCGGACCCCGTACCCACCGCAAGAGCACCGCAGACAAGCAGACAGAAAGCAGGTTCACCTCGTGTCCCAGGAGTCGCTGGAGCCGCTCGAGCAGGACCCCACGCTGTCCGAGGACGGCACCGACGAGACGCTGCCCGACGAGACGCTGCCCGCCGAGGCCGCGGACGTCGAGGACGAGGCCACCGAGGTGGCGGACGACGAGGTCGAGGCCGCGGACGAGCCCGAGGCCGCCCCGCTCGCCGCCGAGGACGACTCCGACGAGATCCTGGACCCGGTCGCCGAGTTCAAGGGGAAGCTGCGTCGCCTCCCGGGTGACTGGTACGTCATCCACTCCTACGCGGGCTACGAGAACCGCGTGAAGGCGAACCTGGAGAACCGCATCCAGAGCCTCAACATGGAGGACTACATCTTCCAGGTCGAGGTGCCCATGGAAGAGGTCGTCGAGATCAAGAACGCCCAGCGCAAGGTCGTGCGCCGGGTGCGGATCCCGGGCTACGTCCTCGTCCGGATGGACCTGACCGACGAGTCGTGGGGCGCCGTCCGGCACACGCCCGGCGTGACCGGCTTCGTCGGGCACACGCACCAGCCGGTGCCGCTGACGCTCGACGAGGTCTTCTCGATGCTCGCGCCGACCCTGGCGCCGGCGGCCGCGCCGCAGAAGGCCGCCGCCGCGCAGACGATCGACGTCGACTTCACCGTCGGCGAGTCCGTCACCGTCACCGACGGCCCCTTCGACACGCTGCCCGCGACGATCTCCGAGATCAACGCCGAGGCGCAGAAGCTCAAGGTGCTCGTCTCGATCTTCGGCCGGGAGACCCCGGTCGAGCTGTCGTTCAACCAGGTCGCCAAGATCTGACGACGACGTCCCGCCCGTCCGCGACCGCGGTCGGGCACTGCAACCGGGTCATCGCCCACGGCGTCGGCCCAGAGAAGGAACGGAAGGCATCATGCCCCCGAAGAAGAAGGTCGCCGGCCTGATCAAGCTCCAGATCAACGCCGGTGCGGCGACGCCCGCCCCGCCGATCGGCCCCGCGCTCGGTCAGCACGGCGTGAACATCATGGAGTTCTGCAAGGCCTACAACGCGGCGACCGAGTCGCAGCGCGGCAACGTCATCCCGGTCGAGATCACGGTCTACGAGGACCGCTCGTTCACCTTCATCACGAAGACCCCGCCGGCGGCGGAGCTCATCAAGAAGGCGGCCGGCGTGGCGAAGGGCTCGCCGACCCCGCACACCACCAAGGTCGCGTCGCTGACGCAGGACCAGGTGCGCGAGATCGCCCAGACGAAGCTCGAGGACCTCAACGCCAACGACATCGAGGCCGCGATGAAGATCGTGGCGGGCACGGCCCGCTCGATGGGCATCACCGTCCAGGGCTGAGGCCCGCACCGTCCCGGGCCGAGGACCTCGGCCCGGGACGACCACAGTGGCAGGGCCAGGCGCTGGCCCGGACCACGACTGCTGAGAACAAGGAGAAGAGCAGATGGCACAGCGCAGCAAGGCGTACCGCGCCGCCGCGGAGAAGATCGACCGCACGCGCGTCTACGCGCCCCTCGAGGCGATCCGGCTCGCGAAGTCGACGTCGGTGACCAAGTACGACGCGACGATCGAGGTGGCCTTCCGCCTCGGTGTCGACCCGCGCAAGGCGGACCAGATGGTCCGTGGCACGGTCAACCTCCCGCACGGCACCGGCAAGACGGCGCGCGTGCTCGTCTTCGCCGTCGGCGAGCGGGCCGAGCAGGCCATCGCCGCGGGCGCCGACGAGGTGGGCGGCGACGAGCTGATCGAGAAGGTCGCCGCGGGCTACACCGACTTCGACGCCGCCGTCGCGACGCCGGATCTCATGGGCAAGGTCGGTCGCCTGGGCAAGGTCCTGGGCCCGCGCGGCCTCATGCCGAACCCGAAGACCGGCACCGTCACCATGGACGTCGCCAAGGCCGTGACCGACATCAAGGGCGGCAAGATCGAGTTCCGCGTCGACAAGCACGCGAACCTCCACTTCATCATCGGCAAGGCCTCGTTCGACGACCAGGCGCTGGTCGAGAACTACGCCGCCGCCCTGGAGGAGGTGCTCCGGCTCAAGCCGGCCGCGTCGAAGGGCCGGTACGTGCTCAAGGCCTTCGTGACCTCGACCATGGGCCCGAGCGTCCCGCTCGACGCGAACCGCACCCGCAACCTCATGGCCGAGGAGGACGTCGCCTGACGACGCCTCTGCCCTGAACGCACCGGAGGCCCGGACCGCACGTCGGTCCGGGCCTCCGCGCATCCGCACCACGCCCGCCCTACACGACCGTGTGGAGCGCTCCCGACCGATGTGGAGCGTTCCCGACCGACACGCCGGCGTGTCGGGTCGGGAACGCTCCACTCGTGGCCGGTGCGCTCCACTCGTGGCCGGTGCGCTCCACTCGTGGCCGGTGCGCTCCACTCGTGGCCGGTGCGCTCCACTCGTGTCGGCCGTGTCGGCCGCGCGGGGTCGCGGCGTGCGGTTGGCGCGCGGATTTGGGGGAGTGCCCCGACGTCGCGTAGCCTGGACGACGCCCAAGACCGCAGGTCGTCCGTTCCCTCCGGGGAGCGACCGAAGTCCCGCTCCGGCGGAGGCCCGCGCAGGCGAGAGTTCACAGGTGCCCGACGACGTCGGGCCCACCGAGCCCCGTGCCTGCGCCGGGGCTCTCGTCGTGTCAGGACCCGGTAGGACGCCCAGCGGCACCATTACCGGAAGGATCGACATGGCGAGGCCTGACAAGGCAGCCGCGGTCGCCGAGCTCACCGAGCGGTTCCGTACCGCGAACGCGGTGGTGCTCACCGAGTACCGCGGACTGAGCGTCGCCCAGCTGAAGGCGCTGCGACGCGCCCTCGGCGGCGACGCCACCTACGCCGTGGTGAAGAACACGCTGTCCGCCATCGCGGCCCGCGAGGCTGGTGTCGAGGGCTTCGACGCCCAGCTCGCCGGCCCGTCCGCGATCGCCTTCGTCACCGGTGACCCGGTGGCGGTGGCGAAGGGCCTGCGTGACTTCGCCAAGGCCAACCCCCAGCTCGTGGTGAAGGGCGGCGTCCTCGACGGCCGGCTCGCCACCGCGGCTGACATCACGACCCTCGCCGACCTCGAGTCGCGTGAGGTCCTGCTGGCCAAGGCGGCCGGCGCCATGAAGGCGAAGCTGTTCCAGGCCGCCTACATGTTCACCGCGAAGACCGGCGAGGCCGTTCGCACCATCGACGCCCTGCGCGAGAAGCGGGCCACCGAGCAGGCGGCCTGACGGCCCTCTGCGTCTGCAACCACCGACACCTGCCGTCCGTGCAGGGCAACCGAAAGGACCGCCATCATGGCGAAGCTCACCATCGACGAGCTGATCGACGCTTTCAAGGAGCTCACCCTCATCGAGCTCTCGGACTTCGTGAAGAAGTTCGAGGAGGTCTTCGAGGTCACCGCCGCCGCCCCCGTCGCGGCCGTGGCCGCTGCGGCCGGCCCGGCCGCCGCCGCTGAGGAGGTCGAGGAGAAGACGGAGTTCGACGTCGTCCTCGAGGCCGCCGGCGACAAGAAGATCCAGGTCATCAAGGAGGTGCGCGCCCTCACCAGCCTCGGCCTCAAGGAGGCCAAGGACCTGGTCGACGGCGCCCCGAAGCCCGTCCTCGAGGGCGTCAACAAGGAGACGGCCGACAAGGCCAAGGCGCAGCTCGAGGGCGCCGGCGCCACCGTCACCCTCAAGTGACGTCTGCCTGACCCAGCACGACCCCGCGGCTCCGGCCGCGCGCCGAGGGCCCGTCCCCGTGAGGGGGCGGGCCCTCGGGTGTCGTCGGGCGGGGATAGTGCGACGCCCGACGGCGTCCGTCAAGGCGACGCGCCCTGGTCACCTGCTGCTCGTTGGACAGGGGTGGCCAAGGTGAGTACGCTAGCGCTTTGCGCTGGCTTGTGCCCGTACCCCTCATCCGCCCCTCGGTCCCGAGCGCTGCCCGGGTCTCGAACCGATCGTCATGGGCTCGTGACGACCATCGGTCTCCGCGAGGCAGATGAGCAGGGTAGGCCACAACGCTGCGCGCGTGCACACGATCCGCAGGGAAGGACCCCTCTTGGCTGCCTCGCGCACCCCGTCTGCTCCGACCGCCGAAGCCATCGCGAACCGCACAGCATCTCGCCGCATCTCCTTTGCCAAGATCCACGAGCCCCTCGAGGTCCCTGACCTCCTCGGCCTCCAGACGGAGAGCTTCGACTGGCTCCTCGGCAACCAGGCCTGGCAGGACCGCGTCGCGGCCGCTGTCGAGGCCGGCCGCAACGACGTCCCCACCGCCTCCGGTCTGGAGGAGATCTTCGAGGAGATCTCCCCGATCGAGGACTTCGGCGGCTCGATGTCCCTCTCCTTCCGGGACCACCGGTTCGAGCCGCCGAAGTACACGCCGGACGAGTGCAAGGAGAAGGACTTCACCTACGCGGCGCCGCTGTTCGTCACCGCGGAGTTCGTGAACTACACGACGGGTGAGATCAAGAGCCAGACGGTCTTCATGGGCGAGTTCCCGCTGATGACCGAGCACGGCACCTTCATCATCAACGGCACCGAGCGCGTCGTCGTCAGCCAGCTCGTGCGCTCCCCGGGCGTCTACTTCGAGCGGACCGCCGACAAGACCTCCGACAAGGACGTCTTCACGGCGAAGATCATCCCGAGCCGCGGCGCCTGGCTGGAGTTCGAGATCGACAAGCGCGACGCCGTCGGCGTCCGTGTCGACCGCAAGCGCAAGCAGTCGGTGACCGTCTTCCTCAAGGCGCTCGGCATGACCGAGTCGGAGATCCGCGAGGACTTCGCCGACTTCCCGGCCGTGCTCGAGACGCTCGAGAAGGACCACGTCCACACCGAGGACGAGGCGCTGCTCGACATCTACCGCAAGATCCGCCCGGGCGAGCCGCCGACCATCGAGGCCGGCCGTGCGCTGCTCGAGAACTTCTACTTCAACCCCAAGCGCTACGACCTGGCGAAGGTCGGCCGCTACAAGGTGAACAAGAAGCTCGGCCTGGACGCGCCGCTGACCGACTCGGTGCTCACGCGCGCCGACGTCGTGGCGACCATTCGCTACCTCGCGGCCCTGCACGCCGAGATCACGGTGCTCCCGGGCACGCGCAACGGCGAGCCGGTCGACGTCCGCGTCGAGACCGACGACATCGACCACTTCGGCAACCGCCGCATCCGCGCCGTCGGCGAGCTCATCCAGAACCAGGTCCGCACGGGCCTGTCCCGGATGGAGCGCGTCGTGCGCGAGCGCATGACCACCCAGGACGTCGAGGCGATCACGCCGCAGACCCTGATCAACATCCGGCCCGTCGTGGCGAGCATCAAGGAGTTCTTCGGGACCTCCCAGCTCAGCCAGTTCATGGACCAGAACAACCCGCTCGCGGGCCTGACCCACAAGCGCCGCCTGTCGGCGCTGGGCCCGGGCGGCCTGTCCCGCGACCGCGCGGGCATGGAGGTGCGCGACGTGCACACCTCCCACTACGGCCGCATGTGCCCGATCGAGACGCCGGAAGGCCCGAACATCGGCCTCATCGGCTCGCTCGCGAGCTACGGCCGCATCAACCCGTTCGGCTTCGTCGAGACCCCGTACCGCAAGGTCGTCAAGGGCCGCGTCACGGACGAGGTCAACTACCTGACCGCCGACGACGAGGACAACTACGTCATCGCCCAGGCGAACGCCCCGCTCACCGAGAAGGGTCACTTCGCCGAGGACCGCGTGCTCGTGCGCACCAAGGGCGGGGAGATCGAGCTCGTCCCTGGCGACCAGGTCGACTACATGGACGTCTCGCCGCGGCAGATGGTCTCGGTCGGCACCGCGATGATCCCGTTCCTCGAGCACGACGACGCGAACCGCGCGCTCATGGGCGCGAACATGCAGCGTCAGGCCGTGCCGCTGGTCCGGGCCGAGGCGCCGCTCGTCGGCACCGGCATGGAGCGGCGTGCCGCCGTCGACGCCGGTGACGTGGTCGTGGCCACCAAGCCGGGTGTCGTCACCGAGGTCTCCGCGGACCTGGTGACCGTCGCCAACGACGACGGCACGACGACGACCTACCGGGTCGCCAAGTTCCGCCGCTCGAACCAGGGCACCTCGTACAACCAGCGCGTGCTGGCCGACGAGGGTGACCGCGTCGAGGTCGGCTCCGTCCTCGCGGACGGCCCGGCGACCGACGACGGCGAGCTCGCGCTCGGCCGCAACCTGCTGGTCGCGTTCATGTCGTGGGAGGGCCACAACTACGAGGACGCGATCATCCTGAGCCAGCGCCTGGTGCAGGACGACGTCCTCTCCTCGATCCACATCGAGGAGCACGAGGTCGACGCCCGCGACACCAAGCTCGGCCCCGAGGAGATCACGCGGGACATCCCGAACGTCTCCGAGGAGGTCCTGGCGGACCTGGACGAGCGCGGCATCATCCGCATCGGCGCCGAGGTCTCGGCGGGCGACATCCTCGTCGGCAAGGTCACCCCCAAGGGTGAGACCGAGCTGACCCCGGAGGAGCGCCTGCTCCGCGCGATCTTCGGCGAGAAGGCCCGCGAGGTCCGCGACACGTCGCTCAAGGTCCCGCACGGTGAGTCCGGCACGGTGATCGAGGTCCGCACGTTCAACCGCGAGGACGGCGACGAGCTGCCCGCCGGCGTGAACGAGCTGGTGCGCGTCTACATCGCCGCGCGCCGCAAGATCACCGACGGCGACAAGCTCGCCGGTCGCCACGGCAACAAGGGCGTCATCTCCAAGATCCTGCCGGTCGAGGACATGCCGTTCCTGTCCGACGGCACGCCCGTCGACGTCGTCCTCAACCCGCTCGGCGTGCCCGGCCGCATGAACGTCGGCCAGGTGCTCGAGACCCACCTCGGGTGGGTCGCGAAGCAGGGCTGGGACATCGCCGACGCCGAGGGCAAGCCCGCGTGGGTCGCCGAGGTGCCGGTCGCCGCCGTCCGCAGCGAGCCCGGCAACCCCGTCGCCACCCCGGTGTTCGACGGCGTCCCCGAGTCGGTCCTCACCGGCCTGCTCTCGGTGACCAACCCGAACCGGGACGGCGACCGGATGGTCGACGCCAGCGGCAAGGCCCGGCTCTTCGACGGCCGCTCCGGCGAGCCGTTCCCGGAGGCGGTGGCCGTCGGCTACATGTACATCCTGAAGCTGCACCACCTGGTGGACGACAAGATCCACGCCCGGTCGACGGGTCCGTACTCGATGATCACGCAGCAGCCGCTGGGCGGTAAGGCCCAGTTCGGCGGCCAGCGCTTCGGCGAGATGGAGGTGTGGGCGCTCGAGGCGTACGGCGCCGCCTACACGCTCCAGGAGCTGCTGACCATCAAGTCCGACGACGTCCCCGGCCGCGTGAAGGTCTACGAGGCCATCGTCAAGGGCGAGAACATCCCCGACTCGGGAATCCCGGAGTCGTTCAAGGTGCTCCTCAAGGAGATGCAGTCGCTCTGCCTGAACGTCGAGGTGCTGTCCTCCGACGGCATGGCGATCGACATGAAGGAGTCCGACGACGAGGTGTACCGGGCGGCCGAGGAGCTCGGCATCGACCTGTCCCGCCGTCCGAACGCCTCGAGCATCGAGGAGATCTGACCTCGCCGGCTCTCCCCGCCCGCGCCCGCCGGCGCGCGCGGGGAGGAGCCGGCCTCCGGCCCACCGGCCACCGGTGAACACCATTCGAAGGAAGTAGGACACCTTGCTCGACGTCAACGTCTTCGACGAGCTGCGTATCGGCCTCGCGACGGCTGAGGACATCCGCGCCTGGTCCCACGGCGAGGTCAAGAAGCCCGAGACCATCAACTACCGCACGCTCAAGCCGGAGAAGGACGGCCTCTTCTGCGAGAAGATCTTCGGCCCCACCCGGGACTGGGAGTGCTACTGCGGCAAGTACAAGCGCGTGCGCTTCAAGGGCATCATCTGCGAGCGCTGCGGCGTCGAGGTGACGCGCTCGAAGGTGCGCCGTGAGCGCATGGGCCACATCGAGCTCGCCGCGCCCGTCACGCACATCTGGTTCTTCAAGGGCGTGCCCTCGCGCCTCGGCTACCTGCTCGACCTCGCCCCGAAGGACCTGGAGAAGGTCATCTACTTCGCGGCCTACATGATCACCGAGGTCGACGAGGACGGCCGGACCGAGGACCTGCCGAACCTGCGCAACGAGATCGACCTCGAGAAGAAGGAGATCGCGAGCCGCCGGGACGTCGACATCGACGCCCGCGCCCGCAAGCTCGAGGAGGATCTCGCCCAGCTCGAGGCCGAGGGCGCCAAGTCCGACGCCCGTCGGAAGGTCCGCGACTCCGCCGAGCGTGAGATGGCGCAGATCCGCAAGCGGGCCGACGCCGAGATCGAGCGCCTCGAGCAGGTCTGGGACCGCTTCGTGAACCTCAAGGTCGCCGACCTCGAGGGTGACGAGGCGCTGTACCGCCAGCTCGTCGACCGCTACGGCATCTACTTCAAGGGCTCGATGGGCGCCGCCGCGATCCAGAAGCGGCTGCAGTCCTTCGACCTCGAGGCCGAGGCCGCGAACCTGCGCGACATCATCAAGAACGGCAAGGGCCAGCGGAAGACGCGCGCCCTCAAGCGGCTCAAGGTCGTCAACGCGTTCCTGACGACGAACAACAGCCCCGAGGCGATGGTGCTCGACGCCGTCCCGGTCATCCCGCCGGACCTGCGCCCGATGGTGCAGCTCGACGGTGGCCGCTTCGCGACGAGCGACCTGAACGACCTCTACCGCCGCGTCATCAACCGGAACAACCGGCTGAAGCGTCTGCTCGACCTCGGCGCGCCCGAGATCATCGTGAACAACGAGAAGCGGATGCTCCAGGAGGCCGTCGACGCGCTGTTCGACAACGGCCGCCGCGGCCGTCCGGTGACCGGCCCGGGCAACCGCCCGCTCAAGTCGATCTCCGACATGCTCAAGGGCAAGCAGGGCCGGTTCCGCCAGAACCTGCTCGGCAAGCGCGTGGACTACTCGGGCCGCTCGGTCATCGTCGTCGGCCCGGAGCTCAAGCTGCACCAGTGCGGCCTGCCCAAGCAGATGGCGCTCGAGCTCTTCAAGCCGTTCGTCATGAAGCGGCTGGTGGACCTCAACCACGCGCAGAACATCAAGAGCGCCAAGCGCATGGTCGAGCGCGCACGTCCGCAGGTGTGGGACGTGCTCGAGGAGGTCATCTCGGAGCACCCGGTGCTGCTCAACCGTGCACCGACGCTGCACCGTCTCGGCATCCAGGCGTTCGAGCCCGTGCTCGTCGAGGGCAAGGCGATCCACCTGCACCCGCTCGTGTGCGCCGCGTTCAACGCGGACTTCGACGGCGACCAGATGGCCGTCCACCTGCCCCTGAGCGCGGAGGCGCAGGCCGAGGCCCGCATCCTCATGCTCTCGAGCAACAACATCCTCAAGCCGTCGGACGGCCGTCCGGTGACCATGCCCTCGCAGGACATGATCATCGGTCTGTACCACCTGACCGCGGACAAGGACGACGCCGTCGGCGCCGGCCGCGCGTTCGGGTCGGTCGCCGAGGCGATCATGGCGTACGACCAGGGCACCCTGGACCTCAACGCCGTGATCTCGCTGCGGATGTCGGACGTCGTGCTGCCCGAGGGCTACCAGGCCCCCGAGGGCTACCAGGCCGGCGACACCCTCCTCATGGAGACGACGCTCGGTCGCGCGCTGTTCAACGAGCTGCTCCCCGTCGACTACCCGTACGTCAACACGGTGGTCGACAAGAAGCGCCTGTCCGCGATCGTCAACGACCTCGCCGAGCGGTACCCGAAGGTGGAGGTCGCGGCGAGCCTGGACGCGCTCAAGGACGGCGGCTTCCACTGGGCGACGCTGTCGGGCCTGAGCATCTCGATCAGCGACGTCGCGACGCCGGACACGAAGGCCGCGATCCTCGAGGAGTACGAGGGCCGTGCGGCGAAGATCCAGTCGCAGTACGACAAGGGTCTGATCACCGACGACGAGCGCCGCCAGGAGCTCATCGAGGTGTGGACGCAGGCGACCGACGTCGTCGCCAAGTCGATGCAGGAGTCCTTCCCGACGGGCAACCCGCTGTTCCGCATGGTCAGCTCGGGTGCGCGAGGCAACTGGATGCAGGTCCGCCAGATCGCGGGCATGCGTGGCCTCGTGGCCAACCCGAAGGGCGAGATCATCCCGCGGCCGATCAAGTCGAACTACCGCGAGGGCCTGTCGGTGCTGGAGTACTTCATCGCCAGCCACGGCGCCCGCAAGGGTCTGGCGGACACCGCTCTGCGGACCGCCGACTCGGGCTACCTCACGCGGCGTCTCGTCGACGTGTCGCAGGACGTCATCGTGCGCGAGGACGACTGCGGGACCGAGCGCGGCCTCACGCTGCCCGTCGCGACCACCGGGCCCGACGGCAAGGTCCGTCGGCACGACCGCGTCGAGACCAGCGTGTACGCGCGGACCCTGGCGACGGACGTCGTCGGGCCGGACGGCACCGTGCTCGCCGAGGCCGGCGAGGACGTGGGCGACGTGATCATCGACCGCGTCGTGGCCGCCGGGGTGACCGAGGTCAAGATCCGCTCGGTCCTCACGTGCGAGTCGCGCGTCGGCACGTGCGCGAAGTGCTACGGCCGCTCGCTGGCCACCGGCAAGCTCGTCGACATCGGCGAGGCGGTCGGCATCATCGCCGCCCAGTCGATCGGTGAGCCGGGCACGCAGCTGACGATGCGTACCTTCCACACCGGTGGTGTCGCGTCGGCCGAGGACATCACGCAGGGTCTGCCCCGCGTCCAGGAGCTCTTCGAGGCCCGTACCCCCAAGGGTGAGGCGCCGATCGCGGAGTACTCCGGCCGGGTCGCGGTGGACGACACCGAGCGGACGCGGCGGATCGTCCTCACGCCCGACGACGGCTCCGAGGAGATCGCGTACCCGATCAGCAAGCGCTCGCGCCTGCTGGTCTCGGACGGCCAGCACGTCGAGGTCGGCACGCAGCTGGTCCAGGGCAAGGTGGACCCGAAGAAGGTCCTGCGCATCCTGGGCCCGCGCGCGGCGCAGAAGCACCTGGTGGACGAGGTCCAGGAGGCCTACTCGAGCCAGGGCGTGGACATCCACGACAAGCACATCGAGGTCATCGTGCGGCAGATGCTGCGTCGCGTGACCGTGCTCGACTCGGGTGACACGGACCTGCTGCCGGGCGAGCTGGCCGAGCGTGGCCGGTTCGAGGACGCGAACCGCGCGGCGATCGCCGAGGGCGTCCAGCCGGCGTCGGGTCGTCCCGAGCTGATGGGTATCACGAAGGCGTCGCTCGCGACGGACTCGTGGCTGTCGGCGGCCTCCTTCCAGGAGACCACGCGGGTGCTCACCGAGGCCGCCATGAGCGGTCGCAGCGACCCCCTGCTGGGCCTGAAGGAGAACGTGATCATCGGCAAGCTGATCCCGGCGGGCACCGGCCTGACCCGGTACGGCAACGTCGCGGTCGAGCCGACCGAGGAGGCCAAGGCCGAGCTCTACCCGAGCTTCGGGTACGACGAGATCGACTTCCCGCCGCTCGGCATGGGCTCCGGCGAGGCGATCCCGCTCGACGAGATCGACTTCGGCGACCTGCGCTGACGAGCGTCCCGGGCTGGGCGGGCCGATACCCGCCCGCCCGGGACGACCACGGCACGCGTCCCTTGCGAGGACTGGTCGGGACGCGCGCCGGCGAGGAGGGGCCCACCATGCGGTGGGCCCCTCTCCTCGTCTCCCGGGCGTCTGCCGGGCGTCCGGCGGGTGTCCGGCGGGTCTCCGCCAGGAAGGCGCCCAGGGCCTGCCGGGAATGCCGCGGCCCGACGCGCGGTTGCCCCTGGTGGGCCCGGACGTGACGGGGCTCGCGCACGGCGGATCGCTTTGACGCTCCCTCGGGGGAGCAGGTAACGTGAGCCCCTGTGCCCGCGCCGTCGGGCCCTCGCGCGTGCTCCGCGTCGGATGCCGCCCCGGTCGGGGTGGGGTCGGCGAAGGCGCCGGGTGGTGAGCCACCTACCGCGCGGTCCCACCGTTCAGATCAGTCTGGCGGTCGGCGCCGCGCCCGGAGGGGACGACACGCCCGGGTGCGGGGGTCGGTGCGGGACGAAAGGCACCAGGTCCGGTGACGGGCCTCATGACCGGGTCAAGGACCCGGCCGACCATACGACCAGCAGAAGGCGAGACGTAGTGCCCACGATCCAGCAGCTCGTGCGCAAGGGCCGGGCTACCAAGTCGGTGTCCTCCAAGACACCCGCCCTGAAGGGCAGCCCGCAGCGGCGCGGTGTGTGCACCCGCGTCTACACCACGACCCCGAAGAAGCCGAACTCCGCGCTGCGCAAGGTGGCACGCGTGAAGCTCTCGAGCCAGATCGAGGTCACGGCGTACATCCCCGGCGTCGGCCACAACCTGCAGGAGCACTCGATCGTGCTCGTGCGCGGCGGCCGTGTGAAGGACCTTCCCGGCGTGCGGTACAAGATCGTCCGCGGCGCGCTCGACACCCAGGGCGTGAAGAACCGCAAGCAGGCTCGCAGCCGCTACGGCGCCAAGAAGGAGAAGAGCTGATGCCTCGCAAGGGCCCGGCCCCGAAGCGGCCGCTCATCATCGACCCGGTCTACGGTTCCCCGCTCGTCACGCAGCTCATCAACAAGGTGCTGCTCGACGGCAAGCGCTCGGTCGCCGAGGCGATCGTGTACGGCGCTCTCGAGGGCGCCCGCGAGAAGACCGGCACCGACCCCGTCGTCATCCTCAAGCGCGCGCTCGACAACGTGCGTCCCGCGCTCGAGGTCCGCTCCCGCCGCGTCGGCGGTGCCACCTACCAGGTGCCCGTCGAGGTCCGTCCCGTCCGGGCGACCACGCTGGCGCTGCGCTGGCTCGTGGACTTCTCCCGCGCGCGTCGCGAGAAGACCATGACCGAGCGCCTCATGAACGAGCTCCTCGACGCGAGCAACGGCCTCGGTGCCGCTGTGAAGCGTCGCGAGGACATGCACAAGATGGCCGAGTCGAACCGGGCATTCGCGCACTACCGCTGGTGATCCCGGCGCCGCGATCCTGACCGGCTCCACCCGACACCCAGAAGGGCTACCACGTGGCACTGGACGTGCTCACCGACCTCAAGAAGGTCCGCAACATCGGCATCATGGCGCACATCGATGCCGGCAAGACGACGACGACCGAGCGCATCCTGTTCTACACGGGCGTCAACTACAAGATCGGTGAGACGCACGACGGTGCGTCGACGATGGACTGGATGGAGCAGGAGCAGGAGCGCGGCATCACGATCACGTCCGCCGCGACGACCTGCTACTGGCAGGGCAACCAGATCAACATCATCGACACCCCGGGCCACGTCGACTTCACGGTCGAGGTGGAGCGGAGCCTGCGCGTGCTCGACGGCGCGGTCGCGGTCTTCGACGGCAAGGAGGGCGTCGAGCCCCAGTCCGAGACGGTGTGGCGGCAGGCGGACAAGTACAACGTCCCCCGCATCTGCTTCGTCAACAAGATGGACAAGCTCGGCGCGGACTTCTACTTCACGCTCGACACGATCGTGAACCGCCTCAAGGCGAAGCCGCTCCCGCTGCAGATCCCGATCGGCTCCGAGTCGTCGTTCATCGGCGTCGTCGACCTCATCTACCGGCGCGCGCTCACGTGGCGTGGCGAGGTGCAGAAGGGCGAGGACTACACGATCGAGGAGATCCCGGCCGACCTGGTCGACAAGGCCGAGGAGTACCGCAACCGGCTCATCGAGGCCGTCGCGGAGGCCGACGAGGAGCTGCTCGAGAAGTACCTCGGTGGCGAGGAGCTGACCGTCGACGAGATCAAGCGCGGCATCCGCACGCTCACGATCTCGGGCGAGGCCTACCCCGTCCTGTGCGGCTCGGCGTTCAAGAACAAGGGCGTCCAGCCCATGCTCGACGCCGTCATCGACTACCTGCCGTCGCCCGTCGACGTGCCGGCCGTCGAGGGCCACGCGATGAACGACGCGGAGAAGCCGATCTCGCGTGAGGCCTCCGCCACGGAGCCGTTCTCCGCGCTGGCGTTCAAGGTCGCGGCGCACCCGTTCTTCGGGAAGCTGACCTACGTCCGCGTGTACTCGGGCAGGGTCCCCACGGGCGCGCAGGTGCTCAACTCGACGAAGAACAAGAAGGAGCGCATCGGGAAGCTCTTCCAGATGCACTCCAACAAGGAGAACCCCGTCGAGGAGGCGACCGCCGGCCACATCTACGCGTTCATCGGGCTGAAGGACGTCACCACGGGTGACACCCTGTGCGACCCGACGAACGCGGTGGTGCTGGAGTCCATGACCTTCCCGGAGCCCGTCATCGACGTGGCGATCGAGCCGAAGACGAAGGGCGACCAGGAGAAGCTCTCGGTCGCCATCCAGAAGCTCGCCGAGGAGGACCCGACCTTCCGCGTGCGGCTCGACGAGGAGACCGGCCAGACCGTCATCGGCGGCATGGGCGAGCTCCACCTCGACATCCTCGTGGACCGGATGCGGCGCGAGTTCAAGGTCGAGGCGAACGTCGGCAAGCCTCAGGTCGCGTACCGCGAGACCATCCGGCGCAAGGTCGAGAAGATCGACTACACGCACAAGAAGCAGACGGGTGGCTCGGGCCAGTACGCGAAGGTCCAGATGACCTTCGAGCCGCTGGAGGCCGCGGCGGGCGAGCTCTACGAGTTCGTCAACTCCGTGACCGGTGGCCGCATCCCGCGGGAGTACATCCCCAGCGTGGACGCGGGCATCCAGTCCGCTATGGAGCTCGGCGTGCTCGCCGGCTTCCCGCTCGTCGGCATCAAGGCGACCCTGCTCGACGGTCAGTACCACGAGGTCGACTCGTCCGAGATGGCGTTCAAGATCGCCGGCTCCATGGTCCTCAAGGAGGCCGTCCGCAAGGCGGACCCCGCGCTTCTCGAGCCGATCATGTCGGTCGAGGTCCGTACGCCCGAGGACTACATGGGCGACGTCATCGGTGACCTGAACTCCCGCCGCGGCATGATCCAGTCGATGGAGGACGCGACGGGCGTGAAGGTGATCCGTGCCCTCGTGCCGCTCTCCGAGATGTTCGGGTACGTCGGTGACCTGCGTTCCAAGACGCAGGGCCGCGCGGTGTACTCGATGCAGTTCGACAGCTACGCGGAGGTTCCTCGGAACGTCGCCGAGGAGATCATCAAGAAGACCCGGGGCGAGTAGTCCCACAGGTCGAACCATCAGTACCGTCACACCACTCAACCTGTAGCGACCCGCACGCCCCGCAGGGGTCACCCGGCACCTGCAAGAATGCGACAACTACCCGAGTCCGAGGAGGACACCCGTGGCTAAGGCCAAGTTCGAGCGGACCAAGCCGCACGTGAACATCGGGACGATCGGTCACGTCGACCACGGCAAGACGACGCTGACCGCCGCGATCTCGAAGGTGCTGCACGACAAGTACCCCGACATCAACCCCTTCACGCCGTTCGACGAGATCGACAAGGCGCCGGAGGAGAAGCAGCGCGGTATCACGATCAACATCGCGCACGTCGAGTACCAGACCGAGAAGCGCCACTACGCTCACGTCGACGCGCCGGGTCACGCCGACTACATCAAGAACATGATCACCGGTGCCGCGCAGATGGACGGTGCGATCCTCGTGGTCGCCGCCACCGACGGCCCGATGGCCCAGACGCGTGAGCACGTCCTGCTCGCCCGTCAGGTCGGCGTCCCCTACCTGCTGGTCGCGCTGAACAAGTCCGACATGGTCGACGACGAGGAGATCCTCGAGCTCGTCGAGATGGAGGTCCGCGAGCTGCTGTCCTCGCAGGGCTTCGACGGCGACAACGCGCCGGTCGTGCGCGTGTCCGGCCTCAAGGCCCTCGAGGGTGACCCGAAGTGGACGAAGTCGGTCGAGGAGCTCCTCGAGGCCGTCGACGAGTCGATCCCCGAGCCCGTCCGCGACATGGACAAGCCGTTCCTCATGCCGATCGAGGACGTCTTCACCATCACCGGCCGCGGCACCGTCGTCACCGGCAAGGTCGACCGGGGCAAGCTCCCGATCAACTCGGAGGTCGAGATCCTCGGCATCCGCGCGCCGCAGAAGACCACGGTCACCGGCATCGAGATGTTCCACAAGCAGATGGACGAGGCGTGGGCCGGCGAGAACTGCGGTCTGCTGCTCCGTGGCATCAAGCGTGAGGAGGTCGAGCGCGGCCAGGTCGTGGCCAAGCCCGGCACCATCACCCCGCACACCAACTTCGAGGCCCAGGTCTACGTCCTGGCCAAGGACGAGGGCGGCCGCCACAACCCGTTCTACTCGAACTACCGTCCGCAGTTCTACTTCCGGACCACGGACGTCACCGGCGTCATCACGCTGCCCGAGGGCACCGAGATGGTCATGCCCGGCGACAACACCGAGATGACGGTCGAGCTGATCCAGCCGATCGCCATGGAGGAGGGCCTCGGCTTCGCCATCCGTGAGGGTGGCCGGACCGTCGGCTCCGGTCGAGTGACCAAGATCCTCAAGTGAGGCACTGCGCGGCCCGGGCTCGCTGAGCCCGGGCCGCGCCATGCCGGCCCGGACCCGTCCGGACCGGCGCCCCGCCCGCCCCGGCGCGTCGAGCGCCGGGGAAGGGCAGGCGGTTTGGTATTGGCCCCCGACGTCTGGCACACTGTTCCGGTTGCCCGGCGACCGCCGAGACCTGGACGCGCGTGCGCGTGCAGGTGGCGAACCGGCCAAGCACGACAGACGCCAGTGGATCGCTGCGCCTCCGGGCGCGGTGCCACACAGCATCCAACGACCTCGTACCTCGCGGTGCGCAGCGCGGAGGTGCGTCGCGATTCGCGACACGCCCGAGTGCGGGGGTCGGCCACAGCGGTTCGAGAGAGAGAGTCAGACGACGCCATGGCGGGACAGAAGATCCGCATCCGGCTCAAGTCCTACGACCACGAGGTCATCGACAGCTCGGCGCGCAAGATCGTCGACACGGTGACGCGCGCAGGCGCGACGGTCGTTGGTCCGGTGCCGCTGCCGACCGAGAAGAACGTTTTCGTCGTCATCCGGTCGCCGCACAAGTACAAGGACAGCCGCGAGCACTTCGAGATGCGCACGCACAAGCGCCTGATCGACATCATCGACCCCACGCCGAAGGCGGTGGACTCGCTCATGCGACTCGACCTGCCGGCTGACGTGAACATCGAGATCAAGCTCTGAGGGAGATCGAGATGACGACCCTTCCCCAGAACCAGCGCGCCGTCACGGCGCTGCTGGGCACCAAGCTCGGCATGACGCAGGTGTGGGACGAGGCCGGGCGCCTCGTTCCGGTCACCGTCGTCGAGGTCGGCACCAACGTCGTGACGCAGGTGCGCACCGGCGAGAAGGACGGCTACGCAGCGGTCCAGCTCGCCTACGGTCAGATCGACCCGCGCAAGGTCACGCAGCCCCTCAAGGGCCACTTCGAGAAGGCCGGTGTGACGCCGCGCCGCCACGTGACGGAGATCCGCACCACCGACGCCGGCGAGTACTCGCTCGGTCAGGAGCTGACCGCGGAGGCCTTCACAGCGGGCCAGGTCGTCGACGTCATCGGCACCACGAAGGGCAAGGGCTTCGCCGGTGTCATGAAGCGTCACGGCTTCGCCGGCGTGAGCGCCTCGCACGGTTCGCACCGCAACCACCGCAAGCCCGGTTCGATCGGCGCGGCGGCCACTCCGTCCCGCGTCTTCAAGGGCCTGCGCATGGCCGGTCGCATGGGCAACGTGCGGCAGACCACCCAGAACCTGACTGTTCACGCGGTCGACGCCGAGCGGGGTCTCCTGCTCGTCAAGGGTGCCGTTCCCGGCCCCAAGGGCGGCGTCGTCCTCGTCCGCACGGCCGCGAAGGGGGCGTGAGATGACCGAGTCCACCACGCTGACCGTCGACGTCCTCGACGCCAAGGGCGAGAAGGCCGGTACGGCCGAGCTCCCCGCTGAGGTCTTCGACGTCCAGACCAACGTGCCGCTGATCCACCAGGTCGTCGTCGCGCAGCTGGCTGCCGCCCGTCAGGGCACCGCCAAGGCGAAGACGCGCGGTGAGGTCTCCGGTGGCGGCAAGAAGCCCTTCAAGCAGAAGGGCACCGGCCGCGCCCGCCAGGGCTCGACCCGCGCGCCGCAGTTCACCGGCGGTGGCACCGTCCACGGTCCGGTCCCGCGCGACTACACCCAGCGGACGCCCAAGAAGATGAAGGCCGCCGCGCTCCGTGGTGCCCTGTCCGACCGGGCCCGTGCCGGCCGCGTGCACGTCGTCGAGGGCTTCCTCGGCGCCGACGGTGCCCCGTCCACGAAGACGGCGCTCGAGATCCTCGCCACGGTGAGCAACCGCCGCAGCGTGCTGGTGGTCCTGGAGCGCACCGACGAGCTCAGCATCAAGTCGCTGCGCAACGCGCAGCAGGTGCACGTCCTCTGGGCCGACCAGCTCAACACGTACGACGTGCTCGTGTCCGACGACGTCGTGTTCACCCGCGGTGCGCTCGAGGCCTTCCTCGCGCGGCCGACCGGGCGGGGCGCGAAGGCCGTGGCCACGTCCACCGAGGCTTCGGCCCTCGAGGCGGAGGAGAGCAAGTGACCACGCTGAACAAGGACCCGCGGGACGTGCTCATCGCCCCCGTGGTCTCGGAGAAGAGCTACGGCCTGCTCGACGAGGGCAAGTACACCTTCGAGGTGGACCCCCGTTCGAACAAGACCGAGATCAAGATCGCCGTCGAGCAGATTTTCGGCGTGAAGGTCGCGGCAGTGAACACGATCAGCCGCAAGGGCAAGGCGCGCCGCACCCGCTTCGGCATCGGCCGTCGCAAGGACGTCAAGCGCGCGATCGTGACGCTCCGCGAGGGCACGATCGACATCTTCGGGGGCCCGGTCGGCTGACCGGCGACGAGACCAAGGACTGACACGTCATGGGAATCCGCAAGTACAAGCCGACGACGCCGGGTCGCCGCGGCTCGAGCGTGGCCGACTTCGTCGAGATCACGCGTAGCACCCCGGAGAAGTCGCTGGTGCGTCCGCTGCCGAAGTCGGGTGGCCGCAACAGCGAGGGCCGGATCACCACGCGTCACATCGGCGGTGGCCACAAGCGCGCGTACCGCGTCATCGACTTCCGTCGCAACGACAAGGACGGCGTGCCGGCGAAGGTCGCTCACATCGAGTACGACCCGAACCGCACCGCCCGCATCGCGCTGCTGCACTACGCCGACGGCGAGAAGCGCTACATCCTCGCGCCGAACAAGCTGAGCCAGGGCGACGTGGTGGAGAACGGTCCGGGCGCCGACATCAAGCCCGGCAACAACCTCCCGCTGCGCAACATCCCGACGGGCACCGTCGTGCACGCGATCGAGCTCCGCCCGGGCGGCGGCGCGAAGATCGCCCGCTCGGCCGGCGCCTCGGTGCAGCTGGTCGCCAAGGAAGGGCGGTTCGCGCAGCTGCGCATGCCGTCCGGCGAGATCCGCAACGTCGACGTCCGCTGCCGCGCGACGGTCGGCGAGGTCGGCAACGCCGAGCAGTCGAACATCAACTGGGGCAAGGCCGGGCGCATGCGCTGGAAGGGCCGCAAGCCCACGGTGCGTGGCGTCGCCATGAACCCGATCGACCACCCGCACGGTGGTGGTGAGGGCAAGACCTCCGGTGGTCGGAACCCCGTCTCGCCGTGGGGTCAGCCTGAGGGCCGCACCCGTCACCCGAACAAGGCCAGCGACGCGATGATCGTCCGCCGCCGGCGCACCGGCAAGAAGCGCTGACAAGGAGCCAGACAGATGCCACGGAGCCTCAAGAAGGGCCCCTTCGTCGACGGCCACCTGCAGAAGAAGGTGGACGCGCTGAACGAGAAGGGCGGCAAGACGGTCATCAAGACCTGGTCTCGCCGATCGATGATCACGCCCGACTTCCTGGGCCACACGTTCGCCGTGCACGACGGTCGCAAGCACGTCCCGGTCTTCGTGACCGAGTCGATGGTCGGCCACAAGCTCGGTGAGTTCGCCCCGACGCGGACCTTCCGCGGCCACGAGAAGGACGACCGGAAGGCCCGCCGGCGCTGACCGGCGAGCCGTCGACACGAGAAGGCAGGACAGCAATGGAAGCCAAGGCGCAGGCGCGGTTCATCCGTGTCACGCCCATGAAGGCCCGGCGCGTCGTCGACCTCATCCGCGGGCAGAAGGCGACGGACGCCGTCGCCACGCTGCGGTTCGCGCCGCAGGCCGCGAGCGAGCCGGTCCGCAAGGTCGTCGAGAGCGCGATCGCGAACGCGCGCGTCAAGGCCGACCGGGCAGGGGAGTCGTTCGACGCCGGTTCGCTGGTCGTCAGCGAGGCGTTCGTGGACGAGGGCCCGACGCTCAAGCGGTTCCGGCCGCGCGCACAGGGTCGCGCGTCCCGGATCCTCAAGCGCACCAGCCACATCACCGTGGTCGTCGCTCCGGCGCCGACCAAGGCTGCCGCCGCCACTGGTGGCGCCGCCACGACCAAGAAGGGGAGGACCCGCTAGTGGGACAGAAGGTCAACCCGCACGGGTACCGCCTCGGGATCACGACCGACCACCGGTCGCGCTGGTTCGCCGACAGCACCAAGCCCGGGCAGCGCTACCGCGACTACATCCGCGAGGACGTGCAGATCCGCAAGCTCATGGCCACCGGCCTCGAGCGTGCCGGTATCGCCAAGGTCGAGATCGAGCGCACGCGTGACCGCGTCCGTGTGGACATCCACACGGCCCGGCCGGGCATCGTCATCGGTCGTCGTGGCGCCGAGGCCGACCGCATCCGCGGCGAGCTCGAGAAGCTCACGGGCAAGCAGGTCCAGCTGAACATCCTCGAGGTCAAGAACGCCGAGCTCGAGGCCCAGCTGGTCGCCCAGGGCATCGCCGAGCAGCTCGCGAGCCGCGTCTCGTTCCGCCGCGCGATGCGCAAGGGCATGCAGTCCGCCCAGCGCGCCGGCGCCAAGGGCGTCCGCGTCCAGTGCTCCGGCCGCCTCGGCGGCGCCGAGATGAGCCGGTCGGAGTTCTACCGCGAGGGTCGTGTGCCGCTGCACACGCTCCGCGCGAACATCGACTTCGGCACCTTCGAGGCCCGGACCACCTTCGGCCAGATCGGAGTGAAGGTCTGGATCTACAAGGGCGACATGACCGAGAAGGAGTTCGCCCGCGAGCAGGCCACGCAGGCCCCCCGCGCCCCGCGCGGTCGCGGCGACCGTCCGGACCGGCCCGCCCGCGGCCCGCGTCGCGAGCGCACCGAGGCCCCCGCCGAGGCTGCTGCCGAGGCTCCGGCCCCGGTCGCCGCTGAGGCCACGGAGACCACCACGAGCGGAACGGAGGCCTGACGATGCTGATCCCGCGCAGGCTGAAGCACCGTAAGCAGCACCACCCCGGCCGCTCCGGCGCCGCCACCGGTGGTACCCAGATCGCCTTCGGCGACTTCGGGATCCAGGCCCTCGAGCCCGCCTACGTCACGAACCGGCAGATCGAGGCGGCCCGTATCGCCATGACCCGCCACATCAAGCGTGGCGGCAAGGTCTGGATCAACATCTACCCGGACCGTCCCATCACCAAGAAGCCGGCCGAGACCCGTATGGGATCCGGTAAGGGTTCGCCCGAGTGGTGGGTGGCCAACGTCAAGCCCGGCCGTGTCATGTTCGAGCTCGCCGGCGTCCCGGAGCCCCTGGCCCGCGAGGCCATGCGCCGTGCGATGCACAAGCTCCCGATGAAGTGCCGGTTCATCGTGCGTGAGGGGAGTGCCGTCTGATGGCCATCGGTTCGAAGGCTCTCCTGCCCGACCAGCTGGACGGGATGGACGACGACGCCCTGGCGGCGGAGCTGAAGAAGGCCAAGGAGGAGCTGTTCAACCTGCGGTTCCAGTCCGCGACCGGACAGCTCGAGAGCCATGGCCGGCTGAAGGCCGTGCGTCGCGACATCGCGCGGATCTACACGATCCTGCGTGAGCGCGAGCTCGGCATCCGCACTGCACCGACCCCGGCGGAGTGAAGGCAGAGATGAGCGAGACGATCACCACTGAGGCCCGGCCGTACCGCAAGACGCGGCGTGGCTACGTGGTCAGCGACAAGATGGACAAGACCGTTGTGGTCGAGGTCGAGGACCGGGTCAAGCACCCGCTCTACGGCAAGGTCATGCGGCGCACGAGCAAGGTCAAGGTGCACGACGAGGCGAACGCGGCCGGCGTCGGCGACCTGATCCTGATCATGGAGACCCGCCCGCTGTCGGCGACCAAGCGCTGGCGGCTCGTGGAGATCCTGGAGAAGGCGAAGTAGTCGTCCAGCCCGGCCGGGCGGACCACCGCCCCGACCGCCAGACCACCATCCGTTCGGCAAGGCTCGCCCGGCCTGAGGGCTGCCGCGAGAACCAGCACGACGACAGGAGTTCGAGGACATGATCCAGCAGGAGACGCGACTGAAGGTCGCCGACAACACGGGTGCGAAGCAGATCCTCTGCATCCGTGTTCTCGGTGGATCCGGGCGTCGCTACGCCGGCATCGGCGACATCATCGTCGCCACCGTCAAGGACGCGATCCCCGGCGGGAACGTCAAGAAGGGCGACGTCGTCAAGGCCGTCGTCGTGCGCACGACCAAGGAGCGGCGTCGGCCGGACGGCTCGTACATCAAGTTCGACGAGAACGCCGCCGTGATCCTCAAGGGCGACAACGAGCCCCGCGGGACGCGCATCTTCGGCCCGGTGGGCCGCGAGCTGCGGGACAAGCGCTTCATGAAGATCATCTCGCTGGCCCCGGAGGTGCTGTGATGGCGAAGATCAAGAAGGGCGACCTCGTCGTCGTCATCGCGGGCCGGGACCGCGGCAAGCAGGGGCGCGTCCTCGAGGTGATCACCGAGCAGGACCGCGTCGTGGTCGAGGGCGTGCAGCGGGTGACCAAGCACGTCAAGGCCGGCCGCACCAACCGCGGCACCCGCACGGGTGGCATCGAGACGGTCGAGGCCCCCATCCACGTCAGCAACGTGATGCTGGTCGACCCGGAGACCAAGAAGGGCACCCGGGTCGGCTACCGCACCGAGGAGATCGAGCGCGACGGGCGCACCCGGACTGTCCGGGTCCGCGTGGCCAAGCGTTCCGGTAAGGACATCGCATGAGTGACACGACGGTCGCCCCGCGCACTGCGCCGCGGCTGAAGGCTCGCTACGCCGCGGAGATCCTCCCCGCGCTGCGCGAGGAGTTCGGCTACACGAACGTCAACCAGGTGCCCAAGCTGGTCAAGGTCGTCGTGAACATGGGCGTCGGCGAGGCCGCGCGCGACTCGAAGCTCATCGAGGGCGCCGTCCGCGACCTGACGACCATCACCGGCCAGAAGCCGCAGGTCACCAAGGCCCGCAAGTCCATCGCGCAGTTCAAGCTGCGCGAGGGCATGCCGATCGGCGCGCACACCACGCTGCGCGGCGACCGCATGTGGGAGTTCGTGGACCGGCTGATCACGCTGGCGCTGCCCCGGATCCGCGACTTCCGCGGCCTGTCGGCGCAGCAGTTCGACGGCCAGGGCAACTACACGTTCGGCCTCACCGAGCAGGTGATGTTCCACGAGATCGACCCCGACCGGATCGACCGGGTGCGCGGCATGGACATCACCCTCGTGACGACGGCCACCAACGACGACGAGGGCCGCTCGCTGCTCCGCCGTCTCGGCTTCCCCTTCAAGGAGGACTGACATGGCGAAGACCGCCCTGATCAACAAGGCGGCGCGGAAGCAGAAGTTCGCCGTCCGTGCCTACAGCCGGTGCCAGAAGTGCGGCCGTCCGCGCGCCGTGTACCGCAAGTTCGGCCTCTGCCGCATCTGCGTGCGCGAGATGGCGCACCGCGGCGAGCTTCCCGGCGTCACCAAGAGCAGCTGGTAACCACTACGCCGCCGGTCCCGGGAGGGATACCACGGCGAGGAAGGGCTCAAGCCCGATGACGATGACCGACCCCATCGCGGACATGCTCACGCGACTGCGGAACGCCAACTCGGCGTACCACGATTCCGTGACCATGCCGTACTCCAAGCTCAAGGCCAACATCGCGGAGATCCTCAAGTCCGAGGGTTACATCGCGAGCTGGACCGTCGAGGACGCCCCCGTGGGCAAGAACCTCACGATCCAGCTGAAGTTCGGCCCGAACCGCGAGCGTTCGCTCGCGGGCGTCCGCCGCGTGTCCAAGCCGGGCCTGCGTGTGTACGCGAAGTCCACCAACCTGCCTCGGGTCCTGGGCGGCCTCGGCGTGGCGATCCTGTCCACGTCGTCCGGCCTGCTGACCGACAAGCAGGCAGCCTCCAAGGGTGTGGGCGGGGAAGTCCTCGCCTACGTCTGGTAGCCGAGAGAGGGAGAGGAGCAGCCATGTCTCGCATCGGCAAGGTCCCCGTCCCGGTCCCGGCCGGGGTGGATGTCACGATCGACGGCGCGCAGGTGACCGTCAAGGGCCCCAAGGGGACGCTCGAGCACACCGTGCCGGCGCCCATCCAGGTCGCCCGCGACGAGAGCGGCGCGATCGTCGTCACCCGGCCCGACGACGAGCGCCTCTCGCGCTCGCTGCACGGGCTCACCCGCACGCTGATCGCCAACCTGGTGACGGGCGTGACCGAGGGCTACACCAAGCGCCTCGAGATCGTCGGCACGGGTTACCGCGTCGTCGCCAAGGGCGCCGACCTGGAGTTCGCGCTCGGCTTCAGCCACCCGGTCGTCGTCACGGCGCCCGACGGCATCACCTTCGAGGTGACGTCGCCGACCAAGTTCGCCGTCAGCGGCATCGACAAGCAGCAGGTGGGCGAAGTCGCCGCGAACATCCGCAAGATCCGCAAGCCCGAGCCGTACAAGGGCAAGGGTGTGCGGTACGCGGGCGAGGTCGTCCGTCGTAAGGCCGGAAAGGCTGGTAAGTGACGATGGCTATCACGATCAAGGGCAAGGGCAAGGCCATCTCGCGTGCCCGCCGCCACCTGCGCCTTCGCAAGAAGGTCGCCGGCACGGCCGCGCGGCCGCGCCTGGTGGTCACCCGCTCCAGCCGGCACATGGTCGCCCAGGTGGTGGACGACGGCGTCGGCCGCACCCTGGTCTCGGCGTCCACGCTCGAGGCAGACCTGCGCGCCTTCGACGGCGACAAGACCGCCAAGGCACGTCGTGTCGGCGAGCTCGTCGCCGAGCGAGCCAAGGCCGCCGGCATCGAGGCCGTCGTGTTCGACCGTGGTGGCAACAAGTACCACGGCCGGGTCGCGGCGGTCGCCGAGGGCGCCCGCGAAGGCGGGCTGGCCCTGTGACCGCCCACGTCATCACCGTACGGAAGCAGAGGAAGCACTGATGGCTGCACCGCAGCGCAGCAACACCGGAGCCCAGGGCGCCGGCGGGGGCGACCGGCGCGAGCGTGGCGACCGCCGGGACAACCGTCGCGGCGGCCCCGAGCAGGCCGAGAAGAGCGCCTTCCTCGAGCGCGTGGTTGCGATCAACCGCGTCTCGAAGGTCGTCAAGGGCGGTCGTCGCTTCAGCTTCACCGCGCTCGTCGTGGTGGGTGACGGCGACGGCACCGTCGGCGTCGGCTACGGCAAGGCCAAGGAGGTGCCCGCCGCGATCGCGAAGGGCGTGGAGGAGGCCAAGAAGAGCTTCTTCCGCGTGCCCCGCATCCAGGGCACCATCCCGCACCCCGTCCAGGGTGAGGCCGCCGCAGGCGTCGTCTTCCTCCGGCCCGCGTCCCCCGGTACCGGCGTCATCGCCGGTGGCCCGGTCCGCGCGGTCCTGGAGTGCGCCGGCGTCCACGACATCCTGTCCAAGTCGATGGGCTCGTCGAACGCGATCAACATCGTGCACGCCACGGTGGCGGCCCTGCGCGGGCTCGAGGAGCCCGAGTCGGTCGCCGCTCGCCGCGGCCTGTCCGTCGAGCACGTGACTCCCGCCGCGCTCCTGCGTGCGCGTGAGGCCGGCGTGGCCGCGAAGGCAGGTGCATGATGCCCCGGCTCAAGGTGACCCAGACCCGGTCCGTCATCGGCGGCAAGCAGAACCAGCGCGACACGCTGCGCAGTCTCGGCCTCAAGCGCATCGGCGACATCGTCGTCAAGGAGGACCGACCTGAGATCCGCGGCATGGTCGCCACGGTGGCGCACCTCGTCACCGTCGAGGAGGTCGAGTGACCATGGCAGAGAACAAGAAGGACGCCGCCGCTGACGCGGAGGCGACCGAGAAGAAGCCCACGCGCAAGCCCGCGGCCAAGGCCGAGACGGCTGCCGCCGAGAAGCCTGCCAAGGCGACCAAGGCGAAGGCCGACGCGCCCAAGGCGGAGACCAAGGCTGCGGCGGACAAGCCCGCGAAGGCGGCGAAGGCCGACGCGCCCAAGGCCGAGACCAAGGCCGCGGCCGACAAGCCCGCTGCCAAGGCCACCAAGGCTGCGGCGAAGGCGGACGCCCCCAAGGCGTCCACCCCTGCCGAGGGCCTCGGCGGCACCCTGCGGGTGCACCACCTGCGGCCGGCGCCGGGCGCCCACACGCCGAAGACCCGCGTGGGTCGCGGTGAGGGCTCCAAGGGCAAGACGGCGGGTCGCGGTACCAAGGGCACGAAGGCGCGCTACCAGGTTCCGGAGCGGCGCGAGGGTGGCGGCATCCCGCTGCACATGCGCCAGCCGAAGCTGCGCGGCTTCAAGAACCCGTTCAAGACCACCTACCAGGTGGTCAACCTCGACCGTCTCGCCGAGCTGTACCCCGCCGGTGGCTCGGTGACGGCCGAGGACCTCGTGGCCAAGGGCGCCGTCCGCAAGGGCCAGCCGGTCAAGGTCCTCGGGGTCGGCGACGTCGCGGTGAAGCTGGACGTGTCCGTCACGGCCGTCTCGGCGACCGCGCGCGAGAAGATCCTCGCCGCCGGAGGATCGGTCCAGGACTGACACCGGGGCGGCCCGGGCCTCGTCGGCCCGGGCCGCACCGTGTCCCACCGATCTGGGCTAGGGTGCCCCACGGCACCGGCTCCGCGTGCGGGTCCTCCCGCACCGGCCGGTTCGCCGGCACGACGACACCGCCGACGAAGCGGAGCAGGAGGAGCAGGTGCTCAGCGCATTCGCCCGAGCTTTCCGGACGCCAGACCTGCGGCGCAAGCTGCTTTTCACCATCGGGATCATGGTTGTGTTCCGGATCGGCTCGTTCCTGCCGACCCCGGGCGTCGACTACCCGAACGTCCAGCAGTGCGTGGACGAGATCGGCACGAGCAACGACCTGCTCGGCCTGGTGAACCTCTTCAGCGGCGGCGCGCTGCTGCAGCTCGCCGTCTTCGCGCTCGGCATCATGCCGTACATCACCGCGAGCATCATCATCCAGCTGCTCCGCGTGGTGATCCCGCGCTTCGAGGCGCTCCACAAGGAGGGCCAGTCGGGCACGTCGAAGCTCACGCAGTACACGCGCTACCTGACCATCGGTCTGGCGATCCTGCAGTCGACGACGATCATCACGATCGCGCGCAACGGCCAGCTGTTCCAGAGCTGCTCCGTCCCGGTCATCGCCGACGACTCGATCATGACCGTGCTCCTCATGGTCATCACCATGACCGCCGGTACCGCGATGATCATGTGGCTCGGCGAGCTCATCACCGAGCGGGGCATCGGCAACGGCATGTCCCTGCTGATCTTCACGCAGATCGCGGCGCAGTTCCCGACCGCCATGTGGTCCATCGCGACCGGCGACAACGGCGTCACCAAGTTCATCATCGTGGCGCTCGTCATCCTGCTGGTGATCGGGCTCGTGGTGTTCGTCGAGCAGTGCCAGCGGCGCATCCCGGTGCAGTACGCGAAGCGCATGGTCGGCCGGAAGATGTACGGCGGCTCGAGCACCTACATCCCGATCAAGATCAACATGGCCGGCGTCATCCCGATCATCTTCGCGTCGTCGCTCCTGGCGATCCCCGGCCTCATCACGCAGTTCGCGGACCCCACCGAGGACTGGGTGCAGTGGGTCGCGCGCAACCTCGCGGCTCAGGACGCCCCGCTCAACATCGGGCTCTACATCGTCCTGATCATCTTCTTCGCGTACTTCTACACGGCGATCACGTTCAACCCGGACGAGGTCGCGGACAACATGAAGAAGTACGGCGGCTTCATCCCGGGCATCCGGGCCGGCCGCCCGACGGCGGAGTACCTCGACTACGTCCTGTCGCGGATCATGGCACCCGGCTCGCTCTACCTGGCGTTCGTGGCGATGATCCCGCTGATCACGTTCATCCTCCTGGACCTTGGTACCAACATTCCCTTCGGCGGAACCTCGATCATCATCGTGGTCGGTGTCGGCATGGAGACGGTCAAGCAGATCGAGTCCCAGCTGCAGCAGCGTCACTACGAAGGGTTCCTCAGATGAGCATTCGCCTGGTGATCATGGGTCCGCAGGGCTCCGGCAAGGGCACGCAGGCCGCCCGCATCTCGGAGCACTTCGGCATCCCGGCGATCTCCACCGGCGACATCTTCCGCGACAACATCGCGCGGGGGACGGACCTGGGCAAGCGTGCGCAGGAGTACACCTGCTGCGGCGAGCTGGTCCCCGACGAGGTGACCAACCAGATGGTGCGGGCCCGGCTCGGGCTCGCCGACGCCGCCGACGGCTTCATCCTCGACGGGTACCCCCGCAATGCGGCCCAGGTGGCCGAGCTCGACACGATCCTCAGCGACCTCGGCACGCGCCTCGACGCCGTCGTCCAGCTGACGGCCGACCGGAACGAGCTCCTCGCCCGCATGCGGCGGCGTGCCGAGATCGAGGGGCGCGACGACGACACGGCGGACGTCATCGCCCGTCGCCTGGACATCTACGAGGCCGAGACGGCCCCGCTCGCGGAGGCCTACGCGGCCCGCGCCCTGCTCGTGCCGGTCGACGGCACGGGGGAGATCGACGAGGTGACCGAGCGCGTGCTCGGCGCCCTCGGCAGCCGGGTGTGATGTTCGGCCGGGAGCGCTTCACCCTGAAGGACGCCGACCAGGTCCGCGCCATGCGGGCCGCCGGCCTGGTGGTCGCCGACGCTCTCGCTGCCGTGCGCGCCGCGGCGCGGCCCGGCGTCACCACAGCCGAGCTGGACGCGGTCGCCGCGGCCGTCATCGCCGAGGCGGGTGCGACGCCGTCGTTCGTGGGGGTCGACGGCGGACCCGGCGTGCCCCCGTACCCCGCCACGACCTGCATCTCCGTCAACGACGAGATCGTGCACGGCATCCCGGGGGACCGGGTGCTCGAGCCGGGGGACGTGCTGTCCGTGGACTGCGGCGCGATCCTCGAGGGCTGGCACGGCGACTCCGCCTTCTCCATGGTGCTGGACCCCGCCGACCCCGCCGACGTCGCACTCGTGGAGACGACCGAGGCAGCGATGTGGGCCGGCATCGCCGCCCTCGCCACGGGTGATCGCCTCGGCGTCGTCGGCGACGCCGTGGAGGCGACGGCGAAGGGCGCCGCGAAGGCGGCCGGGGTGCGCTACGGCGTCGTGCAGGAGTACACGGGGCACGGGATCGGCCGCGAGATGCACGAACCGCCCACGGTGCTCAACTACCGCTCGCGCGAGCGCGGACCCCGCGTGCAGCCGGGCCTGTGCGTCGCGATCGAGCCGATGCTGACCCGGGGGACGCGGGCCACCGACGAGCTCGACGACGGCTGGACCGTCGTGACGTTCGACGGCTCCCGGGCCGCGCACTGGGAGCACTCCGTCGCGGTCACGCCGGGTGGCGTGTGGGTGCTCACCGCGCACGACGGCGGTGCGGAGCGGCTCGGCGCCCTCGGCGTCCCCGTCGCGCCCTGGACGGAGTGACCGGTCCGACGGCGGTCGTCAACGCGCCACGCCGGGAGAACCACCGGCAAGGCGCCCGCGCGGGCCGGCCTGGTTTCGCCGATGGCGGTCCCGTGCCGTAGGATGGCCCGTTGGGTGCGGTGCACTCCGCTCGTCGCTGCCTCTGGCGGCGCCCGCGGGTCACGCTCCTTCCCCCGATGGTCGTGCCGCCACCCGGCGGGGCGTCGTCGTGGGACGGCACGGCAGTGCCCATGCAGGCAGTACCCATACAGGCAGTACCACCAGATGCAGTACCCCTACACGCAGTGAGCGGAGGACATGGCCAAGAAGGACGGCGTCATCGAGATCGAGGGCAGCGTGGTCGAAGCCCTGCCGAACGCGATGTTCCGCGTAGAGCTGGCGAACGGTCACCGGGTGCTCGCCCACATCTCGGGCAAGATGCGGCAGCACTACATCCGGATCCTCCCCGAGGACCGTGTGGTGGTCGAGTTGAGCCCGTACGACCTGTCCCGCGGTCGGATCGTCTACCGCTACAAGTAATCCCACCTCGGCGCCTCGCCCGGGGTGTCCGACGAGCAACCGTCGCCGCGAGTGGTCCGCGCGCGCGGCGGCGGAGGAAAGCACGATGAAGGTCAAGCCCAGCGTCAAGACGATCTGCGACAAGTGCAAGGTGATCCGCCGGCACGGTCGCGTCATGGTCATCTGCGAGAACCCGCGGCACAAGCAGCGCCAGGGCTGAGCAGGGACCAGCAGTAGCCCGCCCCTCGCGGGGCGGACCAGCGCACGTCAGCGTGGAGACACGCAACCCCCGGTCGGAGGCCGGGGCCCGCAGCAGCGGGACGGCGTGCGGAGGACCTCCGACGGCAGTACAGGAGCACGACGATGGCACGTCTCGTCGGCGTCGACCTCCCGCGCGACAAGCGCATCGAGGTGGCGCTCACCTACATCTACGGCGTGGGGCGCACGCGCGCCCAGCAGACGCTCGCGGCGACCGGTGTGAACCCGGACCAGCGAGTGCGCGACCTCGGCGACGCCGAGCTGGTCGCTCTGCGTGACTACCTCGAGGGCAACTTCAAGCTCGAGGGCGACCTGCGGCGCGAGGTCGCCGCGGACATCCGTCGCAAGGTCGAGATCGGCAGCTACCAGGGTCTTCGGCACCGCCGCGGGCTGCCGGTGCGCGGTCAGCGGACCAAGACGAACGCGCGCACCCGCAAGGGCCCGAAGCGCACCGTGGCCGGCAAGAAGAAGGCCCGGAAGTAGCCCACTGGGCCTCCCGCCACCCCGCCGAGACTGACGAAGGACTCCCATGCCTCCCAAGACCCGCACCTCCAGCGGCGCCCGCAAGCCGCGGCGCAAGGAGAAGAAGAACATCGCTGTGGGCGTCGCCCACATCAAGAGCACGTTCAACAACACGATCGTGTCGATCACCGACCCCTCGGGCGCCGTGATCGCGTGGGCCTCCTCGGGCCAGGTCGGCTACAAGGGCTCGCGCAAGTCGACGCCCTTCGCCGCCCAGCTCGCCGCCGAGGCCGCCGCGCGTCGCGCTCAGGAGCACGGCATGAAGAAGGTCGACGTCCTGGTCAAGGGCCCGGGTTCCGGTCGTGAGGCCGCGATCCGCTCCCTGCAGGCGACCGGCCTCGAGGTCGGCTCGATCCAGGACGTGACGCCCCAGGCGCACAACGGCTGCCGTCCGCCGAAGCGGCGCCGCGTCTGACCCGCGAGGGCGCCCGGCCACCGCACGCGGCCGGTCGGGCGCCGTCGTCACCACCGCAGGACCCTGCCGGGTGGACCGAGTCCCGGCAGACCCGTGATGCGTCATATGGCGGACGCACACCGAAAGGACACCACCCGTGCTCATCGCACAGCGCCCCACCCTGACCGAAGAGGTCGTCACCGAGAGCCGCTCCCGGTTCGTCATCGAGCCGCTCGAGCCCGGCTTCGGCTACACGCTCGGCAACTCCCTGCGCCGGACGCTGCTCTCGTCGATCCCCGGCGCAGCCGTCACGTCGATCCGCATCGACGGCGTGCTGCACGAGTTCTCGACGATCCCGGGCGTCAAGGAGGACGTCACCGAGATCATCCTGAACATCAAGGACCTGGTCGTGTCCTCGGAGAACGACGAGCCGGTCGTGATGTACCTGCGCAAGCAGGGCCCGGGCACCGTCACGGCGGCGGACATCACCCCGCCCGCCGGCGTCGAGGTGCACAACCCGGACCTGCACATCGCCACGCTGAACGGCAAGGGCAAGCTCGAGATCGAGCTCACGGTCGAGCGCGGCCGCGGCTACGTCTCCGCCCAGCAGAACAAGGCGTACGACGCCGAGATCGGCCGCATCCCGGTCGACTCGATCTACTCGCCGGTCCTCAAGGTGACCTACAAGGTCGAGGCCACCCGCGTCGAGCAGCGCACCGACTTCGACAAGCTCATCGTCGACGTCGAGACCAAGTCGGCGATCAGCCCGCGGGACGCTCTCGCGTCCGCCGGCAAGACGCTCGTCGAGCTCTTCGGCCTGGCCCGCGAGCTCAACGTCGAGGCGGAGGGCATCGAGATCGGCCCGTCGCCGACCGACGCCGCGCTCGCCGCCGACCTCGCCCTGCCGATCGAGGAGCTGCAGCTGACCATCCGGTCCTACAACTGCCTCAAGCGCGAGGGCATCCACACGGTGGGCGAGCTCGTCGCCCGCAGCGAGGCCGACCTCCTGGACATCCGCAACTTCGGTGCCAAGTCGATCACCGAGGTCAAGGAGAAGCTGGCCGGGCTGGGTCTGAACCTCAAGGACAGCCCCCTGGAGTACGACCCGTCCGCCTACTACGACGACGCGGACTACGGCGACGACGAGCTGGCCTGAGCCCACGAGCCGGCCGCTCGCGACCGGCTCCCCGACCTGCACGAGGAGTTAAGAGATGCCCACGCCAACCAAGGGTCCGCGGCTCGGCGGCGGCCCGGCGCACGAGCGGCTCATGCTCGCCAACCTGGCGACGAGCCTGTTCGAGCACCGGCGCATCACCACGACCGAGACGCGCGCGAAGCGGCTCCGCCCGCTCGCTGAGCGGCTCATCACGTTCGCCAAGCGCGGCGACCTGCACGCGCGTCGTCGCGTGCTCACGGTCGTGCGCGACAAGAGCGTCGTGCACGAGCTGTTCACCGAGATCGCGCCGATGATGGCCGAGCGCAACGGTGGCTACACCCGCATCACCAAGATCGGTCCGCGCAAGGGCGACAACGCCCAGATGGCGGTCATCGAGCTGGTGCAGGAGCCCGTCAGCCCCAAGCAGGCGACGGTGCGCGAGGCGGAGAAGGCGACGAAGCGCGCCGCGACGAAGAAGGCCGAGCCGAAGGCCGCTCCCGTCGAGGAGCCTGTGGCCGACGAGGCCGTCGTCGAGGACGGCCCGGTCGAGGAGACCGCCACCGAGGCTCCGGCCGAGGAGACCGCCGAGGCGACCGAGGCTCCGGCCGAGGACGAGGCCGAGAAGGCCTGAGCGCCCCAGCACGCACGAACGAAGGGCCCGGACCGTGACGGTCCGGGCCCTTCGTCGTCGGCTGGTCGTGCTCAGCCGCGCCCGCGCGTCAGGCGGGGCACCAGCACGGGCGTCGTGCGCTTGTACTCCTCGTAGTCGGGCTGGCCGCCCCACCGGGCGTCGGCCTTCTTCTCCAGCAGCGGGACCCCGCTGACCCGCGTGAGAAGGAGCGTGACGAACACCGGCGACGCGAGCGCGACCCACTGCCAGCCGGTGAGGACGGGCGCCGCGACGACGGCGACGCCGATCCACAGCAGGATCTCGCCGGCGTAGTTGGGGTGCCGCGACCGCGACCAGAGCCCCGTCGTGATGAACCGGCCGGCGTTCGCCGGGTCGGCGCGGAACCGCGACTTCTGCGCGTCCGCGACGGTCTCCATCGCGAACCCGAGCACCCACAGCACCACTCCGACGACGGCCAGGGCGTCGAGCCCGGCGCGCGAGGTGGAGGAGATCCCGACCCAGGCGGCCATCGCGGTGAAGGTCACCCACAGGCCCTGCACGGTCCATACGAGCAGGAACCGCGGGAACGAGGGCTTGATCTCGTCGAACCGGTCGTCGGAACCCGCGCGGCGGATCCGGCGGAACAGGAACGGGCCCAGCCGCAGGGTCCAGACGATGACCAGGCCCGCGAGCAGCACGGCCCGCGCGTCCCGCTCCGGTGCGAGCGCCAGCAGGCCGGCGGTCACGGTGACGTAGGTGATGCTGCCGGTGATGTCGTAGTAGACCTCGGTCTGCCGCCAGAACGCGGGGACGAAGGCGACCCACTGCACGACGAAGGCGGCGAGCACGGCGAGCGCGAACAGCGGGACGTCCCCGACCTTCGCTCCGGCGTGGCTCCCGGCGAGTGCCAGCAGCGCGCCCAGAACCAGGGCCAGGGGGATGCCCACGAGGGCGCGGCGTCGTCCTTCGTCCATCTCGAGACCTTTCGTCATGGTGTCCGGGCGGTGCGCCCTCCGGTTCGGGAACACTCGGGGTTGACCTTGGTGTTCCCTGGACGAGCAACCAGCCGCGCGCCGAGCGCGCCCGTACGGAAGACGGACGACAGTGCGAGAGATGTCCAGCCCGCCCCTGGCTGACCTCACGGGCGTGCGCAACACCACCGACCTCCTGGCCGGTCGGGTGGCCGGTCATCCCGACGCCGTCGCGTTCGACGTGCGCGAGCCGGGTGCCCCGGTCGACGCCCCCTGGCGTCCCGTCACGACGGCCGCGTTCGAGGCGCACGTCCGCGCGATCGCGAAGGGGCTGGTCGCCGCCGGCCTGGCGCCCGGCGACGCCGTCGCCGTGATGGCGCCGACCCGGTACGAGTGGGCGCTGGTCGACATGGCCGTCTGGTACGCGGGCGGCGTCGTCGTGCCCGTGTACGAGACGTCCGCGCAGGTCCAGGTGTCCGCGGTGGTGCTCGACGCCGACGTCCGCCTCGCCGTGGGCGGAGGGCCGCGGCACGTGGAGCTGCTCACGCATGCGCTCGCGGAGGCCGGGCGCCCCGCGCCCGTGTGGTCGATGGACGCCGCTCCCGGCCACGACCTCACCGCGCTGGTCGCGCTCGGCGCGGACCTGCTGGACGACGTCGTCGACGCGCGCCGCACGGGCGCCGACCTGGACGACGTCGCGACGATCGTCTACACGTCGGGCACGACGTCGGCGCCGCGCGGGGCGCTCATCACGCACCGCAACCTCGTGGGCCAGGTGCTCAGCGTCGCCGCCGCGTACACCGACGTCGTGCGCGAGGGCGGCAGCACCGTCATCTTCCTGCCGCTGGCGCACGTGCTCGCGCGCGGCCTCCAGCTCGTCTGCCTCGCGGGCGGGATGCGGATCGCGCACCTGGGTGACCCCCGGGAGGTCGTGCCGGCCCTGGCCGTGCTGAAGCCCACGTTCCTGGTGGTCGTGCCGCGCGTCCTGCAGAAGGTGCACGCCGCCGCCACCGCGGCCGCGGCGGACAAGCACCTGGGGCGGGTCTGGGCGTCGGCGCAGCGGACCGCGATCGCATGGGGTCGCCTCGCCGAGGCCGCCGACGAGGCGCCCGCGGCGGCCCCCGGCACGGCAGCCCCCGGCACGGCAGCTCCCGCTGCGAGAGGCTCCGACGTCGTGCCCGCGCGCCCGTCGGTCGGCCTCCGGCTGCGCCACGCCGTCTACGAGCGGCTCTTCTACCGGCGTCTGCGGGCCCGCCTGGGCGGGCGGGTCGACTACCTGCTCTCCGGGGCGGCGGCGCTCGACGCCGACCTGTCGCTGTTCTTCCGCGGCATCGGCGTGCCGGTGATCGAGGGCTACGGCCTGACCGAGACGACGGCGCCCCTGACGGGCAACCTGCCGGGCTCGATCCGCTCGGGCTCGGTCGGCGTCCCGATGCCGGGCACGACGGTGCGCATCGCGGACGACGGCGAGGTCCTCGCCCGGGGCGTCGGCGTCTTCCGCGGGTACCGCAACCCGGAGGCCCACGCGGAGGCCTTCGTCGACGGCTTCTTCCGCACGGGGGACCTCGGCTCGCTGGACGAGCGCGGCCGGCTCGTCCTGCACGGGCGCGTGAAGGACGTCATCGTGACGTCCGGCGGCAAGACCGTGTCCCCGGCGGACTGGGAGCGGTACGTCGAGCGTGAGCCGATGGTCGCGCACGCGATGGTCGTGGGCGAGGGAAAGCCCTACCTCGGCGGCGTGCTGCTGCTCGACCCGGAGTCCGTCGCGGCGTGGGCGCACCGGCACGGCATCGCGGACCTGGGCCCGCTCCAGCTGCCGAGCGGCGGCGCGGTGGAGGTGCACGACTCGCGGCTGGTGGCCGCGATCGGCGCGGTGGTCGCCGCGGCGAACGCACGGTTGTCCGCGCCGGAGCAGGTGCGCCGCTTCGCGCTCGTCCTCGCCGACCTGAGCGAGGCGAGCGGCACGGTCACCCCGACGATGAAGCTCAAGCGCGCGGCGATCGCCGAACGCGTCCGCGACATCGTCGACCGGCTGTACCACGGGGCGCCCAGCCCGGCCTGACCCGGGGACCGGTCGCCGCCCGGCCCGGGCCGACGCGCGGCTAGCGTGGTCGCCATGACCCGCGCTGCCGACGTTCCCCGGGTGCCGGTCGTGCTCCTGCACGGTGCGCGGGCCTCGCGGACGATGTGGCGTGCCCAGCTGGACGCGCTGGCGCGCGCGGGGCGCCCGGCGGTCGCGATCGACCTGCCCGGGCAC
>AXCX01000092.1 GCA_000767215.1 Actinotalea fermentans ATCC 43279 = JCM 9966 = DSM 3133
GTCGGCGGTCCGCAGGTGCTCGTCCACGACGACGCCGTCGGCCACCTCCAGGCAGGCGGCCTCGGCGAGCGCCACCTCCGGCTCGGCGCCCACGCCGACGACGACGAGGCCCGCCGGCACCAGGCTCCCGTCGCCGAGCCGGACGCCGCCGACGCGACCGTGCCGGTCCGCCTCGATCGCGGCGACGCTCACCCCGGTGCGCAGGTCCACGCCGTGCGCGCGGTGCAGGTCGGCGAACACCTGCGCCATCTCGGGTCCGAGGACGCGGCCGAGCGGCACCGGCCCGGACTCGAGCACCGTCACCTCCAGGCCCGCCTCGCGCGCGGCCACGGCCGTCTCCAGGCCGATCCAGCCGCCGCCCACGACGACGACCCGCGGGCGCTCGCCGAACGCCGCGAGGAGCCGATCGGCGTCCTCGAGGCGCCGCAGGTACCGCACGCCCGGCAGGTCGGCGCCCGGCACGTCCAGGCGGCGGGGACGGGCGCCGGTGGCGAGGACGACGTGGTCGTACGGCAGGCGCGTGCCGTCGTCGAGCAGCACCTGCCCGGCGGCGCGGTCGACGGCGGTGACGGCGACGCCGGTGCGCAGCTCGACGTCGTGCTCGGGGTACCACGGGGGCGGGTGCACGAACGCCTCGTCGCGCTGCTGGGTGCCCAGGAGGTAGCCCTTGGACAGCAGCGGCCGCTCGTAGGGTGCGTGCGGCTCCGCCCCGACGACCGTCACCGGCCCGTCGTAGCCCTCCTCGCGCAACGTGGTCGCGACGGTCGCCCCGGTCAGCCCGCCACCCACGACGACGACGCCGCTCACGCGGTCGCCTCCTCGTCCAGGGCGCGGCGGGCGCCCGCCAGCGACAGCAGCTCCGCCCGCGCGTCGCGCTGGCCGAGGGCGCCGTGGAAGGCGGCCGTGACGGTGCTCGACTCCGGCGTGCGCACGCCGCGCAGGCTCATGCACTGATGATGCGCCTCGACGACGACGCCGACACCGCGCGGTGCCAGCTCGCGGTCCAGCCAGTCGGCGATCTGCTGGGTCAGGCGCTCCTGGACCTGGGGCCGGCGTGCGTGCAGCTCGACGAGCCGGGCCAGCTTCGACAGCCCGAGGAGGCGCTCGCCGGGCAGGTAGGCGACGTGCGCCACCCCGACGAAGGGCAGCAGGTGGTGCTCGCAGATCGAGTGCACGGGCAGGTCTCGCGCGAGGACCATCTCGCGGTAGCCGCCGTCGTTGGGGAACGTCGTGAGGTCGAAGGCGCGCGGCGTGAGCATCTCCGACCAGGCCGCCGCCATCCGCCGCGGGCTCGCCGCCATGCTCGGCGAGTCGAGGGGGACGCCGAGGGCCGCGAGGAAGGCCCCGGCGGCCACCGTGGCCGCCTCGAGGTCGGGCTCGGCAGCGTCCGGCACGACACGCAGCGGCGCGGAGGGCGGGGTCTGCGGCGGGGTGACGGAGAGGGAGGTCATCGGGCTCCTTCTAACGGTGAAGAATCTCGACGTTAGACGCGGAGCGCGGTACCGTCAAGGCGTCGAGAAGGGCGGTGATCCGGTGGGCGGCAGGGTTCGCGACGGCGCGGTCGACGACCTCGCCCGGCGCGTGCGCGGCGTCGGCGCGCTCGCCGATCCCGCACGCCTGGAGCTCTACCGCCTGGTCGTCGCGGCCGACGACGCCGTCAGCCGCGAGCAGGCCGCCACGGCCCTCGGGCTCCCGGCGCACCAGGTGCGCTTCCACCTGGACCGGCTCGTCGCCGACGGGCTCCTCGAGGTCGAGTACCGGCGCCTGACCGGCCGCTCCGGCCCGGGCGCGGGGCGGCCCGCCAAGCTCTACCGGCGCAGCGCGCGTGAGGTCGTCGTGAGCCTGCCCGAGCGGCGCTACGACCTCGCCGGCCACCTCATGGCCGAGGCGATCGACGCGGCGACGTCGTCGGGCGTGCCGGTGGACGAGGCGCTGCGCGCGTCCGCGACCGCGCACGGGCGGGCACTCGCGGTCCGCGCGTCGGCGGCGGCGGGGGAGGACGAACCGCCCGCCCCGGACCTGCCCGCGGTGCTCGCGGCGCTCGCCGCCGAGGGGTACGAGCCGCGCGCCTCCGGGGGCGAGGTCACGCTGGCCAACTGCCCGTTCCACGCGCTCATGCGCGAGCACACGGCCCTGGTCTGCGGCATGAACCTCGCGCTGCTCTCCGGCTTCGGAGAGGCGTTCGGGTGCGCGGCGCGGCTGGACCCGGGCCCGGGCCGGTGCTGCGTCGTCCTGACGGTCCCCGGCGCGCCGGCGGGCGGCGCGCTGCCGGCAGGCGCCGTCGGCTGACCGGTCCGGATCTTTGGCACAGTGTCGGCATGGACCTCCGGATCTTCACCGAGCCCCAGCAGGGCGCCACCTACGACGACCTCCTCGCCGTGGCGCAGGCCACCGAGCGGCTCGGCTTCGACGCCTTCTTCCGTTCCGACCACTACCTGTCGATGAGCCGGCCCGGCCTGCCGGGCCCGACGGACGCCTGGACCACGCTGGCCGGTCTCGCCCGCGAGACCTCGCGCATCCGGCTCGGCACGCTGGTGACGTCGGTGACGTTCCGGCACCCCGGGGTCCTCGCCGTCCAGGTCGCCGGCGTCGACCAGATGTCGGGCGGTCGGGTCGAGCTCGGCATCGGCGCGGGCTGGTTCGCCCGCGAGCACGAGGCGTACGGCATCCCGTTCCCGCCGAAGCGCTTCGGCATGCTCACCGAGCAGCTCGAGGTCGTCACCGGGCTGTGGCGGACGCCCGTCGGCGAGACGTTCTCCCACGCGGGCGAGCACTACACCCTCACGGACTCCCCGGCGCTGCCCAAGCCCGTCCAGACCGCCGCGGTGCGCGACGGCGTCCGGCTGTCCGGCGCGACGGCCGTCCCGATCATCGTGGGCGGCAACGGGCCCGCCCGCACCCCCGCCCTCGCGGCGCGGTTCGCCGCCGAGTACAACGCGGCCTTCCCCGAGATCGCCGACATCCCGGCGATGTTCGCGCGCGTGCGTGCCGCGTGCGAGGCGATCGAGCGGCCCGCGGACGACCTGGTCTACTCGGTCGCGCTCGTCCTGTGCGTCGGCGCGGACGAGGCCGAGCTCGCCCGGCGTGCCGCCGCCATCGGGCGGGAGCCCGCCGAGCTGCGCGAGCACGGGGTCGCGGGCACCGTGGCCGAGGCGGTCGACCGGCTCGGCGCGCTGCGCGAGGTGGGCGTCGAGCGCGTCTACCTGCAGACGCTCGACCTGGCCGACCTCGACCACCTCGAGCTCGTCGCGGCGGAGGTAGCGCCTCAGGTCTCCTGAGGCGCGTCGGCCGGCAGGTCGGCCCGGGGAGGCTCGCTCGGCTCACGCGCGGCCTCCCCGGGGCCGGCCCGACGGCCGTCGTCGGCCACGACCTCGGCGAGGCCGGCGACCGCCAGACCCAGGAGCACGACCAGCGCCAGGTTCCGGGCCGCCATCGTGGCGAGCGCCAGCGCCTCGCCCGAGATGAACGGGCCGTAGCGCCACGGGAAGACGGCCTGCGTCAGCGCCGCCGCGACGAGCGCCGTCCCTGCCACGGCCCGGCGCCATCGCCGCGGTGACGCCCCTGGCCTGGCCATGAGCACCGCGACGGGGGCCGCGAGCCAGGCCAGGAACTGCGGCGAGCCCACCTTGTTCGTCACCACGAGCACGACGACGAGCGCGAACGCGCCGGGCAGGAGCGCCTCGCCCGCGCGCCCCTCGAGCCGGGCGAACAGCAACGCCCCGAGGAGCGCCGCGACCGCGAGCACCATGAGGACGTCGAGCACGCGGGCCGCGGCGACGGTCCCCGGCCCGTGCACCTCCCAGGTGATGAGCTCCGGGTCGAGCTCGACGACGACGTCGCCCCGCCAGAGCCGGGACAGCACCCACGGCGTGGCGCCGACGGACTCGACCTGGAGGTCGCGCGTCCCCTGCGCGCCCGCGAACGACGCGATGTGCCCCAGCCCGCCGCCCGCGGTCACCAGCCCCACGACGACCAGGCACGTGGCCGCGGCGGGCATCACGACGTCGCGCACCGGCCGCCGCGCGGCGAACAGCAGGGGCAGGACGAGCGCCGCCGGCGCCGCCTTGATCCAGGCGCCGACGGTCACCAGGACGCTCGCGACCGCGGGCCGGCGCACCCCGGCGAGGAGGGCCAGGACCATGAGCGGCGTCACGACGCCGTCGAGCCGGCCGATCGCGACCGGCCCCAGGAGCACCAGGTAGCCGAGCCACCACCACGCCCCGGCCGACGACGTCCGCGTCCCGGGCGCGCGCCGGAGCAGGGCGGCCGTGGCCGCGGCGTCGAGGGCTGCGACGAGCAGGCACCAGGCGACCGCGTACGCGGTCGTCGACGTCGTGCTCGCCAGGGCGGGGAGCAGCATCGGGGCGAGGGCGCCCGCCGGGTACACCCACGGGCCGTCCAGCACGGGCCACGTCGACCAGTCCAGCCCCAGGTGCATCCACCAGCGGTACAGGTCCAGGTCGGCGAACGCGGCCGCGGGCGCGACGACGACGCCCAGCCAGGTCAGCCAGGCGTGGACGCCCGCGAAGGCGGTCCAGAGGGCGATCCGCGACCGCCCGGGCACCGGCCGCACCTGCTCAGCCGACGGACGCGGCGCTGCTCGAGGCGACGAGGATGAGCGGGAGGAAGACCGCGAACGCGAGGATGCCGATCCAGATCACCGCGCCGAGGTACCCGGTGACCAGGCCGCCGACGGCGAGACCGTCCCCGCCCTCGCCGCGCTCGCGGACCTGCTTGCGGGCGATGTGGCCCGTGATGACGGCAGCGATCGAGGCCAGGATCGGGATGAGGAACAGCCCGACGAGCCCCAGGACGAGGGACGCGACGGCGAGGCCGTTCGTGGTCGTCGGCGCGGGGTAGCCGTACGGGCCGGGGGAGTAGCCGCCGGCGGCGTAGGTGGCCGGTGCGTAGTACCCGGGCTGGGCGTACGCGGGCTGGGCGTACGCGGGCTGCGGGTAGCCGGGCTGCGGGTAGCCGGGCTGCGGGTAGCCCGGCTGGGCGTACGCGGGCTGGCCGTAGCCGGGCTGCGGGTAGCCGGGCTGGGTGTCCACCGGGTAGGTCACGGGCGCCTCCGCGGGAGGCCCGGCGGGCCCCGGCGTCGACGATGCGGGCTGCGCCCCGTCCTGCTCGCTCACTGTGGCTCCTCCGTGCTGCCGGAGACGGCTCCCCGACACGCGCGAATCAGCATTCCATACGCACTTCCGCGTGCCGAGCGGATCGCTAGTGTTCGTCCGGGTCGCGCGGCGACGCCTCCTCCAGCGTCATTCGGACGGCGGCCCCGGACCGAGGGAGTCACGGCATGAGCAGTATCGGTTGGCGCGTCCACGGCGACGGGCGTCGGGTGATGCCGGGTGCGGTCGTCGCGCCCGACGAGCGGCTCAGCTGGCCGCGCACCATCGGCATCGGCATGCAGCACGTGGTCGCCATGTTCGGCGCCACGATCCTCGTGCCGGCGATCACGGGCTTCCCGGCCTCGACGACGTTGTTCTTCTCCGCCATCGGCACGGTGACCTTCCTGCTCGTCACGGGCAACCGCCTGCCGAGCTACCTCGGCTCGTCCTTCGCGTTCATCGCGCCGGTCGGTGCCGCGATGGCCGACGGCGGCATGTCCGTCGCGCTCGGCGGCATCCTCGCGGCGGGCCTCCTGCTCGCGGCGATCGGCACCGTGGTGCACCTGTGGGGCGCGCGCTGGATCGACGCCGTCATGCCCCCGATCGTCACCGGCACCATCGTCGCCCTCATCGGCATCAACCTCGCGCCGGCGGCGTGGGGGAGTGTGAAGGCGGCCCCGTGGACGGCGATCATCACGATCGCCGCGATCGCGTTCATCACCGTCTTCTTCCGCGGGATGCTCGGTCGCCTGGCGATCCTCATGGGCGTCGTCGTCGGCTACGTCGCGGCCGTCCTGCAGGACCAGGTGGTCTTCGACGCGGTCCGGCAGGCCGACCTGATCGGCTTCCCCGAGTTCACCACCCCGGAGTTCGACGCGAGCGTGCTCGGCCTCTTCCTGCCCGTGGTGTTCGTCCTCATCGCCGAGAACGTCGGTCACGTGAAGTCCGTCGCCGCGATGACCGGCAAGGACTACGACGAGCTGATGGGCCGCGCGCTCCTGTCGGACGGCATCGCGACGACCTTCGCCGGCATCGGTGGCGGCTCGGGTACCACGACGTACGCCGAGAACATCGGTGTCATGGCGGCGACCAAGGTGTACTCGACCGCCGCCTACTGGGTGGCCGCCGCGACCGCGCTGGTGCTCTCCCTGTCGCCGAAGTTCGGGGCCCTGGTGGGCACCGTCCCCGCGGGTGTCCTCGGCGGCGCCGGCACCGTCCTCTACGGGATGATCTGCATCCTCGGCGCCCGGATCTGGGTCCAGAACCGCGTGAGCTTCGCCGACCCGGTGAACCTCACGACGGCCGGCGTCGGCCTCATCATCGCGGCCGCGAACTTCACCTTCACCACCGACGGCGGCATGACGTTCGAGGGCATCGCCATCGGCACCGCCGCCGTCCTGGCGATGTACCACGGCATGCGGGCCATCGCGACGTGGCGCGGCACGCGCTGGGAGGCCGCCACCCCGGCGTCCGTCCCGGGCGGCGTCGAGCTCGAGCAGCAGGCCGACCGCGTCCTGTTCACGACGGGCCCCGCTCCGGTCGTCGAGCCCGCCGACGAGCCCGCCGACGAGCCGACGGACGAGCCGACGGACGAGCCGACCGCTGAGGACCCCGTCAAGGCCTGACCCGCCTCGCTCGGGGCGGGCGACGGTGACGCCGTCCGCCCCGAGACCCAGGTTCCGTGCCCCCGTGGTGCGACGGCGTGAGCGCCCGCCGACGCACTGCGGGGGCACGGGTGCGTCCGGGCCGGATCGCGCACCGGCTCCCGTCCCGTCCCACTGAGCAGCCGTGCGCGCAGGATGCAGCCGTGTGCGGAGGATGTGTCGCGCTATCCGCGACGGATCCTCCGCACAACCGGGTGCGGCCGGGCGGGTCAGCCCTCCGGGGCGACGTCGCCCTCGGCCGGAGCCTCCTCCGGCGGCGCCTCGCCGTCGGGAGGCGTCTCGCCTTCGGCCGGGGCCGACGGCGACGCGGACGGCGACGGCGCGGGCCCGGCGCTCTGGAGCGCCTCGGCCATCGGCACGCAGCCGGTCGGGTTCGGCAGCGGCTCGGTCGGGACGAGCGTGATCTCCTCGAGCGGGACGATCGTCTCGAAGTCGTTGCCGAGGATGAGGTCGACCGTCGCATCGGCGCGTCGGTCGAGGACGAGCAGCGGCTTCGGGACGTGGGCGGCGAGCGTGTACGCCGTCGCGATGCCCGCCTCGCCGAAGCGGATGCGCGCGGTCCCGGTCACGCCCACGGGCTGGTAGTTGCCCGTCTCGATGACGACGAACCCGCGGGCCTGGAGCTCGGTCTGCATGCCACCGGCCAGCCCCGCGCGCGTCGTGCCGTTGAGCACCCGGATCTGGGTGGTCGCGGGGTCGACGGGCAGCGTGTCCGCGGGCAGGCACGGCGGTGCGACGACGATCGAGTCGGGGTCGGGCGGCGGCGTCGTGAAGTCGCGGTCGAGGAACGACATCTCCATCGCGCCCGTGTAGACGGCCGTCGCGCCCAGCCCGGCCAGGGCCAGCGCGGCGATGAGCGAGCCGAAGACGACGGCCTGCCGCTCGTGCTTGCGGCGGCGGCGCAGGGCGCGGCCCGGGTCGGGTCGGGTCTGGCTCATGAGTCGAGCACCAGGACCCGCGCGTGCAGGATCGGTCGCTGCTGGAGCGCCGCGCGGACGGCCCGGTGCAGGCCGTCCTCGAGGTACATCACGCCCTTGTACTGCACGACGTGCGCGAAGAGGTCGCCGTAGAACGTGGAGTCGTCGGCGAGGAGCGCGTCGAGGCTCAGCGTGCGCTTGGTGGTGACGAGCTCGTCCAGCCGCACCTGGCGCGGCGGCACCTCAGCCCACTGCTTGGCGGTCGTCAGCCCGTGGTCTGGATATGGACGACCGTCGCCGACCCCCTTGAAGATCACGCCTGGAGTCTACTGGCCGGAGCGCGGGACCCCGGTCCGTCTGGGGTCGGACCTCGGGCCGGCGGTCTCCACCCTCGGTCACCCCGGTCACCGCGTCTGCCCGCGCCCCGTTCGGTGCGGTGGCACGACGTGGGTGGGCGCGGGAGAGTGGCGCCATGACCTCGCCGGCCGCCGACGTCCGACCCGAGCCCGTCCACCTGGTGATCATGGGCGTCTCGGGATCGGGCAAGACGACGCTCGCGCGGATCCTCCAGACGCGGCTCGGCTGGCCGTACGCCGAGGCGGACGAGTTCCACCCGCAGGCCAACATCGACAAGATGACCGCGGGCACGCCGCTCACCGACGAGGACCGCTGGCCGTGGCTCGCGGCGATGCGGGACTGGCTGACGGAGCAGGCGCGCGCAGGCCGGAGCACCATCGTCACCTGCTCCGCGCTGCGGCGGACCTACCGCGACGTGCTGCGCGAGGCGGAGGGCCGCGTGCGGTTCGTGCACCTGACCGCGGCGCCGGACGTCATCGCCCCGCGCCTGGACCACCGCGCGGGGCACTTCATGCCGCCGTCGCTCCTGCCGTCCCAGTTCGCGACGCTCGAGCCGCTCGCCGACGGCGAGGACGGCGCGGTGGTCGTCGTCGACGTGCCGCCCGAGGAGGTGGCGGACCGCGCGCTCGCCGCCCTCGGCATCGCCTCCGGCCCGACGCCGGACGCGGCGGAGGGCGGCGCGAGGGGGTAGTCGTCCGGCGTCCGGCGTCGGGCGCCGCGGACATGGAAGGGGGACGCCATGCCACCGGAGGACTGGACGCAGACGCTCGACGCAGGACCACTTCTCGCCATCGCGGCGGCCGCGATCGCGCTGCTCCTGCTGCTCATCATCAAGCTCCGCCTGCACGCCTTCCTGGCGCTGATCCTCGTCAGCCTGCTGACCGCGTTCGCGGCGGGCGTGCCGCCCGAGGCGGTCGTGGGCGTGCTGCAGTCGGGCTTCGGCACGACGCTCGGCTCGGTGGCCCTGCTCGTCGGGCTGGGCGCGATGCTCGGCCGGATGGTGGAGAGCTCCGGCGGGGCGCGGGTCATGGCCGACTCGCTCGTCGCGCGCTTCGGCGAGCGGCGCGCGCCGTTCGCACTCGGGGTGGCCTCCCTGCTGTTCGGGTTCCCGATCTTCTTCGACGCCGGACTGGTGGTGATGCTGCCGATCGTGTTCGCCGTCGCCGCGCGGCTCGGCGGATCGGTGCTCACGTACGGGCTGCCCGTGGCAGGTGCGTTCTCGGTGATGCACGTGTTCGTGCCGCCACACCCCGGGCCGGTGGCGGCGTCGGAGCTGCTCGGTGCGGACACCGGCATGGTGATCCTGCTCGGCCTCGTCGTCGCGCTGCCCACCTGGTACGTGTGCGGCTACCTGTTCGGCACGTGGGCGGGGCGCCGATGGGTGCTGCCCGTGCCGCCGATCCTCGGCGACCCCGAGGCCGAGTACCCCGAGAACCGGCCGTCGCTGCGCACGGTCGTGGCGATCCTGCTGCTGCCGCTCGTGCTGATCTTCGTGAACACGGGCCTGGACCTGCTCCGCGCGCAGGGCGTGGTCGACGAGGGGTCGACGCCCTACGCCGTCGGGCGCGCGCTCGGCTCGACGCCGGTGGCGCTGCTCGTCGCCGTGCTCGTGGCGGCGTGGGTGCTGGGTCGCCGGCGGGGCCGCGAGGGCACGGTGATCGAGCGGCTGCTCGACTCCGCGCTCGGCCCGGTCGCCTCGGTCATCCTCATCACGGGGGCGGGAGGCATGTTCGGGGCCGTGCTCCGCGCGTCGGGCATCGGGGACGCGCTGGCGGAGGTGCTCGAGGACGTCGGGCTGCCGGTCGTCGTCGCCGGGTTCGTCATCTCCACGCTGCTGCGGATCGCGCAGGGCTCGGCGACGGTGGCGCTCATCACGACCGCCGGGCTGATCGAGCCGGCGGTGGCCGCCGCCGACCTCGGCGCGGTGGCTGCGGCGTCGGTCGTGCTCGCGGTCGCGGCGGGGTCCGTGATGACGTCCCACGTCAACGACTCGGGGTTCTGGCTGGTCGGCCGGTTCTTCGACATGGACGTCCGCACGACGTTCAAGACCTGGACGGTCATGGAGACGCTCATCGGACTCATGGGGTTCGCCATCGCGGGACTGCTCTTCGTGCTGGGCTGACGCTCCGTGCGGGCGGGTGGCGCGAGCTCGCCGGACAGCAGCGAAGGGTGTGCGTCACGTGGTGACGCACACCCTTCGCGGGGTCGCGGCGGTGCTGCTCAGCGGCAGGTGCAACGCTGCTGCGGCGGGACGCCGGCGAAGACGGCGTCGACGTGGTTGCCGCAGCCGGTCCAGGTGATCTTGCCGCAGGACGAGCATCGGGCGGGGCTGCACATGGGGCTTTCTCCTTGAGGTCTGGGGTCAGGGCTCGGGTCGAGTATACCCCGGGGGGTATCGGACTGTCAGGCCGTCAGGCCGTCAGGCCCGTGCCGGCGAGCGCCGCGTGCGCGGCGCGCAGTCGGCCGGCGGCGTCGTCGGCGATCTCCGCGACGGCGGGGTTGGCCGTGAGGCCCACCATCACCTGCGGGTCGAGCGACTGCACGGCGGTCTGGCCGTCGTCGAGCGAGCGGACCACGACGTTGCAGGGCAGCAGGAGGCCGATGGACGGCTCCGCCTGCAGTGCTCGGTGGGCGAGCGGCGGGTTGCATGCCCCGAGGATGACCTGGCGCGGGACGTCGGCGTCGAGCTTCGCCTTGAGCGTCGCGGCCATGTCGATCTCGGTGAGGATGCCGAAGCCCTGGGCCGCGAGCGCGGCCCGCGTCGCGGCGAGGGCCGCGTCGAAGGGCTGGTCGAGCACCGTGGTGGTGCCGTACGCGGGCGTGGTGGGCCCGGGCGCGGTGGGCCCGGCCGTGGTGGGCTCGGTCATGGTCGTCTCCCTCGGTCGTGGGGTCGGTCAGGGCCGGGGTCGGGTCTCAGTGCGCGTGGTCGTGGTCGTGGTCGCCGTGGGCGTGGTCGTGCTCGGCGATCTCGCGGCGCACCTCGTCCATGTCGAGCGCCTTCACCTGGCGGATGAGGTCCTCGAGCGCCGGGGCCGGCAGCGCGCCGGGCTGGCCGAACAGCTGGATGCCGTCGCGGAAGATCATCAGTGTCGGGATGGAGGTGATGCCCGCCTGGCCGGAGAGCTCCGGCTCGGCCTCCGTGTCGACCTTGCCGAACACGATGTCGGGGTTCTCCTCGGACGCCTTCTCGTACACGGGCGCGAACATGCGGCACGGACCGCACCAGGCGGCCCACCAGTCGACGAACACGATCCCGTTGTCGGTGATCGTGGACTCGAAGGTCTCGGCGGTCAGGTTGACGGTGGACATGCTGCTCCTCGGGTCGGGATCTGCCTACGGGGGACTGCTCGTCAGGATACCCCCGGGGGTATCAACACACAGGGCGTTCCGGTATTCCCGTCCCAGCCTGCGCCCGACGACGGCGCCCGGCGACCCCGCGCGGGGCGCGTCAGCGCGGCGGCCCCGCCTCGATCCTCGCGAGCATCTCCTCGTGCGTGCCCCGCAGGCCGAAGATCGACTCGAACCACCACGTCGCCCCGGCCTCGGCGTACGCGGGCACCAGCCCGCGCTCGCCGGACGCCGTCGTGCCGTTCACCGCGACGTCGAACCCGGCGCCCGCGCCCTGCTCGCGCAGGTAGGCGACCGAGCCGGCGAGGTCCTCGGGCGAGCAGACGACCTTCTGGGTCTCGTCGATCGCCGACGTGATCCACCCGTCCCACCGCGCCGCGCGCCGCAGGGCGGGCCGGCTCCACCCGCCGATCCACACCGGGACGCGCGGCTGCTGCGTCGGCCGGTTCGCGATCTGCGCGCCCGCCGACACGTAGTGCTCGCCGTCGTGGTCGATCGTCTCGCCCGAGCACCACCGGACGATCAGGTCGAGCGCCTCGTCGGCCATCGCGGCCCGCGTGCGGTCGTCGTGGTTGTCGCCGAGCGGCGCCAGGTCCTCCTGCACGCCGAGACCTGCGCCCAGCGTGAACCGCCCGCCGCTGAGCGCGTCGAGGGCGTGCACGGACCGCGCGAGCAGGTGCGGCCGGTACCGCGGGACGGGGGAGACGTCGGTGAGGATCCGCAGCCGCTCGGTCGCGCAGGCCACCGCCGCGAGGGTCACCCACGGGTCGGTCACGCCGCCCCAGAAGTGGCAGTGGTCCCAGATGCACAGGCCGTCCCAGCCGGCCGACTCCGCGGCCTTCGCCAGCTCCACCACCGGCCCGGGCTCCGCGTAGGGACCGAACGGGACCACCTCGATGCCGTACCGCACGACCGCCTCCTCGCCCCGGCGGGTCGGCACCCCCTGTGGCCGCGTGACCCCGTCGGCTCCGGCCACCCTAGGACCGCCCTCCGACACGAGTCGATCATGACGCCGCGGCGTCAGTCGTCCTCGCCCTCCGGCTCGCTCCCGCCGCCGCGGTGGTCCTCGCCGGAGTCGCCGGCGACGAGCGAGAACTCGGGCGTGCCGTCCACGCAGACGGCCTGGACGTAGGTCTCCGTGCCGTCGCGCTCGAGCTCCACCAGCACGCGCGCCCCCGGCCCGCGCTCCTTGACGTCGACGCGCCACCCGCTCGCGGGCGTCGCGTACTCGATCGACACGGCGTCCCCGGTGCACGCCGCGCTCACCGTGCCGCCGTCCGTCGACCAGGTGCGCACCACCGGGGCCGCGTCGGGGGCGGTCGTCGGTCCGGTGGGCTCGGGCGACGCGGTGGGGCCGGCCGACGTCGTCGGGCCGGGTGTCGCCGTGTCCGCCGCGGCCGCGAG
>AXCX01000840.1 GCA_000767215.1 Actinotalea fermentans ATCC 43279 = JCM 9966 = DSM 3133
GCTGCGCGGGCCGCCGAGCCCAGGTGCCCCAGCTGCTCCGCGACCGCCGCGAGCGCGGCGTCGGACTCGTGCAGGCGGTCGAGCGTCGTCTCGTAGGCCTCACGCGCCTCCGCCTCGGCCCGCTGCGCCGCGACGACCGCGAACCGGGTCCGCTCCCCCGTCGCCGTGGCCTCGGCGACCTTCGCCTTGGCGTCGTCCAGCGCGGCCTGCAGCTCGAGGGTGCTC
>AXCX01000841.1 GCA_000767215.1 Actinotalea fermentans ATCC 43279 = JCM 9966 = DSM 3133
TTCCCGCCCGTGTTGCCGCCGGTGTTGCCGCCCGTGTTGCCGCCGGTGGACCCGGCCGCGGTGCAGCTCACGGTCGGCAGGTTGCCGTTGCCGTTCTTGTAGAGCGTCAGGCCGAACGTGTTGCCGGCGCCGTTCGGCTTGGCCGTGAGGGTCCCGGTGGTGCCGGACACCGACGCGTTCCAGCTGTTCTGCAGGCTCTGGCCGCTGCCGAGGCCGACGCTGACGGTCCAGTCGTTGCTGCCGGAGACGGCGACGTCGACGTTGAAGCGGTCGGACCAGTCGTTGGTCTTCGTGACGGTCGCGG
>AXCX01000093.1 GCA_000767215.1 Actinotalea fermentans ATCC 43279 = JCM 9966 = DSM 3133
GTCGCCGAGGCCGCGGCACGCCTCGCCGCCGCCCCGGGCGTCGACCTGGCCACCGCGCTGCACGTCGAGCAGCTCTCGTTCCGCTCGACGTGGGGGGCCGTGGACGCCCACGTCGTGGCCGTGGACGCGGACGACTTCGCCGAGCTCGCCCGGCTGACCCCCGTGGGCGGGCCGGACGCCGTCCGGCGGGCTGGGCTGCTGCGGGGCGCCGCCCCCGACGGCGTGCCCGCCCTGGTCTCGGCTGACCTGCTCGAGCACAGCGACGAGGGCCTCGGCATCTCCTGGTTCGGCTCGTGGGTGCCGGTCACCGCCGTCGGCCCGGCGCCCGCCGTGGACGGCCGTCGGTCCGGGCTGGTGGTCGTCGACCTCGCCACCTTCGACGAGGCGGTGGCCTCGGCGGTGCCGCCCAACGCGGTCTGGGCGGTCGGTCCGGGCGCGGAGGACGCCGTGCGCGCCGCTCCCGAGCTGCGCGACGCCGAGGTGACCTCCCGGGCCGCCTGGCTCGAGGCCCGCCGC
>AXCX01000094.1 GCA_000767215.1 Actinotalea fermentans ATCC 43279 = JCM 9966 = DSM 3133
GACCGTCACCGCCGCGACGCTCGTCGGCGCCGGCCTGCTCGCCGTGCTCGGCGCGCTCGTGGTGGTGCTCTCCGCAGCGGGCGGCGCGACCGACCGTGGACGGACGCTCGCGACCCTGCGCGCCGTCGGGGTCACCGCGCGCCAGTCGTGGCGGATCGCGCTGGGCGAGCTCGCCCCGCCGGTGCTCGTCGCGTCGGCGTTCGGGGTCGCCGCCGGCATCGGGATCGCGCGCCTGCTGGGCGGCGCGCTCGACCTACGGCTGCTCACGGGCCAGGCGGCCGAACCCGTGGTCGTGGCCCCGTGGTGGGCGGTCGTCCCGGTGCCGCTGCTGGTGGTCGTGGCCGTCGTCGTGATCTCGGTGGAGGCGTCCACGCGGCGCCGCGAGCGCCTCGGCCAGGTGCTGCGGATCGGGACGGCCCGCTAGGAGTTGACCTGTCTACGGCTTCACAGCCGACCGTGGTCGCCATGACCACTCGCCCTGCCCAGACCCGGCCCGCCCAGACCCGCGCCTTCACCCACGAGCACGTCGTCACCGCTCCGCCGGACGCGCTCTTCCCCCTGCTCTGCCCCGTCCTGGAGTACGAATGGATCCCGACGTGGGACTGCCGGCTCGTGCACTCCGTGAGCGGCGTGGCCGAGCACGGCTGCGTCTTCACGACCGACTTCGGGACAGGGGAGGAGACGTGGGTCTGCACGACGTACCGCCCGCCGACGGCGATCGAGTACACCCGGTTCGCCCAGGGCGGGTGGGTCACGATGCTGTCGCTCGCCCTCGCCCCGACGGGCCAGGGGACCGCGCTGACGGTCCGGCAGACGTACACGGCGGTCGCCCCGGAGGCGGAGGCGGTGGTCGCGGCGATGGACGAGGCGGTGGAGCGGTCCGTCTGGGCCGACCTGAGCCGGCTGGCGAGCGTCTACCTGGCGACCGGCTCGATGGGGCCGGCCTGACCGTCGGCCGGCTGGCCGCCCGCTTCGGGCTGTCCCGCAGCACGCTGCTCTACTACGACCGGATCGGCGTGCTGCGGCCGTCGATCCGGTCGGCCGCGGGCTACCGGCTCTACGGCCCCGACGACGTCCGGCGGCTGGCCCAGATCTGCGAGTACCGCCGGGTCGGCCTGCCGCTGGCCGCCGTCCGTCGGCTGCTCGACGACGCCGACGACGTCGCCGCCGCGCTGGCCGTCCGCCTCGCCGCGCTCGACCGCGAGGCCCGCGAGCTGCAGCGTCAGCGCCGCGCGATCCTGGACTACCTGGACGACGCCGGCACCCCGCCTGCGGCCCGCTTCGTCGCGGTGCTCGAGGCGGTCGGCGTGGACGACGGGCAGCGCGACCGGTGGCACGCGGCGTTCGAGCGCGCCGACCCGGCCGAGCACCAGGAGCTGCTGGAGTTCCTCCGGCTGCCCGACGCGTCGATCGCGCAGATCCGCGCGCGGGCGCGGGCGACGGCGCCCTAGCGACGCTCGAGGAGCACCAGCGTCTCGGCGTGCGCGGTCTGCGGGAACATGTCGAGCACGCGGCCGCGCACGGGCGTCAGGGAGCTCATCCGGGCGAGGTCCCGTGCCAGGGACACCGCGTTGCAGCTCGAGTACACGACCGTGCGTACCGTGGAGGCCTCGAGCCAGTCCGCGAGGTCCCCGATGCCCCGCCGCGGCGGGTTCACGATCACCAGGTCCGGGGCCCGCCCCGTCTCGCGCGCGAACGCCGCGGCGTCGCCCGCGGCGAACCGGACCCCTCGCACGCCCGCGCGTCGGGCGCTCGCCGTGGCGCTCGCCACGGCCTCGCGGCTCGTCTCGATCCCGACGACGTCGCGCGTCCCGTCCGCGCAGGCCAGGGCGAACCCGCCGACGCCGCAGTAGAGGTCCCAGACGGTGGCGGGATCCGCCTCGTCGACCCACGTGCGGGCCTGCCGGTAGAGCTCGGCCGCCACGGCCGTGTTGGTCTGGAAGAAGCTCTGGGGGCGCAGCGCGAGCTCGAGGCCGGCCAGCCGCATGCCGAGCTCGCCCTGCTCCGTCAGCAGCTCCTCGCGGTCGCCCTCGAGCACGGCGGCCGGGAGCGGCTGGACGTTCAGCGAGGCGACGCGCACCGGCAGCGCCGCCAGCAGCCACGGCAGGTGCTTGCGCAGCCGCGCGAGCGGCTCGGTCGAGCGGCAGACGAAGCGCACCATCAGCTCGCCGTCGGGCGACTGCGTGACCAGCAGGTACTTGAGCTCACCGCGCCTCGCCCCGATGTCGTACGGCTCCAGGCGGGCCAGGCTGACGAACTCGGCGAGCACGGCCAGGGCGGCCCGCAGCCCGGGGGTGTGCAGCGGGCAGTCGCGCAGGTCCACCGTGTGACCCCGCTCGTCGAGCACGCCCACCCGGGGGTCCTCGACGGTCCCACCCACCACCATCTTCGCCTTGTTGCGGTACCCCTCCTCGGCACTGGCGACCGGGGGGAGCCACGTCAGCGCGCGGTGGTCGGCCAGCAGCCCGGCGACGTGCGCCTGCTTCGCCGCGAGCTGCTCGGGGTAGGGGCGCTCGATCCACGCGCACGACCGGCACATGCCGGCGTCGAAGGAGGAGCAGCGCACGAGGCAACCCTACGAGCCGTCCGGGGCGCGCCCGTCAGATCGCGCGGGCGAGGCTCCTGCGCAGCACCCAGGCGCCGACGAGCAGCAGCACCGCGGCGTAGCCGAGCAGCACCCCGAGCTCCGGCAGGATCTCGACCAGTCCGGCGCCGTGCCGCTGCACCTCGGCGAGGGCCTGGCCGGCCCACGCGTGCGGCGTCAGGTGCGCGACGGTCCGCAGGCTGTCGGGGAACAGCTCGATCGGGTACATGGCGCCGCCCAGCGCGCCGGCGACCAGGCCGACGCCGACGCCGACACCGCCCGCGGCGGCGTCGTTGTCGATGACCGAGCCGAGCACCATCGCGGCGCCCGCCGCGACCAGCCCGAAGACGACCACCACGAGGAAGGCCAGCGCGAGGTTGCCCCAGTCGACGCCGAACAGCAGCGTCGACGCGGCCATGATGTACACGCCCTGCGTCGTGGCGATCGCCAGCCGCCCGAGGGCCTGCCCGGCGACCGCCTGCCGGGTCGTGACCGGCGCGGCCAGGGTCCGTCGCGTCACGCCCAGGCGCCTGGACTGGATGAGGGTGGTGGACCCGGCCAGCGAGATCAGGAACACGAAGAGCAGCACCTGCGAGGCGGCGCCGTAGTCGAACTGGCCGAGCCCGGCGAACTCCTGGGCGATCTCCGAGACGTTGGTGATCTCCATCCGCGCCGGCCGCAGCGCGGTGTCCGCGGCCGCGAGGGCCTGCCGGGCGGACTCGGCGCTCAGCCCGGCATCCGTGAGCGCGGCCAGCTGCCCCCGCTCCAGCGCGAGCGCGTCGAGCGCGGACTGGACGCGTTGGGCGGTCGCCTGGGACTGCGCCCCGTTGCCCACGACGAGCGGCACCGCCACGTCGTCGCCGGCGTCGTACGCGGCCGCGGCCTCGTCGGTGACGACGACGCTCACGTCGGCGCGGCCGCGGGCGACGAGCTCGCGCGCGTCGTCCGCCGTGACGGTGGTGACTTGGGCGTCGTCGTCCGCCAGCTGCGCGGCCAGGTCGGCCGTCAGCGACGAGTCCGGGCCGGACAGGGCCACCCGGCCGCCGCCACCCCCGCCGAACTGGGCGCCGATGAACAGCACGAGCAGCAGGGGGAAGACGAAGACGAAGAAGATGTTCGAGCGGTCCGCCAGGAACCGCTTCAGCTCGACGGACGTGATCGCCAGGGCCGTCCTCATGCCGCCGCCCCCCGGTCCGGCACCAGCCGCGAGGCGAGCGTGGCGAGCACGGCGAAGCCCAGCATGATGGCGATCGGCTCTCCGAGGTCCGCGATGCCGCCGCCGCCGCGGGTGATGCCCAGTCCGTGCATGAAGGCGGCGATCGGGTTGAGGTCGAGGATCCGGCCCAGCAGCCCGCTCGCGACCATCGGGAAGAACGCGCCGGCCGACATGCCCAGGACCATGGCCAGGATCGACTGGGCGATCTGCGCCTGCTCGGCCGTCCGCGCGATCCGGGCGACGACGAACACGAGCGAGACCCCGGCCGCCACGACGCAGAGCACGAGGACGGCGACCGCCAGCGGTGACCCGAAGCTCACGTCGAAGAACAGGCTCCCGACCGTCAGCAGCACGCCCGTCGCGACGACGCCGAGGACGTACGCGGTGAGCGCCTTCGCGGCCACGATGAGGCCGGGCCGCATCGGCATCGAGCGCAGGCGGGCGAGCGTGCCCTGCTCGCGCTCCGTCAGCAGGCCGAGCACCCCGAACCCGACGGTGAACAGCAGGAACAGTCCCGCCTGCCCCGCGACGAGGCTGCCCGAGAAGCTCAGCTGCTCGGTCGAGGCCTCGCCCTCGGTGGTCGTGAACGCCGGTGCGGAGTGCACGGCCGCCTGCGCGACGGCGGCGGGGTCCACGGGCCCCGCGCTCGTCAGCACGCCGGCGGTCGCCGCGCGCGTGCCCGCGTTGACCCGGTCCAGGAAGGCCTGCACGACGGTCTCGACGACCTGCGCCTCGATCCCGGCGGTCTCGCCCTCGACGACGTCGACGACCGCGCCCTGGCCGGGCGCCAGCCCCTGGCTGAACCCCTCCTGCACGACGACGGCGAGCGCCGCGTCCCCGTCGCGCACCATCGCCCGCGCGGACTCCTCGTCGGTCTGCGTCGTCCGGACCTGCACGGCGTCGAGCCCGGCGAGCGTGTCCACCAGGGCGCCGGCCAGCTCGTCGCCCTCGGGCACGCTCACGGCGACGTCGATGGGCTCGAGCTCGATGCTCTCCATCGACCCGAACGTCAGGTTGAACACGTACATCAGGGCGAGCGGCACGAGCACCGCGAAGATGATCACCGACTTGTCGCGCACGTGCTGGCGCAGGTCGGACGCCGTCATGACGAGGAGCTGGCGCATGTCAGTCCCGCAGCGCCTTGCCGGTGAGCTGGAGGAACACCGACTCGAGGTTCGGGCGCGTGATCTCGACGTCGTCGAGCGTCATGCCCGCGGCGGTGGCCGCCGTGACCACGCCCGCCACCGCCGTCGGCGCGTCGCGCACCGCGAGCAGCACGGAGTGCCGGTCGGCGTCCGCGCTCGCCACGGCGTCCAGGGCTCGCACGGCCGCCGCCGCCTCCGGGACGTCGCCGCCACCCGTGAGGCGGATCCGGTCGAGCTCGCCCGTGAGCCGGATGAGCTCGTCCCGCGTGCCCTCCGCCTGCACCCGGCCCGAGTCGATGATCGCGATCCGGTCGCAGAGGCGCTCGGCCTCCTCCATGTAGTGCGTGGTGTAGAGCACGGCCATGCCCTCGTGCGAGAGCGCCTCCACGGACTCCAGGATCGCGTTGCGCGACTGCGGGTCCACCCCGACGGTCGGCTCGTCGAGGATGAGCAGCGTGGGCTGGTGCAGCAGCCCGATGCCGATGTTCAGGCGGCGCTTCATGCCGCCCGAGTACTCCTTGGTCGCGTCCTTGGCGCGGTCCGCCAGCCCGACGATCTCGAGCACCTCGTCCACCCGCGCCGTCAGCGCCCGCCCCCACATGCCCTGGAGCCGCCCGAAGAACACGAGGTTCTCGCGGGCGGAGAGCTCGGGGTAGATGGCCAGGTCCTGGGGCACCAGCCCGACGTGCCGCTTCACGTCGGTGTGCCGCGGGCCGACCGCCCGCCCCAGGAGCGTGATCGTGCCGGCGTCGGCGGGCAGGAGGCCGGCGACCATGGAGATCGTCGTCGTCTTGCCGGCACCGTTCGGGCCGAGGAGCCCGTAGGTCTCGCCCGGGGCGATCCGGAAGGACACGCCGTCGACGGCGACCAGGTCGCCGAACCGCCGCACGACGTCGGTCACCACCAGGACGTCGCCCTGGTGCGCCGGGGCTGCCGTTGTCCCGCTGCTGTCACTGCTCACGCGTCACCCTCGCCTCCTTGGGAGCGGGGTCATCGTTCCACGGCGCTCCGACCCGCGGGCAAGAACGGCGCGTCCGGTATCTGGACAACCTTCACCCTCACGCGCGAGCCACCATAAACCCGGCCGGACGATAGCCTTCGGCCATGTCGACGCGGGGGGTCGACGGTTCCGCCGTCGGCAACGGTGACGCGCGACGTGTCACCACGCCGCGCGTCGTGACACCACGCCCCGACGTCGCGCCGCCCCGGCTGCGGATGCTCGAGCCGGTCGCGTGCCTCGCCCTGGCCGGTCACGGCGTGGCCGTGCAGATGGTCGCGACGCAGCGCGCCATGCCGCCGATGGTGGTGGCGGTCACGCTGCTCGCCCTGCTCGGCGTGGCCGGTGTGCTCGGCTGGCGGTCGCCGACCGCGGCCACCGTCCGCCTCGGGGCGGTGCTCGTCCTGGCCTTCTGGCTGATGGCCGGCGGGACCGAGGGCGGCGGGTACGTGCTGCTGTGGCACTTCGTGGTCGCCGCCGTCTACCCCCTCGTGCTGCCACCGCGGCTGAGCCCGTGGGTGTGGGTGGTCGTCCCGGCCGCCTACCTGGCCCTGGTCCCGTTCGGCGCGGCGGACGGGCCCCTGCCCGTCGCGGTGCTGCGGGCGGTCGCGCTGGCCGTGATCGCCGCCTTCGCGTCGACGGCCGCGCACGCGTTCCGCTCCGTCGTCTGGGACCGGGACAGCGCGCTGGCCACGTTGCACACGTTCGTCGAGGCGACGCCCGTCGGGCTCGGGTACTGGGACCTCGCGCTGCGCGCCCGGTGGGTCAACGGGGCGCTCGCCGAGCTCTCGGGGCGCCCGTCGGAGGAGCACACGGGCCGCTCCGTGGCGCAGGACAGCGGCCTGCCGGGCGCCCTGGCGGTCAACCTCCACCGCACCGCCGTCTCGGGCCGTGAGGTGCGCGACGTCGAGCTGGTGCGCGACGGCCGCGTCTGGACGTCCTCCTACTTCCCGGTGCGGGACGGTCGCACCCTGCTCGGCGTCGGGTCGGTGGTGATCGACGTGACCGACCAGCGTGAGGCCCAGCGGGCGCTGGCGCACTCGGCGACGCACGACGCGCTCACCGGGCTGCCGAACCGGACGCTCTTCGGCGACCGCCTGGGGGTCGCGCTCGCCCAGGCCGAGCGGACGGGTGCGCTCGTCGCCGTCGTCTTCTGCGACCTCGACCGGTTCAAGGTGGTCAACGACTCGCTCGGGCACGCGGCCGGCGACGTGATGCTCCAGGTGGCCGCCGAGCGGCTGGCGCGGGTCGTCCGGATGGGGGACACGGTGGCGCGCCTGGGCGGCGACGAGTTCGCGCTCATGTGCACCGACGTCGCCGACGCCGACGAGGCCCGCGCGGTCGCCGACCGGGTCTGCGCCGTGATGCGCGAGCCGATCGCCGTCGGCGAGCGCCTCATCACGTCGACCCTGTCGGTCGGCGTCGCGGTCTGCGCCCCCGGGGAGCGTGACGTGGCCGGCCTCCTGCGGGACGCCGACGTCGCGATGTACCAGGCGAAGGACGCCGGGCGGGACCAGGTCGCCGTCTTCGACGCGGGTCTGCGCCAGACCGCGGGCGAACGCCTGGAGCTCCACACGGACCTGCGCGCGGCGGTGGACCGGGGCGGGATCAGCGTCGTGTACCAGCCGGTGCTGCGGCTGAACGCCCACGCGGACGGCGACGAGGTCGTCGGCCTGGAGGCCCTCGCCCGCTGGCACCGGCCGGGCTTCGGCGACGTGCCGCCGACGGCGTTCATCCCCACGGCCGAGGACCTCGGCCTCATCCACCAGCTGGGGGAGCAGGTGCTGCGCACGGCGCTGCGCGAGCTCGCCGGCTGGCGCCGGACGACGGGCCGCCCGCTGGTCGCGGCCGTGAACATGTCGGCGCTCCAGCTGGCCGACGCGCGGTTCGTGGACATGGTGGCCCGGGTCCTCGCGGAGGTCGGCCTGCCGCCGTCGGCGCTCGAGCTGGAGATCACCGAGAGCGTCCTCATGCTCGACGTGGACCAGAGCCTGCGCCGGCTCGCCGAGCTGCGCGGGCTCGGCGTGAGCATCGCCGTCGACGACTTCGGCACCGGCTACAGCTCGCTGGCCTACCTGCGCGACCTGCCCGTGGACGTGCTCAAGATCGACAGGTCCTTCACGGCGCAGCTGCCGGGCGACCGGGCCATGATCGGGTTCATCGTCGAGCTGGCCCGCGCCATCGGCGCGACCACGGTGGTCGAGGGCGTGGAGACGGTCGAGCAGCTCGACCTGGTCCGCGGGATCGGGTGCGACCAGGCGCAGGGCTTCCACCTGAGCCGGCCGCTCGCGGCGCAGGACGTCGCGCCCTACCTCGAGCGCCGGGTGGGCGCCGCCACGCCCCGGCCCCGCACCGTGGGGTGAATTCGCTGGTCGGTGGCCGCAAAGTCGCCGTCGTGCGCTCGCCGCCGCCTACGATGCAAGGCGCCGAGGACGGGGGGCCGCATGCGCGGTCGTCGGCGGGGGCGCGCGGCGACCGTCGCCGCGCCGGCCCCACCCGAGGAGGACGGCGATGTCTGACGGGGCGCGCCCCCACGCGTGTGCCGACGGCGCACGTCCGGACGAGGCCGTCTTCATGCGGGCGCTGCTCGACGACGCGGACGAGGTCGTCTACTTCAAGGATCTGGACAGCCGCTTCCTGCGCGTGAGCCTGGGCTGTGCCCAGCTGCACCGGCGCACCCAGGACTCGATGGTGGGCCTGACGGACTTCGACCTCTTCGACGTCGAGCACGCCCGGCGCGCGCGCGCCGACGAGCTGGCCATCATCGAGACGGGGCGGCCCATGCTCGACAAGGTCGAGCGGGAGCAGTGGCACGACCGCCCGGACACCTGGGTCTCCAGCAGCAAGTTCCCGCTCCGGGACGCGGACGGCTGCGTGATCGGCACGTTCGGGATCTCCCGTGACATCACCTCTCGGGTGACGGCCGAGCTCGAGGTGCGCCGGGTCGAGGCGCAGCTGCGCTCGGTCCTGGACGGGTCCACCGACGAGATCGTGGGATACGACGCCGACCTGCGCTTCCGCTACCTCAACGCCGCCGCCGAACGCGCCCTCGGCGTCCGCGCGGCGGACGTGCAGGGCCGGCGCGACCCCGACGTCGGGATGACCGACGAGCTGTGGGCCGCCTGGGAGCCCGCACTCCGGGCGACCCTGACGAGCAGCGACCCGGGCGAGCTCGAGTTCGAGCGCCCGGGCCCGGACGGCTCGTCGACCTGGTGCCACACGACCTTCTCCCCGGACCTCGGCATCGACGGGACGCCGGTCGGGGTGCTCGCCTCGACGCGGGACATCACCCGCCTGAAGGCGGCCGAGGCCGCGCTCGCGCACCAGGCGACGCACGACCCGCTGACCGGTCTGGCGAACCGCTGGCTGGTCCTCGACCGGCTTCAGGCGGCCCTCGCGCGGGCGGAACGGCAGCCAGGGCGGCTCGTCGTGCTCTTCGTGGACCTCGACCACTTCAAGGGTGTCAACGACTCCCACGGGCACAAGGTCGGCGACCGGGTGCTCGTCGAGGTCGCCCGGCGGCTGCTCGCGGTCGCCCGGTGCGAGGACACGGTGGGCCGGCTGGCGGGGGACGAGTTCGTCCTCATCTGCGAGCGGGTCCCCGAGGAGAGCGTGGCGGAGATCGCCCGGCGCGTCGTCGCCGCGCTCGCGAGCCCGCTGGAGATCTCGGGTGCGGTGCCCACGCTCTCGGCGTCGGTCGGTGTCGCCCTCGCCCACCCGGGCCTCGACGCGAGCGCCCTGCTGGCCCGGGCCGACGGCGCGATGTACGAGGTCAAGCGTCGCGGCCGCAACGGCTTCCAGGTCGCCCCGACCGGTGGGGTCGACGCGGCGCCCGGCCGGTCAGCCGCCGCCGGCTGAGCCGAGCTCGAGCCGCATCAGCCACCGGGGCCGGTGGCCGCTCGAACCCGCGGTGGGTGCGGCGCGGTGGAAGCCTGCACGCTCGAACGCCTCGACCGTGCCCACGTACCCGGAGATGACGTCCACCTTCTGCTCGCCCTTCTCGATCGGGTATCCCTCGACCACCTGCGCCCCGTACGCGGCGGCGTGGGCCACGGCGCCGGCGAGGAGCTCGTGCATCAGCCCGCGGCGCCGGAACCCGGGCCGGACGACGAAGCACACGATGCTCCACGGCTCCGGGCCGTCGAGCCACGGCAGCGTCCGGGAGTGGACCAGGCGCCGGTAGGAGGAGCGTGGGGCCACCGAGCACCAGCCCGCCACGGTCCCGTCGACGTAGGCGAGGACCCCCGGTCCAGGCTCCGTCGCGCACGCGGCGCGCATGAAGGCGGGCCGCTCGGCGTTCGGCACGCGGGAGTCACGGAAGCTCATGCACCAGCAGCCCCCCGCGTCCGGTCGCTTGGTGCCCACGACCGTGGCGACGTCCTCGAACCGACCGACGGCGGAGGTCACCTCGATGCCCATCCGGGCACGCTAGGCCACGGTGCCGACACACGCCCACGCGCTGCCGCGCAGCCGGAACGGGCCGGCCGGCAGCAGGCGCGTGCAGCGCGCGAGGAGGTCGGCGCGGGCGTCGTCGTCCAGGCGCGCGACGTACGTGCCGCCCGGGCCGACGCCCAGGGTGAACGGCCGCCACCAGTCAGCCACGTCTGCGAAGGTCACCTCGACGGTGATCCGGTCCTCGACGACGTCCCGCAGCCCGGCGGCCGTCAGCACCCCGGACAGGTCGCCGGGGCGCGTGCCGACCCGGCCGGACTCGTCGTCGGCGGCCGGGTCGCCCTCGCGCACGGCGCGCCAGAAGACCGCGAGCGGGCCGGAGCCCTCCCCGTGGTCCCACACGCAGGCGGCCACCCGCCCGCCGGGCCTGGTCACGCGGGCCATCTCGCCGACGCCGGCGACCGGGTCGGCCATGAAGTGCACGACGAGCTGGGCGAGCGCGGCGTCGAAGGCGCCGGCCCCGAACGGGAGGGCCTCGGCGCTGCCGGTCTGGGCGTCCACGTCCGGCACGCGCGCCCGGACGGCTTCCACGAACGGGCCCGACGGGTCGACGGCCGCGACCGCGCCCGGTCCGAGGACGGCGCGCAGGTGGCCCGTGAGCGCGCCGGTCCCGCAGCCGACGTCGAGCACGCGCTCGCCCGCGGACACGCCCGCGAAGGTGGCGAAGGCGGGCGCGAGCGGGACTGACCACCGTCCCATGTAGGCGTCGTACGCGCCGGCGGCGACCTCGAAGGACATCCCGCCACGCTAGGGACGTCCCTCCCCGTCGCGGAAGGGGTCGGGGCTAGCCCAGCAGCGACGCCATGTTGCGCTGGATCAGGGCCGCGGCGCGTCTCGGCGAGAGCCGCGCGAAGCGGTCGAGCATCGTGGCGTCCTTGCCGACGGTCACGCGGTAGGCGTCGCGCTCCATCGCGTCCACGATGATCCGGGCCGCCTGCGCCGGGGCGAGCGGCTTGTGCTTCTTCGCGGCCTCCGCCTGCTGCTCGGGGGTCATGTCGGGCGTCGCGACCCCGGAGTTGCCGGTGATGTTGGTGCCGGTCGCACCGGGGAAGACCACGGTCACCGAGACCGGGGTGCCGACCAGCTCGGAGTGCAGCCCCTCCGTCAGCAGCTTCACGGCTGCCTTGGAGGCCCCGTACACGGTCTGCCCGGGGACGGGCAGGAAGCCGCCCATGCTCGAGACGTTGACGATGTGCGCGGCGGGCCGGCGCACCAGGTGCGGCAGGAACGTCTTCGTGACGTAGGCGAGGCCCCAGAAGTTCACGTTCATGACGCGCTCGATCTGGTCGTAGCCCAGGTCGGCGAAGCGGACGAACGGCTGGATGATGCCCGCGCAGTTGATGACGCCGTCGACCTGGCCGTGCGCGGCCGTGACAGCCTCGGGCAGCGCCTCGACGGCCGTCCGGTCGGTGATGTCGACGACGTGCGTGGACAGCGTGCCCTGCCCAGCCAGGCCGGCCGCCCGCGCGAGCTCGACGGTCCCCGCGAGCCCGTCCGCGCTGAGGTCGAGCGCGGCCACACGTGCCCCGCGCGCCAGGAGCGCGAGCACGAGCTCGCGACCGATGCCGTTGCCGCCTCCGGTCACTGCGACGGTCTTGCCTGCGACCTTCATGGGACTCCTTCCGCTGGGGCGCCACGTCGCGCCACCTGCATCAGCGGGCGGAGGAGTCCGGATATTCCAAGATCAGCACCGGTTCTGAGACACCGGCTCCGGCGCTGAGCCGGAACGGGCTAGGCCGGCGGCGGAGGCGGGCCCACGGGCGCGGGTGCGGGCGCAGCGGGTGCGGCCCCCGCGGGTGCGTCCCCCGCGGGTGGGGGCG
>AXCX01000095.1 GCA_000767215.1 Actinotalea fermentans ATCC 43279 = JCM 9966 = DSM 3133
GGCCGGGGTGCCCCGTCGGCGTCGTGCGCCCCGGGACGTCACCGGGCAGCCACTGCGTGGCCGCGTCGTGGCCGACGCCGCGCGCGCGATCGGCGGCGCGCGCCGGGTCGAGGAGGGCCTCGAGCGGGACGTCCGCCGACGCCGGGTCCCCGTACCAGGCGTCCCGGTCGGCGAAGGCGAGCTTGGCCACCTCGGTCACGGCGTGCACCAGCTCGACCGAGCCCGGGCGGAGGTCGCCGACGCCGAGCGCGTCGAGGATGAGGAGCTGCTGGAGGAGCACGGGCCCCTGGCCCCACGGGCCGGTCTTGTGCACGGTGCGACCGGCGAACCGGGCCGAGACCGTGGGCTCGAGCGTCGCCCGCCACGCGGCGAGGTCCGACCCGGTGAGCAGCCCGGCGTGGGGCGTGCCCGTGGAGTCCATGAGCGGGGTGCGGCAGAACGCGTCCATGGCGTCGGCGACGAAGCCCTCGTAGAAGGCGCGGCGCGCGGCCTCGATGCCGGACTCGCGGGACGGCGCGGCCGCGGCGGCGTCGCTCAGGCGCTGCAGGGTCCGGGCCAGGTCGGGGTTGCGGAAGCGGGCCGAGGCGGCGGGGACGGCCCCGCCCGGCAGCCAGGTGGCCGCCGACGACGGCCAGTGGTCACGGAAGAGGTCGGCGACCTGGGCGATGGTCGCGGCGACGCGGGGCACGAGGGGGAACCCGTCGCGCGCGTAGGCGATCGCGTACCGGGCGACGTCGGGGAAGGACCACGTGCCGTGCGCCTCGAGCATCGCCAGCCAGGCGCCGAAGGCGCCGGGCACGACGGCCGCCAGGTGGCCCGTCCCGGGGACGTGGTCCAGGCCGAGGGCGGCGAAGCGCTCCGGCGTCGCCGCCGCGGGGGAGACGCCCTGCCCGCAGACGACGAACGGCTCCTCGCCCGGGCGCTGCGCGATGACCGGCAGGTCCCCGCCGAGCCCGTTGAGGTGCGGCTCGACGACGTGCAGCACGAGGCCGGTGGCCACGGCGGCGTCGAACGCGTTGCCGCCGGCCTCGAGGACGGCCATGCCGGACTGGGACGCCAGCCAGTGCGTGGAGGCCACCATCCCGTGCGTGCCCAGGAGCTCGGGTCGCGTGGTGAACGTCACAGGGCTCCGTTCGCTGGACGACGCCCGCGGGTACGCGGGGGCGGCGGTGCTCGCCGTGGCACGCGGCGTGCGGCAGGTCGAGCGGCGGGATGCGGCGGCCGTGCGTGCCGCACGGGTGACCCTACGCCGACGGCGTCGCCCGGGGGCGGTTGGACCCCGACGGTCCCGCTCGGGTAGAGTTCCCGGCCGGTACGAGGTCCGGATCCGCCTGCGGCGGGCGAGGGACCGGATACCCCATGGGGTATGGTGTAATTGGCAGCACGAGTGATTCTGGTTCACTTAGTCTAGGTTCGAGTCCTGGTACCCCAGCGGTGGAGAACGTCGATTTCTGTGCTCCGGCACAGTGTTGTAGAGTCTCCGTCTGCTGGTCCCGCCCCCATCGTCTAGCGGCCCAGGACGCCGCCCTCTCACGGCGGTAGCAGGGGTTCAAATCCCCTTGGGGGTACCACGCGAAGGCCCCGGTCCGATCGGACCGGGGCCTTCGTCGTACGTGGGTCGCGTGGCTCGCGGCGGGCCTCACTCGGCCGTGCGGCGCAGGACCTCCGTCAGGCGGTTCGCGGCGGCGACGACGGCACCCGCGTGGAGCCGTCCCGGCTGGCGGGTGAGGCGCTCGACCGGGCCGGAGATCGACACCGCGGCCACGACGCGGCCGGACGGGCCACGGACAGGTGCCGACACGCTCGCGACGCCGGGCTCGCGCTCGGCCACCGACTGCGCCCAGCCGCGGCGTCGGACGCCGGACAGGATCGTGGCGGTGAACTTGGCGCCCTGGAGGCCGCGGTGCAGGCGGTCCGGCTCCTCCCAGGCGAGCAGCACCTGGGCCGCCGAGCCGGCGTGCATCGTCAGGGTCGCCCCGACGGGGATCGAGTCGCGCAGGCCCATCGGGCGCTCGGCCGCGGCGACGCAGATGCGCTGGTCGCCCTGGCGGCGGTAGAGCTGGGCGCTCTCGCCGCAGTGGTCGCGCAGCGCCGCCAGCACCGGGTTGGCGGCCGCGAGCAGCCGGTCCTCGCCGGCCGCGGTGCTGAGCTCCGCGAGCCGGGGGCCGAGCACGAAGCGGCCCTGCATGTCGCGCGCCACGAGGCGGTGGTGCTCGAGCGCGACCGCCAGTCGGTGGGCCGTCGGTCGGGCAAGATGGGTGGCGGCGACGAGCTGCGCCAGAGTGGCCGGGCCTGCCTCGAGTGCGCTGAGGACCGCTGCGGCCTTGTCCAGCACTCCGACTCCGCTAGAGTTGTCCATGTGCCGATATTGGCGTCTCGCGGGCTGAGACGCAAGTACTTCTGACCTAAGTCGGCCTTTCTGGAGGACACGGACATGGCGCGAACGCTCGCCGAGAAGGTCTGGGACGCACACGTCGTCCGCCGCGGCACCGACGGGGTGCCCGACCTTCTCTACATCGACCTGCACCTCGTGCACGAGGTGACGAGCCCGCAGGCCTTCGACGGCCTCCGGCTCGCAGGTCGTCGCGTCCGCCGGCCGGACCTGACGCTGGCCACCGAGGACCACAACACGCCGACGCTCGACATCGACCTGCCGATCGCGGACCCGACGAGCCGCACGCAGATCGAGACGCTGCGTCGCAACGCCGAGGAGTTCGGCATTCGGCTGCACTCGCTCGGCGACGCCGACCAGGGCATCGTGCACCAGGTCGGGCCCCAGCTGGGCCTGACGATGCCCGGCCTGACCGTCGTCTGCGGCGACTCGCACACGTCGACCCACGGCGCGTTCGGCGCGCTGGCGTTCGGCATCGGCACCAGCGAGGTCGAGCACGTGCTCGCGACGCAGACGCTGCCGCTGCAGCCCTTCAAGACGATGGCCATCACGGTCGACGGGACGCTGCCGCACGGCGCGACCGCCAAGGACATCATCCTGGCGATCATCGCCAAGATCGGCACCGGTGGCGGCCAGGGCTACGTCCTGGAGTACCGCGGCGAGGCGATCCGGAGCCTGTCGATGGAGGCCCGGATGACGATCTGCAACATGTCGATCGAGGCCGGCGCCCGCGCGGGCATGATCGCCCCCGACGAGACGACCTTCGCCTACCTGAAGGGCCGCCCGCACGCGCCGGAGGGCGCCGACTGGGACGCCGCCGTCGAGTACTGGCAGACCCTGCGCACGGACGACGACGCGGTGTTCGACGCCGAGGTCGTCCTCGACGCGGCCGACATCGAGCCGTTCGTCACGTGGGGCACCAACCCGGGCCAGGGGCTGCCGCTGTCCGGTCGCGTGCCGAACCCGGCGGAGATCGGCGACGACAACCAGCGCGTCGCCGCCGAGCGCGCGCTCGAGTACATGGGCCTCACGCCGGGCACGCCCCTGCGGGACATCGCGGTCGACACGGTCTTCATCGGGTCGTGCACCAACGGCCGCATCGAGGACCTCCGGCAGGTCGCGAAGGTGTTCCAGGGCCGCCGCAAGGCCGACTCGGTGCGCGTGCTCGTGGTGCCGTCGTCGGCCCGCGTGCGGCTGCAGGCCGAGGCCGAGGGCCTGGACCGGATCTTCACGGACTTCGGCGCGGAGTGGCGCAACGCGGGCTGCTCGATGTGCCTCGGCATGAACCCCGACCAGCTGGCCCCGGGGGAGCGCGCGGCGTCGACGTCGAACCGCAACTTCGAGGGCCGCCAGGGCAAGGGCGGGCGGACGCACCTCGTCTCGCCGCTCGTGGCCGCCGCCACCGCCGTGCGCGGCACGCTGTCGTCGGTGGGTGACCTCGGCATCGAGGACGCCCCGGACGGCTCGCCCCTGACCACCACCGTCAGCGCCTGAGGAGTCCCGCCATGGAGAAGTTCACCCAGCACACCGGCGTGGGCGTCCCGCTGCGCCGCAGCAACGTCGACACCGACCAGATCATCCCCGCGGTGTACCTCAAGCGCGTCACCCGCACGGGCTTCGAGGACGGCCTGTTCTCGGCCTGGCGCAACGACCCGGCGTTCGTGCTCAACCAGGCGCCGTACGCGACCGGGTCGGTCCTCGTCGCCGGGCCGGACTTCGGCACCGGCTCCTCGCGCGAGCACGCCGTCTGGGCGCTCAAGGACTACGGCTTCAAGGCCGTCCTGTCCTCGCGGTTCGCCGACATCTTCCGCGGCAACTCCGGCAAGCAGGGCCTCCTCGCGGCCCAGCTGGCGCAGGAGGACATCGAGCTCATCTGGAAGATCCTCGAGACCACGCCGGGCACCGAGGTCACGGTCGACCTGGTGAACAAGCAGGTGCGCTGCGCGGACGTCACTGTGCCGCTCCAGGTCGACGACTACACGCGCTGGCGGCTCATGGAGGGCCTCGACGACATCGGCCTCACGCTCCAGCACGAGGGCGACATCGCCGAGTTCGAGGAGCACCGCGCGTCGTGGCGGCCGCGGACCCTGCCCGCCAAGCACCTGCCCAAGGTCGAGGTCAAGGCCGCCCGTGCGGCGGGCGTGCCGGTCGAGATCGGCCGTCCCCTGCCCCAGAACTGACGCCGCGACCGGCCGGCCATCCAGCGGTCCGCCGACGCCCTACCAGGCGCTCGGCGGGCCCTGACGGGCCAGGTCGAGGAGTGCACCGGGCGTCACCGACGGGTCCCATCGCGCGTCGACGAACCACGTGGCGCCGGCGCGCTCGTAGGCGGCGACCATCTCCTGCGCGGCCCCGCGGTCCTGGGGCAGCACGTCCTGCACGACGACGTCGTAGCCCGTCAGGTCGCCACGGCTCTCGCGCAGCCACGCGACGGCGTCGGCGACGTCGGACGGCGCGAGCGGCTCCTCCGAGCCCGTCCGCTGCAGCACGACGCCGTCCCAGCGGGCGGCGCGCGCCATCGACCTGGGGCTCGGCCAGCCGCCCACCGGCCACACCGGGATGCGCGGCTGCTGCACCGGCCGGGGCGCGATCACCAGCTCGTCGACGCGGTGGTGCGTGCCGTCGAACGAGAAGGGCTCGCCGCGCCACGCGAGGTCGCAGATGGCGAGCGCCTCGTCGAGCCGCTGCGCCCGCTCGCGCGCGGACGTCACCTCGCCGCTCACACGGGAGAACCCGCCGTCGTCGACCACGCCGAGCCCGACGGGCAGCACCAGGCGGCCGCCGGACAGGTGGTCCACCGTCACGGCCTCGCGCGCCAGCTTCCAGGGGCGCCGGCGTGCCGGCGCGAACACGAGCGCGCCGAGCCGGATCCGCTCGGTCCGCACGGCCGCGGCGGCCAGGACCATCCACGGGTCCCAGGCGACCATGTCGCCGATGCTGATCGCGTCCCAGGTGAAGAACCCGTCCCAGCCGGACGCATCAGCCGCCTCCGCCATCGCGAGCACCTCGTCGACGTCCCCGTAGCTGCCGACCATCCCGAATCTCATCTGCGCGACGGTACGTGCCGCCTCCGACACGGGCCGATCCACGCACGCAGGGGACGGTCGCGGTCCACGCCCGCTGCCGTGGAAACCGCGTCCCGGAGCGGCCGTGTGACGCGAAGGCCGAACGTGGGCGACGATGGGGGCATGTCTGACGTCATGCACGTGCACGGCGGCGCGCCCCTCACGGGCGCCATCACCGTGCGAGGGGCCAAGAACTTCGTGTCGAAGGCGATGGTCGCCTCGCTGCTCGGGGAGGGGCCCAGCGAGCTGCGCAACGTGCCCGGCATCCGGGACGTCGAGATCGTGCGCGACCTGCTCGAGCTGCACGGCGTGCGCGTGGACCGTGACGACCGCGCTGGCGTCCTGCGCCTGGACCCCACGGACGTCGAGAGCGCGCACGTCGCCGACATCGACGCGCACGCCGGCTCCAGCCGGATCCCGATCCTGTTCTGCGGCCCGCTGCTGCACCGCCTGGGCGAGGCGTTCATCCCGGACCTCGGTGGGTGCCGGATCGGCGACCGGCCGATCAACTTCCACCTCGACATCCTTCGCCAGTTCGGCGCCGTGGTGGACAAGCGGGAGAACGGGATCCACATCACGGCCCCCCGGCGGCTGCAAGGCACGAAGATCGCGCTGCCGTACCCGAGCGTCGGTGCCACCGAGCAGCTGCTGCTCACCGCGGTGCGCGCGGAGGGGCTGACGGAGCTCGCGGGCGCCGCCATCGAGCCCGAGATCATGGACCTCATCAACGTCCTGCAGAAGATGGGCGCGATCATCTCCGTGGACACCGACCGGGTGATCCGCATCGAGGGCGTGGACCGCCTCGAGGGCTACCGCCACACGTCGCTGCCGGACCGGATCGAGGCGGCCTCGTGGGCGTCCGCGGCGCTGGCGACCGGCGGCGACATCGACGTGCTGGGCGCGCGCCAGCCGGAGATGACGGCGTTCCTCAACACCTTCCGCAAGGTGGGCGGCGGCTTCGAGGTGCACGACGACGGCATCCGCTTCTTCCACCCGGGCCACGAGCTGAGCTCGATCGTCCTCGAGACGGACGTGCACCCCGGGTTCATGACCGACTGGCAGCAGCCGCTCGTCGTCGCCCTGACGCAGGCGACGGGCCTGTCGATCGTGCACGAGACGGTGTACGAGAACCGCTTCGGCTTCACGGACGCGCTGCGCGGCATGGGAGCGACCATCCAGGTCTACCGCGAGTGCCTCGGCGGGCATCCGTGCCGGTTCGGGCAGCGCAACTTCTACCACTCGGCCGTCATCTCGGGGCCGACGCCGCTGATCGCCGCCGACATCGAGGTGCCCGACCTGCGTGGCGGCTTCTCGCACCTCATCGCCGCGCTGGCGGCCAAGGGGACGTCGCGCGTCGCCGGCATCGGGCTCATCGACCGTGGCTACGAGAACTTCACGGACAAGCTCGCCGCGCTGGGCGCGGACTTCGACCGCGACTGACCGTCCCCCGGGGGCGGGTCGCCGGTCGGTGGGCCGACCGGTGACCCGCCGACCCGCGGGGCGCGGGTAGCATCGGCTCCCGTGCCGCCGCCCCCGCGTTCGAACCGTACGTACCGTGCGGTGGCGCGCATCCTGCGCCCGCTGCTCTTCGCTATGACGAAGCAGCGGTGGAGCGGCGTGGAGCACCTGCCGCGCGACCGCGGCTTCGTCGTCGCGGCGAACCACGTGACGATGGTCGACCCGGTCACCACGGCGCACTACCTGTACGACAACGGGTTCGCCGGCCGGGTGCTCGCCAAGGAGTCGCTCTTCCGCGTCCCGCTCTTCGGTGCGGTCCTGCGGTCGTCGGGCATGGTGCCCGTGCACCGGGGCACGGCGCGCGCGGCCGACTCGCTCCGGGGCGCCGAGGCCGCCGTCGAGGCGGGGGAGTGCGTCGTGGTCTTCCCCGAGGGGACGCTGACGCGCGAGCCCGACATGTGGCCGATGGCCGGCAAGACGGGCGTCGCGCGCGTCGCCCTCGCGACGCGGGCACCCGTGGTCCCCGTCGCGCAGTGGGGCACGCACCGGCTCCTGGCGCGCTACGGCAAGCTGCTCAAGCCGGTGCCGCGCAAGCCGGTGACCGTCGTGGCCGGTCCGCCCGTGGACCTGTCCGACCTGTACGACAAGCCGCTTGACGCGGCGACGCTGCGGGAGGCGACCGACCGCGTCATGGACGCGATCACGCACCTGCTCGAGGAGATCCGCGGGGAGCAGGCGCCCCCCGAGCGGTTCGTGTGGCGACGAGGAGAGGACCGCAGTTGAGCGCAGACAGGCCGCGCGCCGCCGTCCTCGGCACCGGCGCCTGGGGCACGACGTTCGCCGCCGTGCTGGCGGACGCCGGGTGCCCAGTGACGCTCTGGGGCATCGCCGACGAGGTGTGCGAGGAGATCAACACCGCCCACCGCAACACCGCGTACCTGCCGGGCGTCGTGCTTCCCGACGGCGTCCGCGCCACCACCGACGCGGCCGCGGCCCTCGCCGGGGCGAAGGTGGTCGCCATCGCGATCCCCGCGCAGGTGGCGCGGTCGGCGATCGCCCCCCTGGCCGACCTCCTGGAGCCCGACGCCGTGGCGGCCTCGCTCATCAAGGGCGTCGAGCTCACGTCGCACCGGCGGATGAGCGAGGTGATCGGCGAGGCGCTGCGGCTGCCCGAGGAGCGGGTGGCGGTCGTCTCCGGCCCGAACCTCGCACGCGAGATCGCCGAGCACCAGCCGACGGCGACGGTCGTCGCCTCGCGGAGCGCCGCGACGGCCGACCTCGTCGCCCACGCGTGCGCGAACTCCTACTTCCGCCCGTACACGAACAGCGACGTCGTCGGCGTCGAGCTGTCGGGCGCGGTGAAGAACGTCATCGCCGTCGCCGTGGGCATCGCGCAGGGCACCGGCTACGGGACGAACACGACGGCGACGGTCATCACCCGTGGCCTGGTGGAGATGACCCGGCTGGGCCTCGCGCTCGGGGCCGACGCGCAGACGTTCGCCGGGCTGGCGGGCATGGGCGACCTCGTCGCCACCTGCGTGTCGCCCCTGTCGCGCAACCACACCCTCGGCATGCACATGGGCCAGGGCAAGACGCTCGACGAGGCGATCGCCGCCACGGGCGGCACGGCCGAGGGCGTCAAGACCTCCGCCTCGGTGCTCGAGCTCGCGCGCAGCGTCGGCGTCGAGATGCCGATCACGGAGGCCGTGGTGCAGGTGCTGCACCACGGGCTGCCGATCGACCGGCTGCCCGAGCTGCTGCTCAACCGTCCCCGCAAGGCCGAGGGCGTGCAGGCGACGGGCCCCTTCTGACGAGTCGCATCGGCGGCTCGGTGCGCGCCGCCGTGAGCCGCCGTGAGCCGCCGCTGCCCGGCGGGGCTCAGCGGCGGACGCGGTAGGCCAGGTGCACGACGCCGCAGCCGAAGCGCCGCTCGCTCACCAGCGTGAGGTCCAGGCGCTGCGCCGCAGGCAGGGCGGGGAGGCCGCCGCCCACGGCGACCGGGACGACGAACAGGTGCAGGCCGTCCACCAGCCCGCCCGCGAAGGCCGCCGTGGCGAGCGTCGGCCCACCGACGAGCAGGTCGGCCTCGGCCCACTCCTTCACGCGGCGCACGTCCTCCGGGTCGAAGACAGGCGCGAGCCGGGCCCGGGGCCCCACCTCCGGCTGCTGGGTCCGCGCGTAGACGACCTTGTCGGAGCCCCGCCAGAGCCTCTGGTGCTCCGCCTCCTCCGGCGTCGTCGGCCCGGCGTCGTCCCACGCCTGCAGGACCGCGTAGGTGCGGTGGCCGAGGAGCCAGGTGCCCACGGAGCGCTGCACGTCGTTCACGGCCGCGCGCACCTCGGCGTCCGGGACGGCCCAGGCGAAGCCCCCGTTCGCGTCGGCGACGTAGCCGTCGAGCGAGCAGATCGCGGAGTACAGCACGGCGGCCACGGTCAGTCCCTCCCGCCGCGAGCGGCGCGCAGCGCCTGGTCCAGGTCGCGCCAGAGGTCCTCGACGTCCTCGATGCCCACGGACAGCCGCAGGAGGTCCTCGGGCACCGTGGGGGACTCGGTGGCGAACCGCCGGCGCCGCTCGAGCATGCTCTCCACCCCGCCGAGGGAGGTCGCCGGCACCCACAGGCGCACGGCGGCCACGACGTCGTCCGCGGCCTGCGCGCCGCCGGCCGGGCGCACACCGAGGATGGTCCCGAACCCGTCGAGCTGGCGGGCGGCGAGCGCGTGGCCGGGGTCGCCCGGCAGGCCCGGGTAGCGGACCTCGACGACGTCGGGGTGCGCCGCGAGCCGCTCGGCGAGGACCTGGGCGTTCGCCTGGGCCCGCGCCACGCGCAGCGCGAGCGTGCGCAGGCCACGCAGGGCGAGCCACACCTCCCAGGGCCCGGCGATCGCCCCGTGCGTGCGGCGGTAGGCGTCCAGCCGGGACCGCAGGTCCGGGTCGCCCGTGACCACGGCCCCGAGCACGACGTCGGAGTGGCCGGCGAGCGCCTTCGTCACCGAGTGCACGACGACGTCCGCGCCGAAGGTCAGCGGCCGCTGCCCGAGGGGGGTGGCGAAGGTGTTGTCGACGGCGACCAGGGCGCCGGCGTCGTGGGCGGCGGCGACGATCGCGGGCAGGTCGGCCACCTCGAGCATGGGGTTCGTGGGCGACTCCGCCCAGACCAGCGCCGTGCCGGGCAGGACGGCCGCGACCGCGTCGAGGTCGTGCAGGTCCGCGGTCACCACCTCGAGGCCGCGCGTCGCGGCGAGCTCGTGGGCCAGCACCAGGGTCACCTGGTAGGCGTGCCGCGGCACCACCACGCGTCCGCCGGGTGGCACCAGGGAGAACGCGGCGGCGACGGCCGCCATCCCCGACGAGTAGACGAGCGCCGGCAGGGGGCTCGCCTCGAGCGCCGCGAGCGCCTCCTCGAACGGGTGCCAGGTGGGCGCGTCGTAGCGCGTGTACATCGCCTCGCCCGGGACGGGCGGCCCCTGCGAGACGTAGGTGGACGACAGGACGACGCCCGCGTTGACCGGCGCCCCCGGTTCCCGGTCCGGCCGTCCCGCGGTGACGGCGAGCGTGGCGGGCGACAGGTCGGGCGTGTCCATGCCGGAAGCGTAGTCAGCGACGGGGGACGGCCCGGACGGCAGGCGGCGTCCGGGCGCCCGGCGGACGCGCCCGGCGCCGCCGGGTGGTGTGCCCGCCGACAGGGAGCCGCGCGGGCGCCGGTGCTAACCTCGTCCGCGTGCTGACGGTCCTCGCGGGTGACGTTCTCGCGGACCGCACCGGGGCCGAGCCGGCCCGCGTGCTGGCCCTGCACGGCTGGGGCCGCACGGGCGACGACTTCGCCGCGATCGTCGCGGGAACCGACGCGCTCGCCGTGCACCTGCCCGGCTTCGGCCGCACCGAGCCGCCGCCCGACGTCTGGGGCAGCCCCCAGTACGCCGAGCACCTGGCCACGGCGCTCGCGGGGACCGGACCCTACGTCGTCGTCGGGCACTCGTTCGGCGGGCGGGTGGCCGTGCGCCTCGCCGCCGCGCACCCCGAGCTCGTCAGCGCGCTCGTGCTGACCGGCGTGCCCCTCGTGCGCGCGACCGCCGCGCCCCGGCCGCGCCTCGCGCTGCGGCTGGCCAAGCGCCTGCACGCGGCGCACCTGCTCCCCACGGGCGTCGTCGACCGGCTGCGGCGCAGCGGCGGCTCGGCCGACTACAACGCGGCCCAGGGCGTGATGCGCGGTGTCCTCGTGCGCGTCGTGGGCGAGGACTACACGGTGGACCTCGCCCGGATCGCCGGGCGCCTGCCGGTGCACCTCGTCTGGGGCGAGGCCGACGACGCCGCGCCGCTGGCGGGTGCCCGGATGGCCGGTCAGGCCCTCGGCGTCGACGTCGAGGTGGTCCCGGGCGCCGGTCACCTGCTCGAGGGCGACCTCGCGGACGCCGTCCGCGGACGCCTGCTCGCCGTCCTGGAGGGTGCGTGATCATCGACCTCGTCGTCGCGGTCGTCGTGACGGGTGCCCTCGTCGTGGCGGGCCTCACGTGGTTCCGCGTGGCCCAGCGCGAGCACTACGTCCCCGGGCGGGTCCGGGTCATCGCCGCGCTGTGGCGCTCGCGGTCTGGGCTGGACGCGACGCTCGACGCGGTGTCCGTGGTGCTCGCGTTCGGCGCCGCGCTCGCGGTGCTCGCCTCGGGCGGCGTGCGGACCACCCTCACGCTCCTGGCCGTCCCCGCAGCCCTCCTGGGCGCCGCGGTGCCGCTCGGCCTCTCGGTGCGCGGCCGCACGTCGCGGCTGGCGTGGACGGGTCGCCTCAAGCGGCTCGTCGCCGCCTGGGCCGTGGCCGCGGTCGTCCTCGGCGCGGGCCTGTGGTGGGCGCTCGGGGTGGGCGCGACGGCGGTCCTCGCCGTGACCGTGCCGCTCACGGCCGACCTGGCGCTCGCCGTCATGGACCGGGTCGAGCGCCGGCTCTCGGCGCCGTTCGTCGCCAAGGCCCAGCAGCGCCTGGCGCGCGTGCGCCCGACGGTCGTCGCGGTCACCGGCTCCTACGGGAAGACCTCGACCAAGGGCTACATCGCGCACGTCCTCGCGGCGAGCCGCGCGGTCGTCGCGTCCCCCGCGAGCTTCAACAACCGGCTCGGCCTGTCCCGGGCGGTGAACGACCACCTCGTCGACGGGACCGAGGTCTTCGTCGCCGAGATGGGCACCTTCGGCCCGGGCGAGATCCGCGAGCTGTGCGCCCTCTTCCCGCCGGACGTCGCCGTCATCACCACGATCGGCGAGGCGCACCTGGAGCGGATGGGCTCGCGCGAGGTGATCGCGGCCGCCAAGGGCGAGATCACCGAGCGCGCGAAGGTCGTCGTCCTGCCGATCGACGACCCGCTGCTCGCGCGGCTCGCCGAGCGCTGCCGGGCCGACGGCAAGCGCGTCGTGACGGTCTCCACGCAGGGCGCGGCGGCCGACGTCGTCGTCGACGAGGCGGCCGGGCAGGTCCGCGCAGGAGAGACGACCCTGCCCCTGCCCGACGGCGTCCCGCACGCCGTGAACCTCGGCGTCACCCTGGGCGTGGCCCTGGCGCTCGACGTCGACCCGGCGGGCCTCGCGCCGCGGCTGACGGGCTCGATGCCGCGTGCCGCGCACCGCGCCGAGGTGCACGCGGGCGCCGGGCTCGCCGTCATCGACGACACGTACAACGCGAACCCGGTCGGCGCCCGGGCGGCGCTCGACGAGGCGGCCGCCCTCGCCGCGGAGCGGG
>AXCX01000096.1 GCA_000767215.1 Actinotalea fermentans ATCC 43279 = JCM 9966 = DSM 3133
GCCGACCGCGTGGGCCGGGCCGCCGCCGAGCGCAGCCGTGCCGACCTCGCCGCCCGGGCCGGCGACGTCATCCGCATCGACCTGCCCGCCACGGCCGTGCCCGCGGGCAAGAGCGTGCTGGCGATCGAGTCCGCCGGGCGCGTGCTCAGCCTGTGGGGCGGGGAGCGGGTCCGGCTGGCCGGGGACAACGGCGCGGGCAAGTCGACGCTGCTGGAGGTCCTGCTCGGGCGGGACGTGCCGCACCGGTTCGCGGTGTTCGGGGACGCGCTGTCGGTGGTCACGCCGGTCGCGGTGCCGGTGGGCCACCTCGCCCAGCGCACCCTCGAGCTCGACGGGTTCCCCGACGCTCTCACGGCCGTGCGCTCCGCGGCCCCGGGGCGCACCCCGCACGACGCGCGGGCGATCCTCGCCCGGCTGCTGCTCCGGCGCGACGCCCCCACCCGCCCGATCGCCGCGCTCTCCGGCGGCGAGCGGTTCCGGGTCGCCCTCGCCCGGGTCCTGTTCGCCGAGCCTGCGCCACGGCTGCTCGTCCTCGACGAACCGACGAACAACCTCGACATGGCCAGCGTCGACCAGCTGGTCCAAGCGCTCGAGGACTACCGCGGTGCGCTGCTGGTCGTCACCCACGACGAGCACCTCGCGCGCGACCTGCGCGTCGACGCCACCTGGGAGGTGGCCCGCCCGGCCGGCGGCCCAGCCCTCGTCACCGAGCGCTGAGCCGCCGCCGGGTGCGGCGGTCGCCCGCTACTGGATGCCCTCCTTGACCAGGCGCCACTGCTGGCAGGCGTAGCCGTTGGCGGGCCACTGCTGCGCGACCGCGCCGTCGGCCGTCGAGCAGCCGTCGATCTCGAGGAGCTTGCCGCTGTTGGCGTTGGTGAACGTCCACCAGCCGCCGCTCGTGGCGGGCACCCAACGCTGCGTCGCGTGCCCGGTCGGTGCCCACTGCACGGCGTCGACTCCGTCGGCCGTCTGCGCCGACGGGATCTCGAGCAGCTTGCCGCTGTTGAGGTTGACGAGCTCGACGGCGCCGGCCGCGGGACGCACGGTCCACCGTTGCGTGGCATGCGCCGTCGAACCCCACTGCCCGACGGCGGCACCGTCGGTCGTGAGCGCGCTGAACACCTCCAGGAGCTTGCCGCTGTTGCGGTTGACGACCTGGAACTGCGGATCGAGCGCCGCGCTCGCGTGGACCTGGATCTGGTCGAGCTCGGCGTAGTTGGAGCCCTTCGTGAACCTGATCGTGTTCACCCCGGCGTTGAGGCTCACGGTTTTCTGGGCCCAGAGGTACCTGCCCCAGTCGACCGTCCGCGGGTAGCTGATCGACGACGACCCGCCTCCGTTGACGCTCACGCCGTGGGTCGCGGTCGAGCCGTAGCCGTTGGCGTAGCGGACGTTGAGCGTGTAGCTGCCCGCCGTCGGGACGCGCACGGTGAACTGCACGTAGCTGCCGCTGTTGTTGATGTTGCCCACCTTCGCGCCGGCCGCCGCCTGCACGTGGTTGACGACGGAGGCGTCGTTGATGGTCGCCAGCTCCGCCTCGTACTGCTGGGCGTCGAGCGGGACGGAGCCGACGCGGATGTCGTTGAGCTGCGTCGCCAGGTTCTCGACGTTGGTCGCCTGGTAGAGCGTCCGGCCGTCGACGCTCACGTCGATGCCCTGGGCGAAGCCGCTGAAGTTGCCGCCCTGCGTGTCCGTGGCGTCGTACGTCACCGGCATCGGCAGCCGCTCCCAGGGGCCTTCGCCGAGGTTGTAGTTGACGTACAGGTTCTGACCGCCGTCGATGTTGCCCGAGGCGTCGAGCGACCACTTGGACGCGATGACGACCATGCCCTTGGGCCCGCCGCTCGGCGACCAGGTGACGAAGGGCGAGGACCCGATGCCGCGGCCGTCGGCCAGCTCGACCGGCGAGCCGAGGCTCGTCGTCGATCCCCAGCTCAACCCGTCCGGCGAGGTCTTGTAGTAGACGGGTGCGGTGTTCTGGCTCTGGCTGGGGCGGTTCACCACCTCGAACGTCGCGAGGTAGCGGCCGTCCGGGAGCGTGGTGACCGTGATCATCCCCGGCCGGTCGCTGGAGTTCGTGGGAGCCGAGACGTTGACGAGCGATCCCCAGGTCTGGCCGCCGTCGGTCGAGCGGCGGTACGAGACGGCCTGCAGCACGCCGTTCGCCTTCTGTCGCTCGTCGGAGAAGTAGGCCACCAGGCCCCCGTTCGCGTCGATCGCGAGCGACGGCTCCCAGACCGTCGTCGTGGTCGACGTGGGGCTCGGGTCGTAGACGGCGGGGCCGCCGGTGTCGATGGTGCTGACGTAGCTCCAGCTCGTGCCCTGGTTGGTGCTCTTGTAGAGGACCAAACGGCTGCTCGACCGATCCTCGGGCATGACCATACCGGCGAGCAGGATGGTCCCCGCGGTCAGGTTGCCCGTGGTCTGGGTGACCTCGAAGAGGAACGGCTGGGCGGTTCGGGTGAGTGCCGGGAACGTCGCGCTCGGGTTGACGTCCGTGACGTGGGTCCAGCTCGCACCGTTGTCCGTGCTCCGGTAGATCGGGTAGACCTGCACGCCGTTCTGGAGGACCAGCTGGTCGAAGGTGACCAGCTGCGTGCCGTTCGCCGAGCCGCTGTGCTTGAGGACGACGATCTTCGCGTAGGTGGTGCCGGCCGGCGTGCCGCCCTCCGGGTTGAACGAGCTCCCTGCGGCGGGCGCGTACACGAGGGCGCCGTTCCCGGTCGTCACCGCCGAGGCCGCGCCCGGAGCGACGACTGCGGCGAGGGCGGCTGCGACGGCCGCCGTGCCCGCCGCGAAGCTCCGCCAGGTCCGTCTCGGCCGTCGGTCTCCGGCCGGGCGTGTGTGTGCTGACATGCTGCCCCTCCCTGATCGGTTACAACGTTGTAACGAGCAAGCGAGTCCAAGGTACGCGCGGGGTGGGGAGGGGTGTCAAGGGATCGGTGCCCGGTCGCCTGGGGCTACGGTGTGTGGTCATGGCGGCGACTCTTCGCGACGTGGCGCAGGTCGCCGGTGTGTCGTTCAAGACCGTCTCGAACGTCATCCACAACCATCCCCACGTCGCGCCGGAGACCCGCGCGCGGGTCATGGCGGCCATCGACCAGCTCGGTTACCGGGCGAACCGTTCGGCCCGTAGCCTGCGCTCGGGCCGCACGGGGGCGATCGGCCTCGCGGTCCCGGAGCTGAGCCTCGCGTACTTCGCCGAGCTCGCGGACGAGGTCATCACGGTCGCCGACGCGCACGGCGTCGTCGTGCTCATCGAGCAGACCGGGGGTGACCGGCGTCGGGAGCTCGAGGCGCTGTCCGGGGACCGCCGGCAGATGTCGGACGGCCTGCTCTTCAGCCCGCTCGGGCTCGGCAGCGACGACGCCGCGGCCCTCCAGGTCGACTTCCCGCTGGTCCTGCTCGGTGAGCGCATCTTCGACGGACCGGTCGACCACGTGACGATGGAGAACGTCGAGGCCGCGCGGGCGGCCACCGAGCACCTCATCGCGGGCGGGCGCCGGCGGATCGCCGTGATCGGCGCCCACGAGGGCGAGCGGATCGGTTCCGCGGGGCTGCGGGTCGCCGGGTACCGCGCCGCGCTCGAGGCGCACGGGCTCGACTACGACGATTCGCTGGTCGTCGACGCCGGCCCGTGGCACCGCGTGAACGGAGCCGAGGCGATGCAGCAGCTGCTGGCGCGCGGGGTCGCGTTCGACGCCGTCTTCGGCCTCAACGACGAGCTCGCGCTGGGCGCCCTGCGGGTGCTGCGGATGCATGAGTTCCGGGTGCCGCAGGACGTGGCGATCATCGGCTTCGACGACATCGACGAGGCGAAGTACTCGTTGCCGAGCCTGACGACCGTGGACCCGGGGCGCCGGGAGATCGCCAGGATCGCGGTCGAGCTCCTGCTCGAGCGGATCGGTGGTTCGGCGCCGGCGCCGCGCCGGGAGCTGCGCTCGCCGTTCCGCATCGTCCAGCGCGAGTCCACGGGTGCCCCGGTCCGCGTCGGCGCCTGAGGGTGCCGTTACCAGACCGAGACTTGACATCCGGCGGCCGCGGTCGCGAGACTGCCGTTACAACGTTGTAACGGGTGGGCCCCACGTACGAGTCGCCGCCCATGCAGACATCGGAGTCTCGCAAGGGAAGGAATCCGCATGACACGCTCCTCGCTCGCTACCGGCGCGCTTCTCGCGATCGCCGCACTGACCCTCGCCGGATGCTCGGGCGACGACTCGCCCGAGACCCCCGACGACACGACCGCGCCCGACACCTCGGGCGACACCGTCGAGCTGACGTTCTGGCACGGCTACACCGAGGCGGACGGTGACGTGCTCGAGCAGATCGTCGCCGACTTCAACGAGAGCCAGGAGGCCGTGCACATCGTCACGGAGATCAACCCCTGGGCAGTCATCGACGACACGCTGCTGCCGTCGCTCTCGGCGGGCGACGGCCCGGACATCGTCGCGATGCCCGCCGAGCGGCTGCCCGTCTACGCCGCGCGGGGCGCCTTCGTGGCGCTCGACGACTTCTATGCCGACGCCGCGAACAACGCTGCCGACCTGAACCCGGGTGCTGTCGACATGGTGACCGTCGACGGTGCGGTCTACGGGGTGCCTGCGGGCTTCGTCCCGCTCGCGCTCTACTACAACAAGGCGCTCTTCGACGCCGCCGGCGTGACCGAGGCACCCGCCACGTGGGACGACTGGGTCGACACGGCCACAGCGCTCACCGTCGACGAGAACGGCGACGGCACCCCCGAGCAGTACGGCGTCGTCCTTCCGGACCACGCCACCGTCGCCAACGGCCTGTGGCCGTCGCTGTTCTACGGGAACGGTGGCGACATCGTCGCCGACGGCGAGGCCGTCGTCGACTCACCCGAGAACGCCGAGACCCTCGCGTTCTGGCAGGACGCCATCGCCGGCGCCGCGATCTCGCCGACAGGCGTCGACGGCATCGGCGCCGACGAGCTCTTCTCGGGTGGCAAGGCCGCCATGACTGTCGGCGGCCCGTGGATGACCTTCATCGCCGCGGACAACGGCATCGACCTGGGCATCGCCGCGATCCCGGCCGGCCCCGAGGCGCAGGCGGCCTCCGCGATCGGCATCTCGATGGCGATCACCGCCCAGGACGACCCCGAGGTGCAGGCGGCCGCGGAGCAGTTCTTCGCCTACTTCTTCAACGACGAGAACTCCGTGGCGTGGTCGCTGGGCTCCGGCTGGCCCCCGCTCCGGACGGACATCCCGGCGGACGCCATCGCGGAGAACGCGACGGTCGCCGCCCTCACGCCGATGGCGGAGTTCGGTCGGCCCCTGCTGCCGGGCGTCGTCAACACCACCGACGTCCTGACGGCCGTCGACGAGCTCACGCAGCGGGCGATGGCGGGCGAGGGCATCGCCATGCTCCTCGCCGAGGCCCAGGACAAGGTCGAGGCGGCGCTCGCCGACCAGTGACCTCCGGTGCGGGGGCGGCGCCCGGCCGCCCCCGCACCGCCTGAGGCCCGATGCCTGTCCCGAACCTCCCAGCCAATGCGACCGGACGGACCCATGAGTACCCAGACACCCGGCAGCCGCGCTGCCTACCGCGCCCCCGCGCCGCTGGGCGGCCGGAGCAGCGGACGGCCGCCCGGTCGGTCCCTCCTTCGTGGGGAGGCGCGTCGCGGCACCACGGCCCTCGCGTTCCTGCTCCCGGCGCTCGTCGTGCTCGCCGCCTTCGTGCTGTGGCCGATGATCTCCGCGCTCCGTCTGTCGTTCACCGACGCCGCGGGCTTCGGTACCGAGAACTGGGTCGGCCTCGAGAACTACTCGGCGGTCTTCACCGATGCGGGCGTCCGCGACGCGGTGGTGAACACCGTGCTGTACGCGGCCATCTTCACCCCGACCGCCGTCGTCGCCGCGCTGGTCCTCGCCCTCGTCGTCAACAACCCGCGCCTTCCGTGGCGGGGGTTCTTCCGCACGTCGCTCTTCCTGCCGTTCGTGGTGTCCCTCGCGGTCGCGGCGTTCGCGTGGAGCTACCTGATCGATCCGCAGGTGGGCCTGGTCACCTACTGGCTCAGCGGCGTGGGGATCCAGCTCGGCGACGTCCTCGAGGACCCCACGCTCGCGATGCCGGCGGTCGCCCTCGTCGCCGTCTGGAAGAGCTTCGGCTTCTACTTCGTCATCTTCCTCGCCGGCCTGCAGGACATCCCGGCCTCGCTCTACGAGGCCGCCCGGGTCGACGGCGCGGGTGCCCTCGGCCGCTTCCGCCACGTCACGTTGCCCCTGCTGTCCAACACCTTCGCGTTCGTCGGTGTCTTCGCGATGATCGCCGCGCTCCAGGCGTTCGACCAGATCTACGTGATGACCGGGGGCGGCCCCTACGGGCACACCCAGACGATCGTCATGGAGATCTACGAGTCCGGCTTCCGAAAGCTCGAGCTCGGGTTCGCGTCCGCGCTCTCCTACGTGCTCCTCGTCGCGACGCTCCTGCTGAGCATCCTCCAGTTCGTGTTCTTCGGCCGCCGCGAGGAGGACCTGTCGTGAGCAGCGCCACCGCGACGCCGGCGTCGGGGAGCCGTGCGCCCGCCGTCACCGATCCGCCGATCCGGCGCCCCCGCCGCCGCATGCGGGCCGGAACGCTCGTCTCGATCCTCGCGATGCTCGCCGTCACCGCGTTCGTGCTGCTGCCCATCGCGATCATCGTGCTCACCGCGTTCAAGCCGACGGCCGAGGTGAACGCCTACCCGCCCACGCTGGTGCCGGACACGTGGACGCTCGACAACATGCGGCGGATCGTCACCGAGCTGCCCTTCTCGCGGCTCGTGCTGAACAGCTTCGTCTTCGCCGGCGGGGTCACGGCGTTCGCGCTGGTGTTCGACTCCTTGGCGGCGTACGCCCTGGCGCGGATCGACTTCCGGGGACGGCGCGCGCTGCTCATCGCGATCATCGCGAGCCTCATGATCCCGTTCCAGGCCACCCTGGTCCCGGTGTACCAGCTGGTCAGCGAGCTCGGCTGGGTCAACACGTTCCCCGGGCTCATCGCCCCGAGAGCCGCCGACGCCTTCGGCATCTTCTTCCTGCGCCAGTTCTTCCTCGCCCTGCCACGTGATCTCGACAGCGCTGCGCGCATCGACGGGGCGAACGAGTTCCGGATCTTCCGCAGCATCGTGCTGCCGAACGTCGTGCCGGCGCTGCTCACGCTCGGCATCTTCACCTTCGTCAACAACTGGAACGACCTGCTCTGGCCGCTCGTCTTCACGACCGAGCAGGAGATGGGGACAATCACGTCCGGCCTCACCCTGCTCACCGGGCCGGGCGGCATCATCCCCTACGGCGTGATGATGGCCGGCTCGCTCATCGCGATCCTGCCGCTGGTCGTCGCTTTCCTGCTCGTTCAGCGGCGGTTCATCGAGTCCGTGGCGACCACCGGGCTCAAGGGGTGAGCGCGATGACGGCGAGTCCCCGCGCGTCCGGCGACCGGGGGCCCGGTCCGCGGTGGTTCGAGGACGGCGCACTCCACTTCGGGCTCGGCATCGAGGACACGTTCGTACCCCAGGAGCGCGCGGGGGAGCGGGCGCTCGACGAGTACGCGCTCACCGAGCACTACGAGCACTGGCACGCCGACCTGGGCCTCGCCCGCGACGCCGGCGCCGAGCTCGTCCGCTGGGGGGTCCCCTGGTACCGGCTCCAGCCCGAACCCGGGCGGTACGCCTGGTCGTGGCTGGACGGCGTGATCGACCGCTTCGTCGAGCTGGGGCTGCGCCCCGTGCTGGACCTGATGCACTACGGCACGCCGCTCTGGCTGGACGGCCAGTTCGCGCACCGCGACTACCCGGCCCGGGTCGCCGACTACTCCGTCGCGGTCGCGGAGCGGTACGGCGATCGCGTCACGGACTACACGCCCGTCAACGAGCCGATGATCCACGCGCTCTTCTCCGGCGAGTACGCGTACTGGCCGCCCTACCTGTCGGGCCCCGCAGGCCTCGTCTCGATGTGCGCGCAGCTCACCCGTGGATTCCAGCGGGCCCAGGCGGGCATCGCCGAGGTGCTCGGTGACGCGGCGACGTTCGTGCACGTCGACGCCGGGATGCGGTTCGACGGGGACGCGGAGCACGCGGCAACGATCGGCCGGCTCCGCGAGCAGACCTGGCTGGTCGAGGACCTCGCCACGGGCCGCGTCGACGACGGACACCCTCTCGCCGCGTTCCTCGCCGAGCACGGCGTGTCCGACGCGGACCTCACAGCGTTCCGGGAGAACGCCGTCCGCCCCGACGTCGTCGGCGTGAACTACTACCCGAGGCACTCGACGGAGCTGCTCCGCGCCGGGGAGTCGCACAGTGGTGGCTTCGCCGATCCCCGGCCGACGCGCGACGACGGCACGGCCGGGCTCGCGGAGCTGCTGCGCGAGGCGGCCGCCCGCTACGGCGCTCCGGTCGCCCTGACGGAGACCTGCGTGACGGGGACGGTCGACGAGCGTCTGGCCTGGTTGGACGCGTCGGTGGCGGCGCTCCGCGACCTGCGCGCGGAGGGCCTCGACGTGGTCGCGTACACGTGGTGGCCGCTGTTCGACATGTACGAGTGGACGTGGCGGACCAGTACGGCGCCCCGGGTCGACCACCTCCTGCCCATGGGCCTGTACGCGCTCGAGGAGCGCGCACACGGGCTCGCTCGCACGAGGACGCCGCTCGTGGGCCGATTCCGCCACCACGCCCGACCCGCCCCGGCAATCGAAGGACGCGCATGACCACCGCCCACCTCGCCCTCGACCGGCGCGCCGTCGTCGGGCCTGTCCGTCGACGCCTCTTCGGTGGGTTCGTCGAGCACCTGGGCCGCCACGTGTACGACGGCATCTACGAGCCGGGTCACCCCGAGGCCGGGCCCGACGGGTTCCGGCGAGACGTCATCGCGCTGGTCCGCGAGCTCGGCGTGAGCACGATCCGCTATCCCGGCGGCAACTTCGTCTCCGGGTTCCGCTGGGAGGACAGCGTGGGTCCTCGGGCCGGGCGGCCGCGCCGCCTCGACCTGGCGTGGCACTCGACGGAGACCAACGAGGTCGGCCTGCACGAGTTCGCGACCTGGCTGGACGCCGTCGGCAGCGACCTCATGCTGGCGGTCAACCTCGGCACGCGCGGCGTCCAGGAGGCGCTCGACCTGCTCGAGTACACGAACGTCCCGGGTGGCTCGGACCTGTCGGAGTGGCGTCGGACCAACGGCCGGGACGAGCCCTTCGCCGTCGACATGTGGTGCCTCGGCAACGAGATGGACGGCCCGTGGCAGGTCGGCCACCGGTCGGCCGACGCCTACGGGGCCCTCGCCTCGCAGGCGGCCAAGGCCATGCGCATGCTCGACCCGTCCATCCGCCTGGTCGCCTGCGGGTCGTCCGGCTCCTACATGCCGACGTTCGGCGAGTGGGAGCGCGTCGTCCTGACGCACACGTACGACGACGTCGACTACATCTCCTGCCACGCGTACTACGAGGAGCGCGACGGGGACGTCGGCAGCTTCCTCGCCTCCGGCGTCGACATGGATCACTTCATCGAGACCGTCGTCGCGACGGCCGACCACGTCGGCGCCGTCCGGGGCTCGACGAAGCGGATCGAGATCTCCTTCGACGAGTGGAACGTCTGGTACCAGAGCCGGTTCGAGCAGGTCGATCAGATCCGCGGGATCGACACCTGGCCCGTGGCCCCACGGCTGCTCGAGGACGTCTACTCCGTCACCGACGCGGTCGTCTTCGGCGGGCTCCTCATCTCCCTGCTGAAGCACGCCGACCGGGTGACCAGCGCGTCGCTCGCCCAGCTGGTGAACGTCATCGCGCCGATCATGACCGAGCCCGGCGGCCCCGCGTGGCGGCAGACGACGTTCTTCCCGTTCGCGACCACGTCGCGACTCGCCCGCGGCGCAGCGCTCGACGTGCACGTCGACGCGCCCACGTACTCGACGAGCGTGTACGGGGACGTGCCGGTGGTCGACGCGGCGGTGACCTGGGACGAGGAGTCGGGCACCGGCGCGGTGTTCGTGCTCAACCGCGCCACGGCGGAGCCGACGACCCTCGAGCTGGACCTCGCCGGGCTCGGTACCGACGTGCGGGTGAGCGAGGCGGTCGTCCTCGCGGACGACGACCGGCACGCGCGCAACACGCTGGCCGACCCGGAGCGGGTGGGCCTGCGAGCCCTTGAGGTCGAGAGCGGCCCGGGGCGGGCCAGGGTGACGCTCCCGCCGGTCGCGTGGGCGGCGCTGACGGTGACGGCCACCCGCTGACGGCGGAGCGCCTGCCGAGCGTCGCGGGTCAGCGGGTGGACAGGCGGAGCATGCTCCACGACACCGGCGGCAGCTCGACGCGCAGGCGCCCGTCGGTCACTGCGGCGGTCGCGTTCGGGCGCGGGGCGAGCGCGCCGTCGTCGTCGGGGGTGGCCTTGGCGTGCGGGTCGGCGTCGGCGAGCGTGAGGGCCTCCACCAGGCGCACGGCGCCGAACGCGCGGACGTCGACCTCGACGGTCGTCGCCTCCCCGACGGACCGGTTCACGACGAACACCGACACGTCGCCGGCCTCGACGTCGTGCGTCGCGACGGCGTCGACCACGGGGGTGTCGCCGAACCTCGCGGTCTCGTGCGTCGGCGACGCGACCTCCACCCGCAGGACCTCGCCGTGCGCGTGCCGCGACGTCAGCGCGAACGGGTGGAACGTCGTCTGCCGCCAGACGCGTCCGCCCGGCTCGGTCATGATCGGCGCGATGACGTTCACCAGCTGCGCGAGGCTGGCCGAGACCACGCGGTCGCTGTGCCGCAGCAGCGAGATCAGCAGGTTGCCGACGACGACGGCGTCCGCCACGGAGTAGTGGTCCTCGAGCAGGCGCGGCGCGACGGGCCAGTCCGTGGGCACCTTCGACTCGGCCGCGTCGATGTACCAGACGTTCCACTCGTCGAACGAGATGGTGATCCGCTTGGTCGCCTTCCGGGCGGCCCGCACGGCGTCCGCCGTCGCCACGACGGCGTCCACGAACGCGTCCATGTCGAGGGCGGAGGCCAGGAAGCTCGCGAGGTCGCCGTCCGCCTCGTGGTAGTAGCTGTGCGCGGAGATGTGGTCGACGTCGTCGTAGGTCGCGGCGAGGACCGTCCGCTCCCACTCGCCGAACGTGGCCATCTGCGAGCCGGAGCTGCCGCACACCACGAGCTCGAGCCCGGGGTCGATCATGCGCATCGCGCTCGCGGTCTCCGCGGCCAGCCGCCCGTACTCCTCGGCCGTCTTGTGGCCGATCTGCCACGGACCGTCCATCTCGTTGCCCAAGCACCACATGCGGATGTCGTGCGGCTGCTCGGTGCCGTGGGCCCGGCGCAGGTCCGACCAGTGCGTGCCGCCCGCGATGTTGCAGTACTCGAGCAGGTCCAGCGCCTCCTGCACCCCGCGGGTGCCGAGGTTGACCGCCATCATCGGCTCCACCCCGGCCTTGTGGCACCAGCGCATGAACTCGTCGACGCCCACCGTGTTCGGCTCGGTCGAGTGCCACGCCAGGTCCAGACGGGCGGGCCGCTGCTCCACCGGCCCGATGCCGTCCTCCCACCGGTAGCCCGAGACGAAGTTCCCACCGGGGTAGCGCACGGTGCTCACGCCGAGCTCACGGACCAGGGCGATGACGTCCTCCCGGAAGCCGTCCGCGTCGGCCGACGGGTGCCCCGGGTCGTGGATCCCCGTGTAGACGCACCGGCCGAGGTGCTCCACGAACGCGCCGAACGTCCGTCGGCGCACCGGTGCGACCGTGAACGCGGGGTCGAGGGTGACGGTGGCGTGCAGCACGGCAGGACTCCTATGCGGGGGGACGGGTGCCTGTTCCCGCGTGCGCGCCATCGCCAGGCACGGGGACTGGCCGTGAGGCTACCCGCAGCACCCCGATGGCGAGGAGGACTTGCGCCGCGACGTACGTGAACATCACCCAGAAGCCGTGCGCGGGCAGGTCGTAGCCGCCCACGAACGCGTTCATCGCGATGAGCGAGTCCGAGAGCATGAACAGCACCCCGCCGACGGCGGCGCGGCGGTCGAACGTGGCCAGGACGGCCACGGCGGTGAGCACGGCGCCGTAGACGACGACCGGGGCGGCCAGCGCGTCCGCGCCGGGCGCGCACAGGGCCACGAGCACGACGTAGGCGATCGCGTAGGGCACGAGCAGCGCGGGCCGGCGCAGCACGCCGTCGTGCCGCAGCGGCCAGAACGCCGCCAGGTAGGTGACGTGCGCGAGCAGGAAGAACCCGAGCATCGTGAGGAACGCGAGGTCGTCGGGTGCGACGTCGGGGGCGGTGTCCCCGAGCCACGACAGCGCCAGGGCGAGCACCGTCAGCCGCACCAGGCGCGTGCGGCGGGCCGCGCCGGCGGCCAGCCACACGGTGAGGGCCAGCAGCGGCATGAGGAACCACTGCGTGACGTTCGCCGCCCCGGACGCGCCGGTCAGCTGGGCGCCCAGGTGCCAGGCGGCCGTCGCGGCCAGGGCGAGCGCGGCCGCCGCG
>AXCX01000097.1 GCA_000767215.1 Actinotalea fermentans ATCC 43279 = JCM 9966 = DSM 3133
CCCCCCGAGCGCACGCAGGCCGGCGGCACGACGCAGGAACGCCCCGGCGCTCGTCCACAGCATCGCGCCGACGAACGCGGCCCACGCCACCTGCAGGACCGCGGGGGCCTCGCCGCGCAGGACGGGCACGACGAGCGTCGCCGCGACGAGGCCGACCCCGACCACGCGGCCGATCCACGCCGCCGCGACCGTGCCCGAGGCGCGCCGCCCGGTGAGCCGCCACACGAGCGCCTCGAGGATCCAGCCGCCGTCCATCGGCAGGCCCGGAAGGAGGTTGAAGACCGTCACGACCACGTTCGCGCCCGCGAGCGAGACCAGCAGCCACGCGGCCGCGCCCCACGGTGGGACGACGGCGGCGGCCGCCCCGGCGACGCCCGCGACGACGAGGTTGGTCAGCGGTCCGGCGGCCGCCACGAACGCACTGGTGCCGGGCGAGCCGGCGTCGTCCATCTCGGTGTGCCCGCCGATGAGCGTGAGGGTCACCTGGCGCACCGGCACGCCGCGTGCGCGGCCCGCGTAGGCGTGCGCGAGCTCGTGCAAGAGGATCGAGCCGTACAGCAGCACGGCCCAGCCCGCCGCCACGAGGAACCCGGCCAGGCGCCCGATCCCGGGGATCGCGGCCGAGGCCGTCGGCCCGAACACCGCGACGAGGAGCAGGGACGCGAACAGCCATCCCGGCCCGAGGACGATCGGGACACCGGCGGCCCGCCCGATCACCCACCCGCGCGTCCGCGCGGGGCGGGACGCGCGCGGTGCTGCGCGGCGGGAGGGCACGTCCACAGCCTACGGTCGCGCCGCCGGTGGCCTGTCGGTCCCGGCACGTACCCTGCAGGCGTGAGCGAGACGGGCACCGGGACGAGCGAGCTGGCCGAGCTGACGGCCGAGACGGCCGCGGTGGAGGCGACGGCGACGCAGGACGACCCGCCCCGCCGGCCGGGCCTGTCACCGTCGCGGGCGAACGACTTCATGCAGTGCCCGCTGCTCTTCCGCTTCCGCGTCGTCGACAAGCTGCCCGAGCCGCCGAGCGCGGCGGCGGTGCGCGGCACGCTCGTGCACGCGGTGCTCGAGCGGCTGTTCGACGCCCCGGCCGGCGCCCGGACGCTCGAGGCGGCGCGCGCGCTCCTGCCGGACGCCTGGGAGGCGATCCTGGCGGAGCGTCCCGACTGCGCCGGGCTCGTCGCCGAGAGCGGCGACGACCAGTGGTTCGCCGACGCGGAGTCCCTCCTCGCGCGCTACTTCACGCTGGAGGACCCCAACCGGCTCCAGCCCGCCGAGCGCGAGCTCGTCGTGCGCACCGAGCTCGACGACGGGCTCGAGCTCCGCGGCGTCGTCGATCGGCTCGACGTCGCGCCCGACGGCGCCATGCGGGTCGTCGACTACAAGACCGGGCGCTCCCCCGCCCCCGGCTTCGAGAGCTCCGCGCTGTTCCAGATGCGCTTCTACGCGCTCGTCCTGGCGCGCCTGCGCGGGCGCATGCCCGCGATGCTCCAGCTCGTCTACCTGGGCGACGGCACCGTGCTGCGCCATCAGCCGACCGAGGGCGAGCTCACCGCGGTCGAGCAGCGCATCCGGGCGGTGTGGTCGGGCATCCGGACGGCCGCCGAGACCGGTCGCTGGGAGCCGCGCGCGAGCGCCCTGTGCGGGTACTGCGCCCACCAGGCCCTCTGCCCGCTGTTCGGCGGTACCCCGCCGGAGCCGTCCGCGGACGCGGTCGAGCACGCCGTGGGCGTGCGCCCGGCGCCCGCGCTCGCCTGACCCCCGGCTCAGCGGACGGGCGCGGCCAGCAGGTCGACGGTCTCGCCACCGAGCACCCGGGCGAGGACGCCCAGGTCGACCTGCTCGAGGGAGTCCACCCGGCTCAGGCCGGGTCGCGGCGGCACGTCGACGATGTGGCGGACGCCGATCGTCCTCGCCCCCGAGGCGAGCGCCGACCCGATGCCGGGCGGGGAGTCCTCCAGCGCCACGCACTGCCGGACGTCCACACCGAGCCGGTCTGCGGCCGTGAGGAAGGGCTCGGGGTGCGGCTTGCCGTGGGTCACCTCGTCGCCGGGCACGACGACGGCGAACGAGCCGTCGGGCGCGCCGGCGAGCACGGCGTCGGTCAGCGCGCGGTAGGACATCGTGACGAGGGCGCACGGGACGCCCTCGGCCCGCAGCGCCGACAGCAGCTCCAGGGCACCGGGCTGCCACGGGACGTCGTCGCGCACGTGCGCGACCACCTGGCCCAGCAACCGGTCGACGATCTGCTCGGCGGGCAGGTCGACGCCGTGCGCGATGAGCACGTCCGCCGCTGCAAGGAGCGGCAGGCCGATCATCTGGGCGGCGTCCTGCGCCGTCCAGGTCAGCCCGTGCTCGGCGACGAGGTCCGCCTCAGCCTGCATCCAGGCCGGTTCGGTGTCGACGAGAGTGCCGTCCATGTCCCACAGGACGGCGGCGGGCAGGGTGGAACGACGCAGAGGGTTCGGGGGCACCGGAAGAGCCTACGGTGCGGCCGGAGGTGCTGATCGAACCCGGGCGAGGGGCAACGCCTAGGCTGGCGTCATGACCGATGCTTCCCTCGGCTCCGTACGCGGGCCGGTCATGCTCGCCGCCTTCGAGGGGTGGAACGACGCCGGCAGCGCGGCGACCCAGGCCCTCGTGCACCTGCAGGAGGTGTGGGGCGGGGAGCTCGTCGACGAGCTCGACCCGGAGGACTACCACGACTTCCAGGTGAACCGCCCGACGGTCGGCTTCGACGAGGACGGGAACCGGGTCATCTCCTGGCCGACCACCTCGGTCGTCGCGACGGAGCGGCCGGGGACGGGTCAGCTCGTCGCGCTGGTGCACGGCATCGAGCCGTCCATGCGCTGGCGCCAGTACTGCGCCGAGCTCCTCGACATCGCGGAGCGCCTCGGGGTGACCACCGTCGTGACCCTCGGCGCGCTGCTCGCCGACGTCCCGCACAGCCGACCCATCCCGGTGACCGCGACCTCCGACGACCCCGCCCTTCAGCGCTCGCTGAGCCTCGACGCCAGCACCTACGAGGGGCCGACCGGGATCACCGGCGTGCTCCAGGCGGAGGCGACCCGGCGCGGCCTGCACGGCATGTCGATCTGGGCAGCCGTCCCGCACTACGTCGCGCACCCGCCCTCGCCCAAGGCCACCGTGGCGCTCCTGCTGCGCATCGAAGAGCTCCTCGGCGTGTCGATCGCCCTGGGCGACCTGCCCGAGGACGCCGAGGCGTGGCAGCGCGGCGTCGACGAGCTCGCCGCGGAGGACTCGGAGATCGCCGAGTACGTGGCGCAGCTCGAGGAGGCCAAGGACACGGCCGAGCTGCCCGAGGCCACCGGCGAGGCGATCGCCCGGGAGTTCGAGCGCTACCTGCGCCGCCGCGACCCCGGCACGGGCGGAACGGGCGGGACCACCTAACCGCCCGAGCAGTCCCCGGCCTGGACCCCGACTAGGTGTACTCGGCCATCACGTTGCTGACAGGCGGCTGATCGGCGGGAGTCCTCCGAGGGCGCTGTGGCGTCTGCGAGTGTTGTAGTGCTCGAGCCAGGGGGCAAGGGCGTCTGCTCGTTCGGCGTTGGTGATGAAGACCTGCCGGTAGGCCCACTCGGTCTGCAGCGTGCGGTTCAGACGCTCGACCTTCCCGTTCTGCCAGGGGCAGTGCGGCTTGATGAACACCTGCTTGGCGCCCAGGTCCGCGGCGACCGCGCGCAGGGAGTAGCGGTAGGCGAAGGCGTTGTCGGTCATGATCCGTTCGATCCGGGTGATGCCGTGTGCGGCGAAGTAGGCCGCGGCGCGGACCAGGAACCCCGCGCAGGTGGGGCCCTTCTCGTCGGGCAGGATCTCGGAGTAGGCCAGCCGGGAGTAGTCGTCGACCATGGAGTGCACGTAGTCGAACCCGATCGGGGTCTTGTCGACCCGCGACTGGTGGCTGGCCAGCGTCCCTCCAGATGCGCGCCATCCGCCGCCGTCGGGGATGCGTCCGAGCTTCTTGACGTCCATGTGGACCAGTTCGCCGGGCCGGTCGCGTTCGTAGCGGACCGTGGTGGCTTTCGAGGCCCGGATGACTTGCCCGGTCAGCGGGTCCAGGTCGCGTAGCAGCGGCATGCCGCGCCGGCGCAGCACTCGAGTCACTGTTCGGGCAGGGACGCCGAGCTCGGCTGCGAGCACGTCCGGGCCAGACCGGTCACGGGCGCGCGCCGCGCAGATCGCGTCCTCGACCGCCGCCGGGACCCGGGTCGGGCTCGACAGTGGCCGCGACGAGCGATCGCGCAGACTAGCGGGGCCTTCGGCGCGCCAGCGGCGCACCCACCGGTAGCCGGTCTGGCGGGAGATCCCCAGCTCATGGGCGACATGGGCGACCGGTCGGCCCTGGTGCACGACGCGGTCGATCAGCAGCCGGCGGCCATAGGAGTTGAGGCGGGCGTTAGCGTGAGGCACGAGAACCTCCGGGTGGGTGTGGGCCTTCGACAAGCCACAGCCCAACCGGAGGTTCTCTTCTCGTCAACGACCCACGACGTCACCAACGTCTCGGCCGAGTACACCTAGACCCGCACGCCCAGGATGGCGTCGATCGCGCGTGCCACGAGCCCGGGCGCCCCCTCGACGTCCCCGCCGAGCGTCAGGGCCGCATCGGCCCAGGCGTCGACGACGGCCAGCGCGCGCGGCGCGTCCAGGTCGTCGGCGATCGCCGCGCGGACGGCGGACACCGTGCTCTCGGCGTCGGGGCCGCCGACGCCGGACAGCGCGGCGCGCCACCGGGCGAGCCGGGCCTGGGCGTCCGCGAGGGCGGCGTCCGTCCACTCCCAGTCCGCCCGGTAGTGGTGCGCGAGGACGGCCAGGCGGACGGCCATCGGGTCGACGCCGCGCGCGCGCAGGGCCGAGACGAGCACCAGGTTGCCCAGGGACTTGCTCATCTTCTCGCCCTGGAACGCCACCATCCCGGTGTGCACCTGGAGCCTGCCGCCCGCGCCGCCGAGGGCGCGGGCGTGGGCCGTGGACATCTCGTGGTGCGGGAAGCAGAGATCCCGGCCGCCGCCCTGCACGTCGAACGCCGCACCGAGGGCGTGGCCCGCGATGACGGTGCACTCGATGTGCCAGCCGGGCCGGCCGCGGCCGAGGATCCCGGCGTCCCACGCGGGCTCCCCGGGCCGCTCCCGGCGCCACAGCGCGGGGTCGAGGCGGTCCCGCTTGCCGGGCCGCTCCGGGTCGCCACCGCGCTCGGCGAACAACGCCACCGTCTCGTCGTGCGTCAGGCCGGCGACCGCGCCGAAGTGCGGGTCCGCCGAGATGTCCGCGTACACGTCACCCAGGTCCGGGCGGTCCCCGCCGGCACCGTCCTCGAGGGGGACGCGGTAGGCGAGGCCGAGGTCGAGCAGCCGGGCGACCGCCTCCGCGGTCATCGGGATCGTCTCGACCGCCCCCAGGTACGTGTGCGGCGGGAGGACAGCCAACGCCGTCATGTCCTCCGCGAACAGCGCCGTCTGGTCGGCCGCGAGCTGCTCCCAGTCCACGCCCGTCGCCGCGGCGCGCTCGAGCAGCGGGTCGTCGACGTCCGTGACGTTCGAGGCGTAGTGGACCTCGTGGCCGGCGTCGAGCCACGCACGGTGGAGCAGGTCGAACGCGATGTAGGTGGCCGCGTGGCCCAGGTGCGTGGCGTCGTACGGGGTGATCCCGCACACGTACATCGTGGCGCGCGACCCCGGAGCCGAGGGCACGAGGCGCCCGGACGCGCTGTCGGTGAGGCGGACCTCCCCTCCCCGCCCGGGCACGCGAGGGACGTGGGGAGCAGGCCAGGTACGCACGGCGGAAGCCTAGTCGTGGACCGGGGTCCCACCCGACGCCGCCCATGGGGGCCACACTGGTCGCGTGGCGATCGCTCTCGTCTGGACGCGCACCGGCCCCCACTGGCACCCGGACGGCCTCGCGTCCGCCGCCGACGTGACGTGGGTGCGGGTGGACAGCCCCGCCGACTTCGCGGAGGTCGGCAAGGAGCACGGGCTGCCCGAGCAGCTCCTCGCCCACGTGGCGCCGCGGAGCGCGCGGCCCGCCCGGACCAAGCCCCACGTCGAGCTGCTCGACGGCGGCGGGATCCACCTGGTCGCGCCCACCCTCAGCTTCAACGACCCGACGGACGTCGTGACCGGTGAGATCTCGTGCCTGGTGGTCGGCGACGTGGTGCTCACCGCCGAGACCGGCCAGGCGGGCGTCCTGGACCGGGTGCAGGAGCGCCTCGCCCAGCCGCAGTCGTCCCCGGACCGGCTCACGGGTGGGCTCCTCTCGGCCCTGCTGCTCGCCCTGGTCCAGAGCGCCTCCGACGTCGAGGACATGATCGCGGACGCCGTCGTCTCGCTCGAGGACGTCGTCTTCTCCCCGCGCGAGGACGCCCCCGTCGAGCGCCTGTACGAGGTCAAGCGCGAGATCGCCGAGGCGCGGCGCGCGCTGGAGCCGCTCGGAGCCGAGCTGCCGGACCTGCTCGTCGACCCCTCCGGCGCGGCCCCGGCGGACGCGTGGGTGCGCCGCGTGATCGCGGCCGTCGACCGGCTCGACCGTCGCCTGGAGGACCACGACGAGCTGCTCGCCGACATGCTCTCGGCGCACCTCGCGCTCGTCTCGGTCGCCCAGAACGAGCAGATGCGGACCATCTCCGCGTGGGCGGCGACCCTGGCCGTGCCGACGCTCGTCGGCACGATCTACGGCATGAACTTCGTGCACATGCCGGAGCTGCACTGGAGCGTGGGGTACCCGCTGGCCCTCGGCTTCATGGCCGCCGTCGGGACGACGGTCAACCTGCTGTTCCGGCGGTCCGGCTGGCTCTGAGCCGCCCGCCGCGTCGTGCCGACGTCAGGCGCCGGCGCCGACCGCCTGCAACGTGCCGAGCGCGACGAGCAGCACGATGAACGCGGCGAACACGATCCGGTAGACGACGAACGGCAGGAAGGTGCGCGTCGACACCAGCCGGAGGAAGCCGATGATGACGACGTACCCGACGACGAACGCCACAGCGGTCGCCAGGATCGTCACGCCGAGCGAGGGCGTGCCCGGGTCGCCGAAGTCGTCGAGGCTGGTGAAGAGCTGCTGGAAGCCGGAACCGAACACGGCCGGCATCGCCAGGAGGAACGAGTAGCGGGCGGCCGCCTCGCGGGTGTAGCCCAGGAGCAGGCCCATGCTGATGGTGCCGCCCGACCGGGAGACCCCCGGGACCAGCGCCATCGCCTGGGCGAAGCCGAACGCGACGGCGTGGCCGGCGGTGAGCTCGTCGAGGGTGCGCCGCTTGGCGCCGATCCGGTCCGCCACGCCGAGCACGATCGCGAAGACCACGAGCGAGAGCGCGACGAGGCGCAGGTCGCGGAACGGGCCCTTGATCGCGTCCTCGAAGGTGACACCGAGCACGACGATCGGGACGGTGCCGAGCGCGATCCACCACGCCATCCGCGCATCGGGGTCGCCCTCCCCGAGACGCGCCCGCCACGTCGTCCCGTTCGCGCCGGTCAGGGCGCGCCACCAGCCGGCGACGATCCGCGCGATGTCGCGCCGGAAGTAGAGCACGACCGCGCTCTCGGTGCCGATCTGGCTGATGGCGGTGAACGCGGCACCCGCGTCCCGCCCGTACGGCAGGAGCTCGCCGACGACGCGCAGGTGCGCGCTGGAGGAGATGGGCAGGAACTCCGTCAGCCCCTGGACCAGACCGAGGACCACTGCTTCCCACCACGTCACGATCCGACACCCTACAGATCCGTCCGCAGGTCCGCTCCCGAGGCCACGACCGCGAGCGGGCGTCGTCCGCACGGTCCGGACCGGAACCGGCGCCGACAGCGGCGGGCGCGAGGGCCCGGCCCGGTAGCCTGCCGACATGCTCGAGCGCCCCCTCGGAACGACAGGCCTGCGCGTCTCCACGCTCGGGCTCGGCACGCTGACCTGGGGGCGGGACACCGACGGCGACGACGCCGCCACGCTCCTGCGCGACTTCGTCGACGCCGGGGGCACGCTCGTCGACACGGCCGCGTCCTACGGCCAGGGCGCCGCCGAGGAGCTGCTCGGCGAGCTCATCGGCCCGGTCGTCGACCGCGACGACATCGTGCTCTGCACGAAGGCCGGCATCCGGCGGACCGCGGACGGCGGGGTGGTCGACGCGTCCCGCCGGGCGCTCCTGACCGGCCTGGACCAGTCCCTGCGCCGGCTCGGGACCGACCACGTGGACCTCTGGCTCGTCCAGTCACCCGACCCGCAGACGCCGCTGGAGGAGACCGTCGGCGCGTTGCGTTTCGCGGTCGAGTCCGGGCGAGCCCGCTACGTCGGGCTGTCCAACCACGCCGGCTGGCAGACTGCGCGCGCGGCGACGCTGCTGGAGCCGGAGCACGCGCTGGCGGCCGTGGAGGTGGAGTACTCGCTGCTCGAGCGGGGTGTCGAGCGCGAGGTCGTGCCCGCGGCGGCGGCGCTCGGCGTCGGGCTGCTCGCCTGGTCGCCGCTCGGGCGGGGGGTCCTGACCGCGAAGTACCGCCGCACCGTCCCCGCCGACTCGCGGGCGGCGTCGGCACACCTCGCAGGCTTCGTCGCGCCCTACCTCGGCGCGGACGCCGCCGCCGTCGTCGAGGCCCTCGTCACCGCGGCGGACGGGCTCGAGCGTTCCCCGCTCGAGGTGGCCCTGGCCTGGGTGCTCAGCCGGCCCCAGGTCTCGGGGGCCGTGGTCGGTCCGCGCACCCCGGCGCAGCTCGCGACAGCCCTGACCGCTGCGCTCGACCTGCCGGACGCCATCGTCGCCGCGCTCGACGAGGTCAGCGCTCCCGAGATCGGCTACCCCGAGCGCCGCTGACGGCGGTCAGGACGCCTCCGGTCAGACCTCGTCGGGGTCGTCGACGACGTCCTCGTCCTCGTCGATGTCGTCGAGGTCGTCCTCGTCGACGTCGTCGTCGTCGTCGTCCTCGTCGTCGTCGTCCTCGTCGTCGTCCTCGTCGTCGTCCTCGTGCTCGTCGTCATCGTCATCGTCATCGTCGACGTCGACGTCGATGTCGTCCTCGTCGTCGTCCTCGTCGTCCTCGTCGTCGTCGTCGAGGAGCCCGAACGGCATGGTCTCGGAGTGCACGTGCGCGAGCGCGTCCTCGTACACCTCGAAGGCGTCGGCCAGGACGTCGTAGGCGTCGTCGACCGCGGGGTCGTCGTCCGTGCGCCGCGTGCTCACCGCGTGGAAGTGCGCCTCCAGGGCGGCGACGAGGCGGTCGAGGGCGGCGCGCGGATCCACGGTCATGGGTCGAAGGTAGCGCCGCGACGTGCACAATGGCAGTCGACCGTCCGGCAAGGGCTCCCGGGGAGGCAGGGCTTGGTGCAGAACGCGGTGAACCGTCCGATGCGTGATGGTTGGGCAGCACAGGGCGGGCACTACGAGTACCGCGTGATCACCCTCGAGCCGCCGATCGGGCGCGGCGACGCCCGCCGGTTGCTCACGGACGAGGCGGAGTACGGGCGCTGGGAGCTCGCCCGCGCCCTGCTGTACCCCGGAGGCCGACGCAAGGTGTGGCTGCGACGCAAGATCATCCGCGTCACGAGCACGCTGTAGGCGACGGACCGCCTCGCCTCCCGCCGGCGAACGCGAGGCCGGGCAGCAGTCAGTAGGTCGTGAGCAGCCGCCCGAGCACGCGCGCACCGAACCGGAGCGCGTCGACGGGGACCCGCTCGTCGACCCCGTGGAACAGGGCCGGGAAGTCCAGATCGGCCGGCAGACGCACCGGTGCGAAGCCGTACCCCGTGATGCCCAGCCGCGAGAGCGACTTGTTGTCCGTCCCCGCGGAGAGGGCGTAGGGCAGGACGACCGCGCCGGGGTCCTCGGCGACCAGGGCGCCCGCCATGGCGTCGACGAGGGCACCCTCGAACGGCACCTCGAGGGCGACGTCGGCGTGGATCGTCTCGACGCGGACGCGCGGTCCGGCGAGCCGCGCGATGGTGTCGCGGACCTCGGCCTCCTGCCCCGGCAGGAAGCGCGTGTCGAGCTCCGCCGTGGCGCGGCCGGGGACCACGTTGGTCTTGTACCCGGCGTCCAGGCGGCTCGGGTTGACCGTGTTGCGCAGGGTCGCTGCGACGAACCGCTGCGCCGTGCCGAGGGCCTCGACGAGCCGCTGCACGGCGTCCTCGTCCTCCGGCTCGTACGGGAGCCCGGTGAGGTCGGCGACGCCCCGGAGCAGCTGCTGCACGGTCGGCGTGAGGTGCATGGGCCACGGGTGGGCGCCGATCCGCGCCACCGCGGCGGCGAGCTCGGTGACGGCGTTCTCGGTGTTCACCGCCGAGCCGTGGCCCGCGCGCCCCTCGGCCACGAGCCGGAGCCAGCCGATGCCCTTCTCCGCCGTCTGGAGGAGGTAGGCGCGGCGTCCGCCGACCTCGACCGAGTAGCCCCCGACCTCGCTGATCGCCTCGGTGGCTCCCTCGAACAGCTCCGGCCGCGTGTCGACGGCGTAGCGGGCGCCGTACACGCCACCGGCCTCCTCGTCGGCGAAGAAGGCGACGACCAGGTCCCGCTGCGGCTGGCGCCCCTCGCGGACGAGCTGCCGGACGACGGACAGGATCATCGCGTCCATGTCCTTCATGTCGACGGCGCCACGGCCCCACAGGACGCCGTCGCGCTCCTCGCCCGAGAACGGGTGCACCGCCCAGTCGCTCGCCTCCGCGGGGACGACGTCCGTGTGCCCGTGCACGACGAGCGCGGGCAGCGACGGGTCGGCCCCGGGCAGCCGGACGACGACGTTGGTGCGCCTGGGCGCCGACTCGAACACCTCGGGCGCCAGGCCCACCTCGGCGAGGGAGGCAGCCACGTACTCCGCCGTCTCCCGCTCCCCCGGGCCCGAGCCGTCCCCGTAGTTCGAGCTGTCGATCCGCAGCAGATCCGTGCAGATGCGGACGACCTCGTCCTCGGCGGTGACGTGCGGGCTGGCGGCTGCGGTCATGACCGCCACCGTACCGGCCGGTACGCCTCAGTCCGCGGGGGCGTCCAGGCCACGCCGGGTCAGCAGCGGCCCGATCTCCGGGTCGCGGCCCCGGAGCTCGCGGAACGCGTCCATCACGTCCATCGAGCCGCCCCGCGACAGGAGCAGCCGGCGGAAGGCGTCGCCGTTCTCACGCCGCAGGCCACCGTTCTCCCGGAACCACTCGACCGTGTCGGCGTCGAGCACCTCCGACCAGATGTAGCCGTAGTACCCGGCCGAGTAGCCGCCGGCGAAGATGTGCTGGAAGTACGTGCTGCGGTACCGGGGCGGCACGGGTGCGAACGCGATCCCGGCCTCCTCCAGCGCCCGCTGCTCGAACGCCTCGACCTCGGCCACGTCCCTCGGAAGCTCGTCCTCCGTGCGCTGGTGCCACGCCTGGTCGAGGATCGCTGCGGCGAGGTACTCGGTCGTCTTGAAGCCCTCGCCCCACAGCTGCGACACGACGAGCTTCTCGACCCACTCCGCCGGCATCGGCTCGCCCGTCTCGTGGTGCACGGCGTACCGGCCGAGCACCTCCGGGTCGAGCGCCCAGATCTCGTTGACCTGGGACGGGAACTCGACGAAGTCGCGCGGGACCTCGGTGCCCGACTGCGAGGGGAAGCGCACGTCCGACAGCAGGCCGTGCAGCGCGTGCCCGAACTCGTGGAAGAGGGTCTCGACCTCGTCCCACGTCAGCAGCGTCGGCTCGCCGGCCGGCGGCTTGGGGATGTTGTGGTTGTTCATGATCACCGGGCGCTCGCCGAGCAGCCTGTTCTGCGCCACGATCTCGTTCATCCAGGCGCCGCGGTGCTTGGACTCGCGCTGGTAGAAGTCGACGAGGAAGAGCCCCAGCCCGCTGCTGTCCGCGTCGAACACCTCGTAGACCCGCACGTCCGGGTGGTACCCGTGCAGGTCCTCGCGGCGCGCGAACGTCAGCCCGTAGAGCCGCTCGGCGGCGAAGAAGACGCCGTCGCGCAGCACGCGCTCGAGCTCGAGGTACGGGCGGAGCAGCGCGTCGTCGAGCGCGAAGCGCTCCTGTCGCACGCGCTCGGCGTACAGCGACCAGTCCCAGGCCTCGAGCGTGGCGCCCGGCTCCTCGGCCCGCAGCGCCTGCTCGAGCGCTGCGGCCTCCTTGCGCGCGTTCGCGACCGCAGCGGGGGCCAGCCGGCCCAGCATGGCGTTCACGGCCTCGGTGGTGCGCGCCGTGCCGTCCACGGCGACGTAGGCGGCGTGGTGCGCGTAGCCGAGCAGCCGTGCCCGGCGGGCCCGCAGGCGGGCCAGCTCGAGGAGGAGCGCGCG
>AXCX01000098.1 GCA_000767215.1 Actinotalea fermentans ATCC 43279 = JCM 9966 = DSM 3133
CGCGTGCTCGCCGCGGGCGACGTGGCGCGCGCGTGGCGGCCCGCGCTCGGGAGGCACCTGCGCGTCGAGCACTGGGCCAACGCCGGGCGGCAGGGCGCGCTGGCGGCCCGGACGATCCTCGGCACGGGCGCCACCGACGACCGGCTGCCGTACTTCTACACCGACCAGTACGACCTGGGGATGGAGTACGTCGGGTTCACGGAGACCTCCGGCGAGGGGCGGTACGACGACGTCGTGGTCCGCGGCGACCTGGCCGGCCGCCAGTTCATCGCGTTCTGGGTGCGCGGCGGGCGCGTGCTGGCCGGCATGAACGTGAACGTCTGGGACGTCAGCGAGGACATCGAGGCGCTCGTCCGCGCGGGCGGCGGCGTCGACGACCGGGAGTGGTCGGTGCCCTGACGGCGACCGGCGCGCGGGCGGGTCAGGCCCGGCCGGCCTCCGCGGCCAGGGCCCGGATCCGGTCGACGGCGGCGTGCGCGTTCTGCGCCTCGTACGACGGCAGCGGCAGCACGGCCGTGTGGACGAGCGCGCCCGAGCGCACCGTCACCTCCAGCCACCCCGACCACTTCGTCTCCTTGCAGAGCAGGAAGAGCAGGCCGAGCGGGAAGAAGACGATCGCCAGGATGATCGCCCAGACGGGGATCTGCTGGGACCAGGCGCCGCGGTCGGCGATCCACCACTCGGACCCCGCCAGGGGCGCCGGGCCGCGGGGGGTCATCACCCAGTGCCGGGTCACACCGATGTCCCCGATGGACGCCACGTACGGCTCCACGCCGACGAGCTGGCCGGGCTGGACGGACATGGCGGTCTCCGTTCGGCCCGCGTCGGGCCGCTGGGGTGCCCGCCGGGGCCGACGGGCAGGTCCATCATCTCGCGCGGCGGGGACGCGCGACCGGCCCTTCGTCGCTCAATCGATGTCCTCGCCGGCGAGCGCCATCGCGCCCAGGCGCTCCTCCTCGGCGGCCTCCCAGACCTCCTTCGCGGCGGTCAGCCCCAGCAGCAGGATCCCGATGCCGAGCACGACGTCCGGCCACCCGCTACCGGTCCAGGCCGTCAGCCCGCCGACGGCGATGATCGCCACGTTGACCAGCACGTCGTTGCGGGCGGCGAGCCACGCCGCCGTCGTCATCGAGCCGGCGTGGTGCCGGATGCGGACGAGCAGCAGCGCGCAGGTCGCGTTGACGACGACGGCCCCGAGGGCCGCGAGCGTCAGCGGGAGCGCCGCCGGCGCGACCGGGTCCCCGATCTTGTCGGCCACCTGCCACGCCGCGGCGGCCGCGGGCACGAGGATGATCAGCGCCATCACCTTGCCCGCGCGCGAGCGCGCGTGCAGCGACCAGCCGAGCGCCAGGACGATGAGCAGGTTGACCGCCGTGTCCTCGAGGAAGTCGACGCTGTCCGCGAGGAGCGAGACGGACCCGATGGCCAGCGCGACGGCGACCTCGACGAAGAAGTAGCCCAGGTTCAGGCCGGCCACCGTCAGGACCGTGCGCCGCACGGTCCTGATGTGCTGCTCGGTGGGCTCGGGGCTGTCGGTCACCGCACCATTGTCCCCGCCCCAGGAGCGGGCGCGGTCAGCCGAGGAACGTGTGCAGGACGCCGCCGAGGAACGCCACCACGACGACGCCCACCCCCGCGGCCACCGCGATGACGGCGAGGAACGCGAGCACGACGATGCCCGTGAGGACCCCCTTGGCCACCGCCGCCATACCCGGGACGGTAGCCGCGGGACCGCGACCGCGCGAGGGCCGTGCCGGTCCGCGTCGGGGCCTGGGTGAGCGGCTCGCCGGCTCAGCCCTGCGCGTCCGCCGTCTCGTCGCTGATGCCCGCCTCGGCCTTGACCTGGCTGACCGCCGCCTCGACGGCCGCCATGAAGCCCTCGCTGTCGTCGGGCTCGCCGCCGTAGGGCAGGTCGAGGATGAACAGCGTCGACGTGGTGACCGGCCCGATCGCCGGGTACACGGCCACCTCGGCCGCGCGCTGGGTGGCGTCCTCGACCCACGGCCGGAAGCGCTCGTCGGCGATGCAGCTCGCGACGGCCTCGTCGTCGACGCCGCCCTCGACGAGCGCGTCCGCCAGCACGCCCGGCAGCTCCTCGGCGCCGGCCGCGACGATGCGGTCCTGGGCGGCGAGCAGGGCGCCGTGCGCGACGAGCCCGGAGTCGGGAGCCTTGTCCGCGACGCAGCCGAACGCGGCCGCCGCGGCGATCGACGTCGCGTCGTCACCGATCGGGTGGATCTCCAGGCTGACGTCGCCGTTGATCATCCGCTCGCTCAGGGCTTCGCCGCTCGCGGCCCAGAACTCGGCCGGCTGGGGGTCGGTGTAGTCGACGAACAGGCGCACGTCGGCGACGCCGAGGAACCGCGTCGAGCCGGTCGCCACGGGGTCCGTGCCCGGCCCGTTCGCGTCCGTGACGAGGCCGACGATCGACTCGGTGTCGCCGTACATGACCAGGCCGTCGGACATCATGTTGTGCGGCCCGCGCAGCCGGTCACGCGCCTGGGCCGCCTGCACCTGCGTCACCGTGACGACCGCGGCGATGACGAGCACGAGCCCCGCGCCGCCCCACGTCAGCAGCGCGCGCCGACGGCGTCGGGCGGCCGCCTCGCGGCGTGCCTGCTCCTCGGCCGCGCGTCGGGCCGCCTGGGCCTGGCTGCTCTGGACCTTGCCTCGCTTGGATGCGGCGTAGCTCATGACGGCGTCGTCTCCGTGGCGCGGCCGGCGAACCGGCCCGCGATCGGTAGGGGCAGTGATCGGGACGGATGCTAGTCCCGCGGGATGCCGCCCGGCTGGGACCAGGCTGTGCGTGAGCGGCCCGCGTCAGGCCGGGACGACCACGTCGAGCGTCCACGCGCGGCCCGGGCGCGGCGGCGGGGTCAGCTCCACGGGCCAGCGCAGGGCCAGCACCTCCGCGAGCTCGGCCGGCGTGCGCGGGTCCGCACCCGACTCGAGCAGCTCCCGCGCGACCAGGCCCCGCGTGTGCTTCGCGGCGTGGCTCACCACGCTGCGCCGGCCGGCCTCGTCGCGCAGCACGCGCACGACGGCGGTCCGGTCGCCCAGACCCGCCGGCATCCCGGCCGCCTGGTACGCACCCGAGCGGCAGTCGACGACGACGCCGCGCGACCTCGCGGCGGCCGCTAGGGTCCCGGGCAGCAGCTCGCGCCACAGCGGCTCGAGCGCGGGCGTCCCGAGCAGGCGGGAGCAGATGTTCAGCCGGTAGGGCGGGATGCGGTCGGTCGGCCGCAGCGCCCCCCACAGTCCGGACACGACGACGAGGCGGGACGCCGCGCGTCGGCGGGCGGCGGTGCTGAGCGTCGCGGCGTCGAGCGCGTCGTAGAGGACGCCGGTGTAGACCCCCAGGGCCGGCCGCGCCGGGAGCTCGCGCACGCGGACGTTGCGCGCGACGTCGTCGGCCAGCGACGGGCCCACGAAGAGGCGGCGCAGCGCGTCGGGGGCGGCGCTCGTGGCGACGAGCGCGTCGAGCAGGCGCTCGCGGGTGGGCGCGAGCTCCGGGAAGGAGAGCGCGCCGACGTCGACCGGCCGCCCGCGCCGGGCGGGTGCGGCCTTGGACTCCGACGGCGGCAGCAGGATCAGCACGAGCGCACGCTAACCCCTCGGCGGGTGGGCGCCGGTCAGCGCTCGGGCGCACCCGCCAGGAGCGCGTCGCGAGCGAGCTCGAGCTGGCCGTGATGCTGCGCGAGGTCCTCGACGGCGTGCATGAGCGCCGCTCCGCGCGTCGCGATCAGGTCGAGCGACGGGTGCCCGCGCTCGATGTTCGCGGGCGCGGTGAGGTCGGCGTCGGCGAGGTCGTGGGCCAGGCGGACGTGCGCGTCGTAGACGCGGGCGACCAGCGGGGCGACCAGGCCCTGCGCGCCGAGCTCCGCCTCGCGGTCCCGCTCGATCGTCCGGCCGGCCACGCCCTGGCCGACCCAGTACTCGAGCACCCCGAGGCAGTGCGTCACGATCTGCACGGGCGTGCTCGCGTGGTGCAGCGGGGGCCGCGTGTTCGCCAGCTCGTCCCCGAGCTCCGTCAGGATCCGGGCCATCCCGTCGAGCGCCCGGTAGCACACGTGCAGGACGTCGTCCTCGGCGATCTCCATGGGATGAGGCTGCCACGGCCCGGCGGGT
>AXCX01000099.1 GCA_000767215.1 Actinotalea fermentans ATCC 43279 = JCM 9966 = DSM 3133
ACGACGAGGGGCCCCGGACGCGTGGTCCGGGGCCCCTCGTGCAGGTGCGGTAGCGGTGAGATTCGAACTCACGGTGGGCTTCCACCCACACACGCTTTCGAGGCGTGCTCCTTAGGCCGCTCGGACACGCTACCCAGCGGAGCGAGGATACCCGCACAGTGCCCGCGCGTCCGAATCTCCGGATCCCGACCGGGCCGGCCGTCAGGTCAGCGGCAGCTCGTCGGGCAGGCCGAAGAGCCGGAAGAGGCTCGTGTCGAAGAACGCCGTGACGGCGGCGACCCCACCCTCGGTGACCGTGACGTGCTGGAGCTGGAAGGCGCGGTGCACGCCGTCGGGCCCGAGCATGTACATGCCGAACGCCGGAAAGCCGTTCGCGCGGGTCGCCACCATCCGCATCGACTCCGGCCCGCTGGCCGGGCACTGCGTGCGGATGAGCCGGCCGATGTCCTCCGCGCCGACGTACCAGTCGGTGTAGGGCGGCATGTCCCAGGTCGCGTCAGCGGTCAGCAGCGACACGATCCGGTCGACGTCGTAGTGCTCGAACGCCTCCACGTAGGACTCGAGCAGCTCGCCGACGCGCGGGTCGTCCGCGGGCAGCGGCGCGGGCGTCGCGCCTGCCTGCTGCACGCGCTGCAGGTGCGCGCGGGCCCGCTGCAGGGTCGAGGTCACCGCGCCCACCGAGAGCCCGAGCGCCTCGGCCACCTCGTCGGCGTGCCAGGCGAGCACGTCGCGCAGCACCAGCACGGCGCGCTGCTGGCCGGTCAGGTGCTGCAGCGCGGCGACGAACGCGAGCCGGACGCTCTCCCGGTCGACCACCGTGGCCTCCGGGTCGTCGGGCGCACGGCCCCACAGCACCTCGTCGGGGACCGGCTCCAGCCACGGCACCTCGGGGTGGGAGTGCAGGTCGCCCTCGGGGTCCGACGGCGGCGCCCCCAGCCCGGTCGGCAGCGGCCGGCGGGCGCGGCCCTCGAGCGCCGTCAGGCAGGTGTTCGTGGCGATGCGGTACATCCAGGTCCGCACCGACGAGCGGCTCTCGAACCCGTGGAACGCCCGCCACGCCCGCAGGTAGGTCTCCTGCACGAGGTCCTCGGCCTCGTGCACCGAACCGACCATGCGGTAGCAGTGCGCGAGCAGCTCCCGCCGCAGCGGCTGCACCATCGCCAGGAACGTGTCCTCGGAGATCGTCTGGGTCACAGGACGACGCTAGGCCGGGCCTCCGACATTGACCAGAGTCCGGCCGTGACTATTCCAGCCCGCGACCCCTGGGGCGCTCACCCGATCACTCCCCGGCCCGCCGCCGGTCCCTACTCGTGTCGCCCGGGGAAGGAGCGCGCACGTGCGCCGCATGGTGATCGTCAACCTGCCCGTGCGCGACCTCCTGGCCTCGGCGGGCTTCTACCGCGCCCTCGGCTTCGCTGTCGACGAGGAGTTCTGCGAGGTCGAGGCCGTCAGCGTGCGCGTCTCCGGGTCGGTCCTGGTCATGCTCCTGTCCTTCGAGCGCTACGCGGGCTTCCTCGGCGCGCCCGACGACGGCTCCCCCACACGCCCGGACGACGTCCACCCCCAGTCGCTCACGTCGATCTCCACCGCGACCGCCGCGGAGGTCGACGACATCTACGCCCGGGCGCTGGCGGCCGGTGGCAGCCCGCGCGCGTTCGTCGCCCAGGGCCCGGTGCACGGCCGCTCGTTCGCGGACCCGGACGGTCACGTCTGGGAGCTCGTCCACCTGGACCTGGAGGTCGCCGTCGGCCCGGGCGACCTGCGCGCCAGCTCCTGACCCCTGCGCGGAGCCACCCGCCGGCGCCACGTACCGTGGTCCGGTGACGCAGACCCGCACCGAGCCGACCGCCGACGCCACGGCCGAGGCCCTCGCGTACGCCGCGGCGCTGCTCACCGGCCGCCGCCTCGCCGTCCTCACCGGCGCGGGCATCTCGACCGACTCCGGCATCCCCGACTACCGCGGCCCCGACTCCCCGCCCCGGCGCCCGATGACGTACCAGCAGTTCGTCGGCGACCCCGCCTTCCGCCGCACCTACTGGGCGCGGAACCACGTCGGCTGGCGGCACGTGCACCGCACCCTGCCCAACCCCGGGCACGAGGCGCTGGCGCGGCTGGAGGCGCGGGGCGTGGTCGTCGGCGTGGTGACGCAGAACGTGGACCGGCTGCACCAGGCCGCGGGCAGCCGGCGGGTGGTCGACCTGCACGGCACGTACGCCGAGGTGGTCTGCCTGTCCTGCGGACGGCGGACCACGCGCGACGAGCTCGCGGCGCGCCTGGAGGAGCTCAACCCCGGCTTCGCCGAGACCGTCGGCGAGGTCGACGACGTCGAGATCGCGCCCGACGCCGACGCCGTCGTCGAGGCCACCGAGGGCTTCCGCGTCGCCGACTGCACGTGGTGCGGCGGGATCCTCAAGCCCGACATCACCTACTTCGGCGAGCAGGTGCCGCGCGAGCGCGTCGCGGCCGCGTTCACCCTGGTCGACGACGCGGACGCACTCCTGGTCGCCGGCTCGTCGCTCACCGTCCTGTCGGGGCGGCGCTACGTGACGCACGCGGCGCGCGCGGGCCGGCCGGTCGTCGTCGTGAACCGCGGCCAGACGCGCGGCGACGCGCTCGCGGCCGTGAAGATCGAGGCCGGCACCACGCCCACGCTCCTCGCGCTGGAGCGCCTGCTGTAGCCGACGGCGCCCCGCTCAGGACGCGCGCCGCTGCTCGACCGCGCGGGCACCGCAGGTGCACTCGGGCTCGGCCGGCGGTGCCGGGTCCAGGTGGGTGTCGCGGACCGCGCGGGCATAGGCGAGCGCGTACAGGCGGACGCCGGGGCAGTGCGCGGCGTGCCCGGCGTCGACGTGCCGGAGGACCGCCTCCGCCCGGACCATGGCGTGCCGGGCGTGCACGTGCTGGGCGCCGTCGGCGGACGCGGCACCCGCCGAGGCGGCGATCGCCTCGGCCGCGACCACCACGAACGTGGCGTCGTCCAGGATCGGCAGCAGCTCGGCGAACGCGGCCAGCTCGGCCGCGTGCTCCGGGCCCGCGACCGCCACCTCGTTGCGCGCGAGCGCCCCGTACCGCGCCTCCACCAGCCGTGCGACGTCACTCATGCGTCCCGTCTGCCCCATGTGCGGGTCATCGTCGGCGAGGGCGCACGGGATACGGGTCGGCGCGGATCATCACCGCCGGGTCCGTCACCGCCGGGCCGCGAAGAACTCCCGCAGCAGGGCGCCGCACTCGTCCTCGAGGACGCCGCCCACCACCTCGACGCGGTGGTTCAGCCGGCGGTCGCGGACCAGGTCGTGCGCCGACCCGCACGCGCCGGCCTTCGGGTCCCACGCGCCGAGCACCAGGCGCGGCACCCGGGCGAGCACCAGGGCGCCCGCGCACATCGCGCACGGCTCGAGCGTCACGACGAGCACGCAGTCGTCCAGCCGCCACCGGCCCAGGCTCGCCGCCGCCTCGCGCAGCGCGAGCACCTCGGCGTGCGCGGTCGGGTCGCCGGTGGCCTCGCGCGCGTTCCGCCCGCGTCCCACCACCGTCCCGTCCGGCCCGACGACGACGGCGCCCACCGGCACGTCGCCCGTCGCCAGGGCGCGGCGCGCCTCCGCGAGCGCCTCCCGCATCGGGCGGGCGTCGTCGTCGTGCACGTGACCCTCCCTCTCCCGACGGCGGAGCCGGCCGGCTCTCCTGACCGGTCACGCTAGCGGCACGTGGCGCGGCCCGGCGGCCCCCAGGACCCGGTACCGTGCAGTCATGCGCCTGCACGTCGCCGACCACCCCCTGATCTCCCACAAGCTGTCGGTCCTGCGGGACAAGGACACCCCCCAGGCGACGTTCCGCGAGCTGGTGGACGAGCTGGTCACGCTGCTCGCCTACGAGGCGACGCGCGACGTCCGCACCGAGCCGCGCGAGGTCATCACCCCCGTCGCGGCGACCATCGGGACGCACATGGCGGACCCGAAGCCGATCGTGGTGCCGGTGCTGCGGGCCGGCCTGGGCATGCTCGGCGGCATGATGAAGCTGCTCCCGACGGCGGAGGTCGGCTTCCTGGGCCTCAAGCGCGACGAGGAGACGCTCCAGGCGATCACCTACGCGAACCGCCTGCCCGACGACCTCTCCGGCCGCCAGTGCTTCGTCCTGGACCCGATGCTGGCGACCGGCGGCACCCTCGCCGCGACGATCGACTACCTGTTCGAGCGGGGCGCGCACGACGTGACCTGCATCTGCTTGATCGCGGCCCCGGAGGGCATCGAGCTCGTCGAGAAGCACGTCGGCGACCGGGCCGACGTCACGGTGGTCGTGGCCGCCGTCGACGAGCGCCTGAACGAGAAGGCGTACATCGTGCCCGGCCTGGGCGACGCGGGCGACCGCCTGTACGGCCTGACCTGACCGACGCCGTCGGGTCGACGCACGCCGTGACTGTCACGGTGGCGGTCACCGGTGACTGTCATGGGTGACCGTCATGGGTGCCGGCCTTGACCGGTCGCGTTATCCGTCCGTGACCGGGGTCACACCACCACGGCGGTAGCACACCGCTGCCCGCGGCAGGCCGCGGCATGCCGTCTGACCAGCGAAAACACCCGTGCGATGTGTCCTAGTTGGTCCGTGCTGCGCCCGATCTGCCGGGTGATTAATGTCCACATCTTGAGACTGGCCCCCCTGGGCCTTGGGGGTTCGCGCACCCGCCAGTCACACTCGAGTCATGACTGCAGTCTCAGTGGCTATGACAGGCGCACCGGCGCCCGTCCTGAGCGCGCAGTCGACCGCGTTCGAACCGGGCCTCGCCCTCTACGTGGGGATGACCGGCACCGAGGGTCCCGCCGGCCGCGCCCTCCTCGTCGAGGTCGCGCAGGCGGTCGCCGCGGTCATCGACGAGCTCGCACCCGACGCCACCACCTACAGCGCGATGACGCTCGGTGGCCGCGGCCCGCACGGCGACCTGGTCGCCCGCGTCCGTGACGAGCTCGCACCGACCGCCGCGCGGTCGCACGGCTCGAGCGGTCTGCGCGCCGTGCCGGCCCACCGGGAGGTGATCGTCGACGCCGTCGCGCGCGAGGTCACCATCGCCGGTCGCTCGGTCCCGTTCACGTACAAGGAGTTCGCGCTGCTGGAGTACCTGCTCCGCGCGCCGCACCGTGCCGTGACGCGCGAGGAGCTGCTCGCGCACGTCTGGCACAAGCGCGCGTGGAAGGACGGCACGCGCACCGTCGACGTTCACGTCCGACGACTGCGGGAGAAGCTGGGGGGCTGCCCGCGGATCGTCACCGTCAGGGGTGTGGGTTATCGCTGTGACCCCACCCCCGAGGTTGTCCTCGTCGGCTCGGGGGATGCTGACTGAGGACCCTGCGCTGCCGGGTCGTGAAGACCAGGGGGCTTCGTCCCACGGCCCGGCAGCGCAACCTCCCGGTGGGAGGCACCGAACGTGCAGGGGGCTGCACGGCAGCACGACTGCAGGGGGCTGCAGGGGGTAGAGCAGGGGGTACGGCCCGGGACGTCGCGAGACGTCCCGGGCCGCTCTGCTGTTCGGGCCGCCGGCTGGTCAGTGCCGGCGGTCAGGCGCAGGCGCCCTCGGAGCGCCAGAACTCCGCGAAGCGCCCGGGCTCGTAGATCGCCTGGAAGTTGATCAGGCGCGTGTAGTTCCACGACTCGTACGACACGCGGTCGCCGATCCGGTAGAACGTGCCCTTCTCCCAGGGCGCGGCGCAGGCCGGCAGGCTGCCGATGACGACCGTCGTCTGCGCGGTGGGCGCCGCACCGCCGGCCCACGTCAGGCCGACCGCGACGACCCGGCCCTGCATCGTGCCGTTCGCCCGGATCGCGCCCGCGAGCTCGATCGTCGCGCCCGGGGCGAGCGACGGCGTCGTGCAGGTCACCGTGGGACCGGCGCCGCCCGACGACGTGCAGGTCCAGTCCGAGCCCGCCGCCGTGCGCTCCCAAAAGGTCTCCGCGGGGAGCTGGAGCGTCGCGGTCAGACCGGTCGCCGTCGTCGTGCCCGCGTTGGTGACGGTCGCGACGAGGTCGCGCGGCACGCCCTGGACGAACGTGGTCTGCGACTCGAGCGCGACGCGCACGACCGGCGCGTCGGCGACCACGCGGACCGGCGTCAGGAACGGCGGGGAGACCTCGTCCTCACCGGAGCCCTGGGCGTCCCAGAGGGCGACGAAGGTGACGTCTCTGCCGTGCGCCCCCTGGCCCTGGGCCACGACCCGGAAGGTCACGGTCGTGGAGCTGCCTGCGGCGAGCGTGCCGACCTGGCAGTCCAGCGCCTGGTTCGAGCCGTTGCGTCCGGCGCAGCCGCTCCCGGCGACCCACGTGACGCCGGCCGGCAGGTCGACCTGCACCACGACGCCCGTGGCGGTCGAGCCGCCGGCGTTGCTGACGGCGGCCGAGAGCGTCGCGGGCACGTCCGGCACCAGGACGAGCTCCGCCGGCCCGCTCACGCCGACGACGGCCGGAGCCGGCGCACCGACGGCGATGTCCCGGGTGACCGGAGCCGTCGGCTCGGCCTCGGCGTCGAGGACGGACACGACCAGCGGGTAGCTGCCCGACGCCGCGGCGAACGCGATGTGCGCACGCTCCGACGCGCCCGGCGCGAGGGCGGCGATCGTCCGGCAGAGGTCGCCCTCGTCGCCGGCGCACCGGGTCCACTTGGCGTCGCTCGAGGTCAGGCCCGCGGGCAGGTCGAGCGCGACGACGACCTGCCGGCCCGTCGTGCGACCCGTGTTGGTCACCGTGACGTGGGTGTCGAGCGTCGAGCCGGCCGCCGTCGTCAGCTGCTCGACGTCGAGCGCGTACCGGGCCGGGGCGGCCGCGGTCCGCAGCGAGAACGTCGTGCCGGTGCCCGGCTGGGTGGTCACGGTCACGAATCCCGTGCGGTCGACGTCGACCAGCGGCGTCGTGTCCGCGAGCGTGAGGACGAGGTCCGCGTGCTGCCCACGCGGGACGCGCGGCCCGGTGCACTCGTAGCCCAGGCCCCAGGCGCAGGACCAGCCGTCGCTCGGCGTCACCGCAACGTCACCCGGGATGCCCGCCAGCCGCACGGACGCGGGGGCGCCGGTGCCGGTGTTGGTCACGCGGATCGGGACCGTCACGGTCGCCGGGGCGCTCGGCGTCGCGTCGTTGGAGCCGGCGAGCGTCACGGGCACGATCGACTCGACGGAGAACGCCGTCGGCGGGGAGGAGACCTGCATCTGGACGGGCGACGTCGCCGGGGCCGCGCCCAGCGCGGGCGCCCAGGTGCGCACGCCGACCGTCATCAGGCGCGTGCCGTCGAGGCCGTCGTCCGCGACGGTCACGTTCGCGTAGAGCGTCGACCTGTCGCCCGCGCCGAGGCCGGGCAGGGTGCAGGTGGCGAGCGAGCCCACCGCGGAGCAGGACCAGCCGTTCGACGCCGTGCGGACGCTCGTCCCGCCACCGTCCGGCGGGTCCGCCGCCTCGATCGTGACGGCGGTGCCCTCGGGGAACACCAGCTGCGTGACGACCTCGTCGGCCGCGCCGCCCGTGTTGTCGACCGGTACCTGGAGCATGGCCGGCTGGCCGGCGACGAACCCGGACGCACCCATCGTCGGCGGCTGCGCGACGAGCACGGGCGGCGGTGGCGGATCGGTGGGCGGCGGGCTCGTCGGCGGCGGCGACGTGGGCGGGGGAGTCGTCGGCGGGGTGGTGGCCCCGGGGTCCGGGCTGGTCGACGGCGCGGGCGTCGCGTCGTCGTCGGGCTCGGCGACAGCGGGCACGTTGGCCGGGTTCGTCGGGTCGGTGGAGGGCTCGGACGTCGGCTCGTCGGTGGGCTCGTCCGCCGGCGTCGTCGGCCCGTCGCCGGGCGGGGTCGGGGTCATGTCGTCGATGTCCGGCTCGACGGCGACGACGTCCGGGTCGTCGTCGTCGGCCGAGAAGACGCCCATCGCGCCCGCGACGCCCACGGCGCCCGCGACGATGACGCCCGCGGCCGCCAGACCGATGGCCGTGACCGGCACGCTCGCGACGAGGGCCGCGAGGCCACCGGTCGCCGCGGCACC
>AXCX01000100.1 GCA_000767215.1 Actinotalea fermentans ATCC 43279 = JCM 9966 = DSM 3133
CCGGGCGCGCGCGGTGCCAGGTCCGCGAGGTCGGGGACCGGGACGACGACGTCGACCTCGACCTGCTTCGCCGCCGGCGGCTGGACCACCGCGACGGTGCGCCCGCCGTCCTGCGGCGTGCGGGCGCCGGACAGGAAGCGCGCGACCGCCTCGACGGGCCGCACGGTGGCGGACAGCCCGATCCGCTGCGCCGGCCCGGGGCCGTGCTCGAGGAGGGCGTCGAGGCGTTCCAGGCTCAGCGCCAGGTGCGCGCCCCGCTTGGTCCCGGCGACGGCGTGGATCTCGTCGAGGATGACCGTCCGGACGCCGGCGAGCCCCGCGCGCGCCTGCGACGTGAGCACGAGGTAGAGCGACTCGGGCGTCGTGATGAGCACGTCGGGCGGCCGGCTGCCGAACGCGCGGCGCTCGGCAGCCGGGGTGTCGCCGGTGCGGATGCCGACCTCGACGTCGGGGACCGTCACGCCCAGCCGGGTCGCGGCCTGGCGGATGCCGACCAGCGGCGACCGCAGGTTCTTCTCGACGTCGACGGCGAGGGCCTTCAAGGGCGAGACGTACAGCACGCGGCAGCGCAGGGCGGGGTCCTCCGGCGGCGGCTCGGCATGCAGCCGGTCGAGCGCCCAGAGGAACGCCGAGAGGGTCTTGCCGGAGCCGGTCGGCGCGACCACCAGCGCGTGCTGGCCGGCGCCGATCGCCGACCACGCACCCACCTGCGCCGCCGTCGGACCGGCGAACGCCCCCGTGAACCACGCCCGCGTCGCGGGCGAGAACTGGGCGAGCGCGTCCGCGATCCCTGCGCCCGTCGCGTCCACGGGTCCATTCTGGTGCCCGCCCCCGACAGGCGCGCCGATCGCTCGCCGACCCGCTCGCCGGCGCCCGCTCGCAGGCACGGCTGCCGGCGCCGCGCCGGCCGCTGGTGCGGCGCCGAGGTCGTGGCAGGCTGTCCCGGTGCGCTACAGCGAGTTCTGGGAGCTGGTCGACGACGTCTTCGGCCCGCAGGGCCGCACGCTCGCGCGCGATCTCGTGATCGGGCAGCTCGACGACCGGACCGCCGTCGTCGCGCTCGACGCGGGGGAGGACCCGGCCGCCGTCTGGCGCGCGCTGTGCGACGCGCAGGACGTGCCGGCCGCCCTCCGGTGGGGCCACCCACGGCCCCGGCGGAGAGCCTGAGCGCGGCTGCCGTGGGCGCGGGCGAGGCGACGAATCCGGTGTCGCGACGTCGGTGGGCGGGAGTACGGTCTCCCGGTGCCTGACAGCCCCCTCATCGTCGCCCGCGGACTGGTCAAGCGGTTCGGCGACTTCGTCGCCGTCGACGGCATCGACGTCGAGGTGCGGCCGGGCGAGTCGTTCGGCTTCCTCGGGCCGAACGGTGCGGGCAAGTCCTCGACGATGCGGATGATCGGCTGCGTCTCGCCGCCGTCGGGCGGCACCCTGCAGGTCCTCGGCATGGACCCCGCGACCGACGGGCCGCGGATCCGCGCGCGGCTCGGCGTCGTGCCGCAGCGCGACAGCCTCGACGAGGAGCTCACCGTCGAGGAGAACCTCTGGGTCTACGGCCGCTACTTCGGGCTGCCCCGCGCCGTCGTGCAGGAGCGCGCCAAGGAGCTGCTGGAGTTCGCCCAGCTGACCGACCGCGCGTCGTCGATCGTCGAGCCGCTGTCCGGTGGGATGAAGCGCCGCCTGACGATCGCCCGCGGCCTGGTCAACACCCCCGACATCCTGCTGCTCGACGAGCCGACGACGGGCCTGGACCCGCAGGCCAGGCACGTCCTGTGGGACCGCCTCTTCCGGCTCAAGCGCGAGGGCGTGACGCTCGTGCTGACGACGCACTACATGGACGAGGCCGAGCAGCTGTGCGACAGGCTCGTCGTGATGGACCGTGGGCGGATCGTCGCCGAGGGCTCCCCGCGCGAGCTCATCGACACGTACTCGACCCGCGAGGTGCTCGAGCTCCGGTTCGACACCGACGACCACGCGCACCGGCTCGGGGACGTCGACGGCATCGCGGACCGGGTGGAGGTGCTGGCGGACCGGCTGCTGCTGTACGTGCGCGACGGCGAGGCGGCGCACGCGGAGGTGCTGCGGCGTGGGCTCGAGCCGTTGTCGGCCCTCGTGCGCCGGGCGACGCTCGAGGACGTGTTCCTGCACCTGACCGGCCGGAGCCTGGTGGACTGATGGCGCTCGGCACGAGGATCGCGCCCGCGTCGCGCCCGATGGTCCGGGGCGGCGGGTGGGCCGTCATGGCCCACTGGCTGCGCAAGTACCGCCGCGTCTGGTTCGGCTCGGCGGTCTCGAGCTTCCTGACCCCGCTGCTCTACCTCGCCGGCATGGGCTTCGGGCTCGGCATGCTGGTCGACTCCGGCAGTGGCGGCGTCGGAGGCGTGCCGTACGTGGTGTTCGTCGCCCCGGGCGTGCTCGCCGCGACCGCGATGCAGGTCGGCACCGGGGAGACGTCGTTCTCGGTCATGGGTGGCATCAAGTGGGACCGCATGTACCACGCGATGCTGGCGACGCCGCTCGGCCCGCGCGACGTCGTGGCGGGCCAGCTGGGCTTCGTCGCGGTCCGCGTCCTGACGTCGGTCACGGCGTTCTTCGTCATCGCGGCGATGCTCGGCACCGTGCGCTCACCGTGGGCCGTGCTGGCGATCCCGGTGGCCGGCCTGGGCGGCATGGCCTTCGCGGCGTTGATGTTCGCGTTCGCGGCCCGGCTCGAGAACGACCGCGGGCTGACGCTCGCGTTCCGGTTCGTCATCACGCCCATGTCGCTCTTCGCGGGCACCTTCTTCCCCGTCGAGCAGCTGCCCGGTTGGCTCCAGCCCGTCGCGTGGGCCACGCCCCTGTGGCACGCGGTCGAGGCCTGCCGCGACCTCTTCCTCGGCACCGTGGCACTCGGTCCGCTGCTCGGGCACCTCGCCTACGTCGGCGCGTGGGCGGTGCTCGGGTACGTGCTCGCCGTGCGGGTGCTGACCCGACGGATGGTGGTGTGATGACGACGACGTACCGCTCGTCCGGCCCGGGGGGCGCCGCGCCGTCGGGCATCGCCCACCGCCTGGCCCGCGCGCTGCCCATGCCGGCCGGTGC
>AXCX01000101.1 GCA_000767215.1 Actinotalea fermentans ATCC 43279 = JCM 9966 = DSM 3133
CGGGCATGGCACGCACGCTCGTCGAACGGAACTTCGTCTCGTTCCGGCGCACGTGGACGATCATCGTGTCCGGGTTCTTCGAGCCCGTCTTCTTCCTGTTCGCGATGGGTGTCGGGATCGGGTCGATGGTCGGCGACATCCAGCTGCCCGACGGCGGCTCCGTCCCGTACCTGGCGTTCGTCGCGCCGGCGCTCCTGGCGTCGTCGGCGATGAACGGGGCGGTCTTCGACTCGACGACGAACGTGTTCTTCAAGCTCAAGTACGCCAAGCTCTACGACTCCGTGCTCTCGACGCCGCTGGGTCCGCGCGACGTGGCGATCGGGGAGATCAGCTGGGCGCTGCTGCGGGGCCTCGTGTACTCCGGGGCGTTCCTGGTCGTGGCCTGGCTCGCAGGCGCGGTGGAGAGCCTGTGGGCGCTGGCGGCGGTGCCGGCGGCGACGCTCATCGGATGGGCGTTCGCCTCGGTCGGGATGGCGTCGGCGACGTACATGCGCACCTGGGCGGACTTCGACTACATCCAGCTCGCGATCATGCCCATGTTCCTGTTCTCGGCGACGTTCTTCCCGCTGACCACCTATCCCCAGGCGCTGCAGTGGCTGGTGCAGGCGACGCCGCTGTACCACGGGGTCGCGATGACGCGAGAGCTCATGCTCGGGGACGTCTCGCTCGCCATGGTCGGCCACGTCGGCTACCTCGCCGTGATGGGCATGGTCGGCACGCTCTGGACGGCGGGCCGCGTCGAGCGGCTCCTCCTCAAGTAGCGAGTGCCTGCGCCGGGCGTGTCGCACCGCGTCGAACAGGTGTTCGGCTAGGCTGTCCACACGAGCTGCGGCGGCGCGGGTGTGCACAGGCTCGGAGGGTCGGCACCGATCGTGTCGGAGGTGGCCCGTAGCGTCGCTTGCACTCCACAGACGAACGATGGGCCGACGGCCCCCGGACACACGAGGTGTTCCATGCCTGCTCCCGCAGACCGCACCAAGGCGCTCGAGGCTGCGCTCAGCCAGATCGACCGCCAGTTCGGCAAGGGCTCGATCATGCGCCTCGGCGACGAGAGCCGCGCCCCCGTCGAGGTGATCCCCACCGGGTCGATCGCCCTCGACATCGCGCTCGGCATCGGCGGCCTGCCGCGCGGTCGTGTCATCGAGATCTACGGCCCGGAGTCGAGCGGCAAGACCACCGTGGCGCTGCACGCGGTCGCCAACGCCCAGAGGGCCGGGGGGATCGCGGCGTTCATCGACGCCGAGCACGCCCTGGACCCCGACTACGCGAAGAAGCTCGGTGTCGACACCGACGCGCTCCTCGTGTCCCAGCCGGACACCGGCGAGCAGGCGCTCGAGATCATGGACATGCTGATCCGCTCCGGCGCGATCGACATCGTCGTCATCGACTCGGTCGCCGCGCTGGTGCCCAAGGCGGAGATCGAGGGCGAGATGGGTGACAGCCACGTCGGCCTCCAGGCGCGCCTGATGTCGCAGGCGCTGCGCAAGATCACCGGTGCCCTGAGCGCCTCGGGCACGACGGCGATCTTCATCAACCAGCTGCGCGAGAAGATCGGCGTGTTCTTCGGCTCGCCGGAGACGACGACCGGTGGCAAGGCGCTGAAGTTCTACGCCTCCGTGCGCATGGACATCCGGCGCATCGAGACCCTCAAGGAGGGCACCGAGGCGGTCGGCAACCGGACCCGCGTCAAGGTCGTGAAGAACAAGCTCGCGCCGCCCTTCAAGCAGGCCGAGTTCGACATCCTCTACGGCATCGGCATCTCGCGCGAGGGTGGCCTGATCGATCTCGGCGTCGAGCACGGGCTGGTCCGCAAGTCCGGCTCGTGGTTCACCTACGAAGGCGACCAGCTCGGTCAGGGCAAGGAGAACGCTCGCGGGTTCCTCCGCGACAACCCCGACCTCGCCAACGAGATCGAGAAGAAGATCAAGGAGAAGCTGGGCGTCGGTGCGCGCGTCGACGCACCCGCCGACCCCAGCGCCTCCGTCGACTTCTGAGGCACACCCTGACCGGACGCCCACGCCGCCCCCGGTCGCCGGCGCACGAGCCACCGGCGACCGGGTCGGCGTCTGCCGACCGCGAGCCCGATCCTGAGTCGGTCGCCCGAGCCATCGCCCTGCGCCTGCTCACCAGTGCGCCGCGGAGTCGCCAGCAGCTCGCCGAGGCCATGGCCCGGCGTGACGTCCCTGAGGACGTCGCGAACAGGGTGCTCGACCGGTTCACCGAGGTGGGTCTGATCGACGACGCCGAGTACGCCCGCATGCTCGTCCGCTCCCGCCACGAGTCGAGGGGCCTGGCGCGGCGTGCCCTCGCCGTCGAGCTCCGCAGGAAGGGGATCGACCCGGAGCTCGCGACGGAGGCGCTCGGGCAGGTGGACGACGACGCCGAGCAGGCGAGCGCCCGCGAGCTCGTGCGTCGTCGTTGGCGGCCGGGCCTCGACCGGGACGTCCAGACCCGGCGACTCCTCGCGATGCTCGCGCGGAAGGGATATCCCTCCGGCCTGTCGCACCGCGTGGTGGCCGAGATGCGCGACGATGAGGGGTGGTCGGACGCCGTCGAGGCGGACGAGTAGCCCCTGACGGAGGGAGAGCACGGTGGACTGGGGTGACGCGGCCATCATCATCGCGTTGCTGGCCGCATGCCTCGTCGCCCTCATCCTCGTGCTCCTCGCCCGCCGCGAGGCGGACGCGACGCGTCGCCAGGCACACGAGGACACCGACGCGATCAAGACCGAGGCCCGCGCGATGCTGGCCGACGCCCAGCGCCGTGAGGAGCACGTCGCGCGGCGCGAGCAGGAGGTCGCGGCAGAGTGGCGCCAGGCCCGCGAGCTGACCGAGCAGGCCGAGGCCAAGGCGCAGCAGGTCGAGCTCCGGGCGCAGCAGGCCGAGGCGGACCGCCGCGCCGCACGCGACCAGCTCGCTGCGGCGCGCCAAGAGGCCGCCGAGCTGCTCCAGATCGCCTCCGGGCTCACGCCGGACGAGGCCCGGGCCCACCAGCTCAAGCTCATCACCGAGGACGCCGAGCGCGACGCCGCGGCCATGGTGCGGCGGGTCGAGGCGAAGGCGCGTCGCGCCGCGGACGACCGGGCCCGCCACATCGTCGCCACCGCCGTCCACCGGATGGCCGGGCCGACGAGCACCCAGAGCGTGGTCACGGTCGTGCCGCTGCCGGCGGAGGAGATGAAGGGCCGCATCATCGGCAAGGAGGGGCGCAACATCCGCACCTTCGAGGCGCTCACCGGCGTGAACGTCATCATCGACGACAGCTCGGACCAGGTCACCCTCTCGAGCTTCGATGCGGAGCGCCGGGAGGTCGCCGCCGTCGCACTCGAGGCACTCATCGCGGACGGGCGCATCCACCCCCAGCGCATCGAGCTCGCGTACGCCGAGGCTCTCGCCGGTGCCCGTGACCGCGCCGTCGCCGCGGGTCACGAGGCCGCCGAGCGGGCCGGCGTCGTCGGGCTGCACCCGGAGGTCATCGAGACGCTCGGGCGGCTCCGCCTCCGGGTGAGCTACGGGCAGAACGTCCTGGCGCACCTCGTGGAGACGGCGCAGCTCGCCGCCGCCATGGCAGCGGAGATAGGCGCGGACGTCGCCACCGCACGGCGGGCGGCCTTCCTGCACGACCTGGGCAAGGCGATGTCGGCGGAGCGTCCCGGGACGCACGCGGCCCTCGGGGCCGAGCTGCTCCGCAGGCTCGGCGAGTCCGAGATCGTCGTCAACGCGGTCGCCGCGCACCACGACGAGGTGGCGCTCCAGTCCGTCGAGGCGGTCATCGTCCAGGCGGCCGACGCGGTCTCGGCTTCGCGGCCGGGCGCCCGGCGCGAGGAGCTCGACCAGTTCGTCGAGCGGATGACGACCCTGGAGTCCCTCGTCGCCTCACACCCCGGCGTCCGCCGTGCGGTGGCCATGGCCGCCGGCCGCGAGGTGCGTGTCGTCGTCGAGCCCGAGATCGTGGGCGACGCCGCGGTGCCCGAGCTCGCCGGCGCGATCGCCCGGCAGATCGAGTCCGACCTGACCTACCCGGGCGAGATCACGGTCACGGTCGTGCGCGAGTTGCGCGCCTCCGCGACGGCCGGCTAGCCACCAGGGCCAGGCCGGCCGGATCGCCCACCGCTCCCGCGCGGGCGCCGGTCCGGCGGCTGAGCCACCGCGCGAACGCCGACAGGCTGAGGTTCACCGCGAGGTACGTCCCGGCACCCACGACGAACAGCGCGACGAAGTAGCGGTTGCCGAAGTACTGGCCGTTGTTCTGGATCGCCTTGAGCAGCTCGGGGTAGCTCACGATGAAGCCGAGCGAGGAGTCCTTGAGGAGGACGACGAGCTGCGCCACCAGGCTCGGCAGCATCATGCGGACCGCCTGCGGGAGCAGGACGTGGCGCAGCGACTGCCAGCGGGAGAGGCCGATCGCGGAGGCCGCCTCGGCCTGCCCCTTCGGCAGCGCCGCGAGGCCCGCTCGAAGGATCTCGGCGAAGATCGCCATGTTGTACACGACCAGCCCGAAGACGACGCCGCCGAACGGGTCCATGCCGAGCGCGAGCGTGCCTACGAGCATCATGAGCAGCACGGGCAGCCCGCGGAACACCTCGACCACGGCCACCGCGGGCACCCGCAGCCACCTCAGTCTCGTCGTCCGCCACAGCGCGAGCACCAGGCCCAGGACCAGCGCCAGCGGGGCTGCGACCGCTGCTGCGCGCAGCGTCGCGCCGAGGCCGCGCACCAGGATGGAGCGCCAGACGTCGGCGGCGGACTGGCCCTTCGGAGGGTTGTGGAGCACGTCCCAGTGATCGGCCTGGAACACGCCGCGCCCCGCGGCGTACCGCAACGCGAGGAACGCCAGGGCGAGGACGACGACGGCGCCCACGACTGAGCCGATGCGCTCACGGCGCCGCGTGACGGGGCCGGGGGCGTCGTACAGGACGGAGGTCATCGCGCGAACGCCACCCTTCGCTCGAGCGACGTGGCGAGCAGGCCCATCGGGATCGTGATGACGAGGTAGCAGACGGCGACGCCGACGAGCACCCACGGGTCGCCGGCGTTGGCGGTCGACAGCCGCCGTCCCGTCCCGACCAGCTCCACGACGGCGAAGCCCGCGGCGACCGAGGTGTTCTTGGTGAGGGCGATGAGCACGTTGATCAGCGGCGGGACGGTGGACCGGACCGCCTGTGGCAGGACGACCTCGCGCAGGACCTGTCCGAAGGTCAGCCCGATCGAGCGGGCGGCCTCCGCCTGTCCCACCCCGACGCCGTTGATCCCGGACCGGACGGCCTCCGCCACGAAGGCGGACGTGTAGAGCGCCAGGCACGCGACGGCCGTCCAGAACCCGAGCGGCGGGAGGATGCCGAACTGGGGAGCGACCAGCACCATGAAGAAGAAGACCAGCGTGAGCGGGGTGTTGCGGAGCACCTCGACGTACGCGGCGGCGACGACCCGCAGCGAGCGCAGCGGGGCGATGCGCAGGGCCGCCATCACCAGCCCGACGGCCAGCGCCGCCACGGCCGAGTACGCCGTCAGGCGTGCCGTGACCGCGAACCCGTCCAGGTACGTCGAGGCGTTGTCGACGATGAGGTCCACCCGCGTCCTCCGTTCGGTGGCCGTCGGTGCCAGGTGTGGACATCCGGGGAGCGGGACGGCGCGCCGGCGCGTCCCGCTCCCCGGCGGGGTCAGTCCTCGTACCGGTCGACGGCGGGCGGCTCGGGCGTCGGCAGGACGGTGCCGGCCGTCGACTCCCACGCCTGCGTCCAGCGGCCGTCGGCGAACAGGTCCTCGAGGACGTCGTTGATCCACATCCGGAACTCGACGTCGTCCTTGGCGACGCCGATGCCGTAGGGCTCCTGCGTGAACGGCTCCCCGCGCACCTCGAGGTCGTCGTTCTCGGCGGCGAAGCCCGCGAGGATGACGTTGTCCGTGCTCACGGCGTCCACCTGGCCGTTGCGCAGCGGCTCGAGGCACTCGGAGTAGGTGCCGAACGGCACCACCTCGACCTCCGGGTAGTTCTCGAGCAGGTTCTGCTCCGGCGTGGAGCCGGAGACGGTGCACACGCGCGCGCCCGCGAGGTCGTCCGGCCCCTGGATGTCCTCGTTCGAGGCCAGCGTGAGGATCGACTGACCGGCCTCGTAGTACGGGCCCGCGAACCCGACGCGCTGCTTGCGGTCGTCGTTGATGGTGTAGGTCGCGACGACGAGGTCGACGTCGCCGTTCTCGATCGCCGTCTCGCGGTTCTGCGACGGCGTCTCGACCCACTCGATGTCCTCGGCGGCGATGCCGAGCTCGCCGGCGATGAGCGTGCCGATCTCGACGTCGAACCCTTCCGGCACGCCGTCGGGCCCGACCAGGCCGAACAACGGCTGGTCGAACTTCGTCCCGATGGTGATCGAGCCCTCCTCGGCGAGGCGGGCCATGGTGCTGCCCTCCGGGAAGGCCCCCGGGTCGGACTCGCCGTCGTCGGTGGTCGCCGTGCCGTCGGCCTCGGGCGCCGGTGCCGGGTCGTCCTCGGCGTCCGCCTGGCAGCCGGCCACCGCCAGCGCCGCCGTCGCGAGGAGGACGGCTCCCGTTCTGCGTCGACTCATCGTGGTCACCTTCCGTGTCGTGCCCCCAGGGGCGTGGTCGGTCAGTGCAGTCAGTGGGTGAGGATCGCGGACAGGAAGTCGCGGGCGCGGTCGGACCGCGGGGCCGTGAAGAACTCCTCCGGGCTCGCCTGCTCGACGATCCGGCCGCCGTCCATGAAGACGACCCGGTCGGCCGCACGTCGGGCGAAGCCCATCTCGTGGGTGACCACGACCATCGTCATGCCGTCGCGCGCGAGGGCGACCATGACGTCGAGCACCTCGTTGATCATCTCCGGGTCGAGCGCGGAGGTCGGCTCGTCGAAGAGGATGACCTTCGGGTGCATGGCGAGGGCCCGGGCGATGGCGACCCGCTGCTGCTGGCCACCGGAGAGTTGCGCGGGCAGCTTGTGCGCCTGGTCGGCCACGCCGACGCGCTCGAGCAGCCGCATCGCCTCCGCCTCGGCGTCGGCGCGGCGCGTCCGGCGCGCCTTGACCGGGCCCAGTGTGACGTTCTCGAGTACCGTCTTGTGCGCGAACAGGTTGAACTGCTGGAAGACCATCCCGACGTCGGCGCGCAGTCGCGCGAGCGCCTTGCCCTCCGCGGGGACGGGGACGCCGTCCACGGTCACGGTCCCGGAGTCCGCCGGCTCCAGGCGGTTGATGACGCGGCACAGGGTCGACTTGCCCGATCCGGACGGCCCGATGACGACGACGACCTCGCCGCGGTGCACCACCAGGTCGACGTCGACCAGCACGTGCAGCCGCCCGAAGTGCTTGTTCACGCCCGACAGCACGACGAGCGGCGCGCCCGCCCGCGCCGTGGTGCCGTCCTCGACTCCGTCCCCCATCATCTGCCGACGGTAGGACCGTCCTGTTTCCCCGGCCACTCGGGATGATCACAGCGGGGTAAACCCTGGGCCTCGCGCGCCGTACCCTGGTGGGCGATGTCCACCACGCTCTCCACCCCGGCCCACGCCCCCGACGACGCCCCCGCGCCCGGGGGGGTGCGCGCGCCCGACGCGCGCGGCACCTACGTCGTGCGCACGCTCGGCTGCCAGATGAACGCGCACGACTCCGAGCACATGGCCGGCCTCCTGGAGACCGCGGGCTACGTGCCGGCGTCCGCGCAGGACGCCGCCGCCTGGCAGGCGGACGTCGTGGTCATCAACACCTGTGCGGTGCGCGAGAACGCCTCGACGCGGCTCTACGGCAACCTCGGCCAGCTCGCGGGGATCAAGCGCGGGCGGCCGGGCATGCAGATCGCCGTCGGCGGGTGCCTCGCCCAGAAGGACCGCGCCGGCATCGTCGAGAAGGCGCCGTGGGTCGACGTCGTCTTCGGCACCCACAACCTCGACGCGCTGCCGGTGCTGCTCGAGCGCGCGCGGCACAACGCGCGCGCGGAGGTCGAGATCGCCGAGTCGCTGCAGGTCTTCCCGTCGACGCTGCCCACCCGCCGGGAGTCGGTCTACGCGGGCTGGGTCTCCATCAGCGTCGGGTGCAACAACACGTGCACCTTCTGCATCGTGCCCCACCTGCGCGGCAAGGAGCGCGACCGGAGGCCGGGCGACGTGCTCGCCGAGGTCGAGGCGCTCGTGGCGGAGGGCGCGGTCGAGGTGACGCTGCTCGGGCAGAACGTCAACTCCTACGGGGTCGGCTTCGGGGACCGGGCGGCGTTCGGCAAGCTCCTGCGCGCTGTCGGTGCGATCCCCGGGCTGGAGCGCGTGCGCTTCACCTCACCGCACCCCGCGTCGTTCACCGACGACGTCATCGAGGCGATGGCGCAGACGCCCACCGTGATGCCGAGCCTGCACATGCCGCTGCAGTCGGGCTCGGACCGCATCCTGCGGGCCATGCGCCGCTCGTACCGCTCCGAGCGGTTCCTCGGCATCCTGGACCGGGTGCGCGCGGCGATCCCCGATGCGGCGATCACCTCCGACGTCATCGTCGGCTTCCCGGGCGAGACGGAGGAGGACTTCGCCGAGACCCTCCGCGTGGTGGAGCAGGCGCGCTTCAGCTCGGCCTTCACGTTCCTCTACTCGCCGCGGCCCGGCACCCCTGCCGCGGACCTGCCGGACCAGGTGCCCGCCGACGTCGTGCAGGAGCGCTACGAGCGGCTCGTCGCCCTGCAGGAGCGCATCTCCACGCAGGAGAACGAGCGACAGGTCGGGCGCGTCGTCGAGGTCCTCGTCGCCGAGGGGGAGGGCCGCAAGGACGGCGCGACGCAGCGGATCAGCGGCCGTGCCGCGGACAACCGCCTGGTGCACCTGGCGCTCCCACCGCACGTCGTGGCCGCCGCGACCGCGGACGCCACCGACCAGCGGCTCGCCGCCGACCTCGACCCTGCGCTGCCGCGGCCGGGTGACCTCGTGACGGTGCGGGTGACCCACGGCGCACCGCACCACCTCGTCGCGGACTCCGCGCTGGCCGGCGGGCCGTACCAGGTGCGACGGACGCGGGCGGGCGACGCCTGGGCGCGATCCCGCGGGGCC
>AXCX01000011.1 GCA_000767215.1 Actinotalea fermentans ATCC 43279 = JCM 9966 = DSM 3133
CGACCGGTGACGCCGCGACCGGGCCGCGACCGGCACGCGGGCCGTCCGGAGCCCCGCGTCGACCCGCGGGCGCCCGTCGCGGCGACGACGGGCAGGTGATGATCCTCGCCCTGGCCTTCGGGCTCCTGGCGATCCTGCTCGTCGGCGTCGTCGTCTCCGCCACGGCCGTCCACCTCGAGCGCAAGCGCCTGCTCGCCCTCGCCGACCTGGCCGCCCTCGAGGCCGCCGACACCGTGGACCTCGCCGGGTACTACGCGGGCCCGCCCGGCTCGCCGGACGCCTCACCCGTCACCCTCAGCCTCGACGGCGTGCGCGACGCCGTCGAGGCGTACCTGGAGAGCGCGCCCGCTGCCGAGCGGTTCCAGGACCTGGAGGTCGTCGCCGCCACGACCGACGACGGACGCACGGCGGTCGTCACGCTGCGGGCCACCGCCGACGTCCCGCTGCTCACCGTCGCCACGGCGGCCTGGTCGGACGGCGTCGAGCTGGTCGTCACGGCGCGGGCCCGCGCGGACTGACGCAGCCGCCCGCCCCGCGGGAACGGCAGTGGGGAGGGCCCGTGAACCGGACCCTCCCCACCCTGTCGCTCGCCCGCCCCGCGCCGGATCGGGGCGCGGCGGTCGACGCTCGTGACGCTTCTCGCGCCCGCCCGGCTACCCCTTGACGGCGCCCGCCATGATCCCGGAGATCAGCTGCTTACCGGCAGCGATGTACAGGACCAGGACGGGGATCGTCGCCATGACCGCACCCGCGAGCACGATCGAGTAGTCGATGTAGTACCCGGACTGCAGGTTGGCCAGGGCCGTCTGCAGCGTCGGGTTCCCGGCGTCGAGGATGATCATCGGCCACAGGAAGTCCGTCCACGCCATCATGAACGTGAACAGGCCGAGGATCGCCATCGCGGGCCGGGCCGCCGGCACCGCGACGTTCCAGAAGGTGCGGATCTGGTTGCAGCCGTCGACGCGCGCGGCCTCGATGAGCTCGTCCGGGATGACGCCCACGAGGTACTGGCGCATGAGGAACACGCCGAACGCGGTCACCAGCGTCGGCACGATGACCGCCTGGATCTCGCCCGTCCAGCCGAGGTTCTTCATCACCATGAACAGCGGGATGATGCCGAGCTGCGTCGGGATCGCCATGGTCGCGATCACGAAGATCATCAGGCCGTCGCGGCCCTTGAACTTCAGCTTCGCGAACGCGTAGCCGGCGAGCGTCGAGAACGTCACCACGGAGATCGTGACGACCGACGAGACCAGCAGGGAGTTGCCGAGCGCCTTCCAGAAGGGGATGGCGTCGAGCACCTCGTTCATGTTCTTGATGAAGTTCGGCCCCGGGATGAACGGCAGCGTCTGCCCACGCGTGGCGTTCGTGCCGCTCGCGACCACGAACGACCACCACAGCGGGTAGGCGAAGAGGAGCACCGAGATGCCGAGGACGAGGTAGACCGGCCAACCGGCCCTCTTGTACAGGCCGACCTTGCCACCACGCCGACCACGGCGCGCCGGCTGCGGCGCCGGGACTGCCTGCGGCGCCCCCTGCTGCTGGCTCATGCCCAGCGCGGTCATCGGGCCACCGCCTTCCGTGCCTCGGCCGCCCGCTTGATCGCGCGGCGCTCCGCCCGAGTGAGCTTCGGCCCCTCGTCACCTGCGACGAGCCTCTTGGAGATGAAGAAGTTGACCAGGCCGATGCTGACGATGAGCACGAAGAGCAGCAGGGCCACCGCAGACGCACGTCCGAGGTTCCTTCGGAAGAACGCCATCTCCCACAGGTACAGGACGGTGGTCTGGAACTGCCGCTCCGCTCCGCCGATGCCGCCGGCGTTGGCGACGTCGTACAGACGGGGCTCGGCGAAGATCTGCAGGCCGTACACCGTCGCGGTGACGATGACGAAGAGCAGCGTCGGCCGGACGTTCGGCAGCGTCACCGAGAAGAACCGCCGCACGGGGCCGGCGCCGTCGATGGCGGCGGCCTCGTAGAGCTCGCGCGGGACGGCCTGCATCGCCGACAGGAGGATGAGCGCGTTGTAGCCGGTCCACCGCCAGTTGACCATCGAGGCGATGGCGATGTGGCTCGGCAGCCGGTCCCGCTTCCACTCGACCTGGTCCAGGCCGATCGCGTCGAGGATGTTGTTCGCGAGGCTCGAGTCACCCGCGTTGCGGAAGATGCTCGAGAAGATCAGCGCGACCGCGACCGGGGTGACGACGTAGGGCAGCAGGACGCCCATCCGCCAGGCGGTCTTGGCCCGGATCTGCTGGTCCAGCAGGGCCGCGATGACGAGCGCCCCCAGGAGCTGGGGGAAGGTCGAGAGCGCGAAGATCGAGATCGTGTTCTCGATGGAGTTCCAGAACGTCCCGTCCGTGAGGGCGGTGGAGAAGTTCTCGAGTCCGACGAAGGACTCCTTGCCCGACAGCAGGTCCCAGTCGTACATCGCCACGTAGAACGTGTAGACGAGAGGGAAGAGCCCGACGAGCGCGAAGAGGAGGAAGAAGGGGGAGATGTACAGGTAGGGCGAGGCCTTGAGGTCGAAGCGGCTCAGGCGCTGGCGCCACGTCGGTGTGGAGCGACCGCCCTGGAAGGCGCCCTCCCCCGATCCGGCGACCGCCCCGCCGGGGCTCGCGTTGAGCCCCTTGTCGAGCGTGGAGGACATGTGGGTTCCCGTCGCGTTTCCGGCTGCCGAACGACGGGCCCCCGGGCCAGGTACTGCCCGGGGGCCCGTCGTTCAACGTGACATCTGACTCAGTTGTTGACGACGAGCTCGTTCAGGAGCGCGATCGCCGCGTCCCAGGCCCCGGGGCCGTCGAGCGACCCGTCGTCGAGCTGCTGGAGCGCCGGGCCGAAGACGTTCTCCTGGATGACGGAGTCGTCCGGACCCTTGAACTGTGCCTGGATACCCTGCGCCCGGCTGGCCAGGATCTGGCCGGCGGGGGCGTTGTTGAAGGTCGCACGCGGGGTCGCCTCGGCGGCCAGCGTGTCAGCGGCCTCGACCGTGCTCGGGAACGCACCCGCGGCCTCGAACGCCACGAGCTGCTGCTCGGGCTCGGTCAGCCAGCTGGCGAGGGCCGCAGCGGCCTCCTTGTGCTCGGACGTCTCGGAGACGGCGAGGAAGGAACCGCCCCAGTTGGCCGCGCCACCCGGGAAGACGTCAGCGAAGTCCCAGACCACCGACGCCGGGTCGACGCCCGCAGCCTCGGCACCGGTCTGGACCTGACCCTCGACCACACCGAGCATCCAGCCCGGGCAGACGAACGTCGCGAAGGTGCCGTCGACGAACGACTGGCCACCGTTCCAGTCCCACACGGCCTGGCCGGCCGAGAGACCGTCGGCGACGGCCTCGGCGACGAGGTCGAAGCTGTCGCGCATGTCGGCGTTGTCCTCGACGTTCAGCTCGCCGTCAGCGGTGTAGTAGCCCTCGTCCATCTGGTTGACGATGCCGTTCCAGATGAAGCCGGAGTGGTCGTACCACGCCTTGCCGGTGGCAGCCTGGTACTCGCGGCCGACGTCGAAGTAGTGCGCCCAGTCGCCCTCGAGGTAGTCGGCGACGGCGTCGCGCTCGCTCGGCAGGCCGGCAGCCTCGAACAGGTCGGGGCGGTAGCAGATGCCCTCGGGGCCGATGTCGGTGCCGTAGCCGATGACGCGGCCCTCGGGGTCGGTCGCCTGGTTGTACTTCCACTCGAGCCAGTCGCTCTTGCGGTCCTCGATGCCGAAGTCGCGCAGGTCGGCGAACTGGTCGGAGACCTCCATGATCGCGCCGAGCCAGCCCTCCTCGAGCGCCACGATGTCGGTGAGGCCGGAGCCCGCCGCGATCTTGGTGAAGGTGTCGGTCCGGGCGTTGCCGCCGGTGTCGATCGCCGTCGCCTCGATGGTGATGTTCGGGTTCTCCTCCATGTACTGCTCGTAGAGGGCCTCGTAACCGAACTGGTTGAACGTCGTGATGGTGAGGGTGATCTCCTCGTCGGTGGCCGGCGCGTCGGCGTCAGGCTCGGTGCCCTCGCCTTCGTCGCTGTCGCCGCCACAGGCGGTGAGGAGGAGTGCAGCTGCTGCACCGACCGCGAAGAACTTCGCGGACCGGGTTCGAGACCACTTCATGCCATATCCCCTTTGGTGGCTGTGGGTGCGCTCCCACGTTGGAGCGCTCCCACACTGTAGTCGCGCTCCCACCGAAGTCGACAGCGAGGTCGATCACGGAATGGTCACAATGAGGTCTCGGCTGGTCGCGGCCTTCCTGAGCGCTAAAGAAGGGGTGTCGCCAGGTCTCGAAAGCGTTGCGGAGCGGGGTCGCCGAAGCCGTCCGCGCCCGCTCCGGTAGCCTGGACGGTCGTGGCCACCGACTTCCCTGCCGAGATCTCCGCCCTGCGCACGACGCTCGGCACCATTCGTGCCGTGAGCGACCCCGAGGGCCTCCGCAAGCGGATCGCCGAGCTGTCCGACCAGGCCGCCGCCCCCGACCTGTGGGACGACCCCGACGCCGCCCAGAAGGTCACCTCTGCCCTCTCGCACGCGCAGAACGAGCTCGAGCGCGTCGAGAGCCTCGGCTCGCGCCTCGACGACCTCGAGGTCCTCGTCGAGATGGCGCTCGACGCCGCCGAGGACGACCCGGAGCGCGCGACCACCCTGGCCGACGCCGAGTCCGAGCTGGCCTCCCTCCAGAAGGACCTCGGCGTCCTCGAGGTCCGCACGCTCCTCAACGGCGAGTACGACTCGCGGGAGGCCGTCGTCACCATCCGGTCCGGCGCCGGCGGCGTCGACGCGGCGGACTTCGCCGAGATGCTGCTGCGGATGTACCTGCGCTGGGCGGAGCGGCACGGCTACCCGACGGCCGTCCTCGACACGTCCTACGCAGAGGAGGCCGGCATCAAGTCGGCGACCTTCGAGGTGAAGGTCCCCTACGCGTTCGGGAACCTCTCGGTCGAGGCGGGCACGCACCGGCTCGTGCGCATCTCGCCGTTCGACAACCAGGGGCGTCGCCAGACGTCGTTCGCCGCGGTCGAGGTGGTGCCGCTCATCGAGCAGACCGACCACATCGACATCCCGGAGAACGAGCTGAAGGTCGACGTGTTCCGCTCGTCCGGCCCGGGTGGGCAGTCCGTCAACACGACCGACTCCGCGGTCCGCATGACCCACATCCCGACCGGCATCGTCGTCTCGATGCAGAACGAGAAGAGCCAGATCCAGAACCGGGCCGCCGCGCTCCGCGTGCTCCAGTCGCGCCTCCTGCTCGTCCGCCAGGCCGAGGAGAAGGCCACCCAGAAGGAGCTCGCGGGGGACATCAAGGCGAGCTGGGGCGACCAGATGCGCTCGTACGTGCTGCAGCCGTACCAGATGGTCAAGGACCTGCGCACCGAGTTCGAGGTCGGCAACCCGGCCGCGGTCTTCGACGGCGACATCGACGCCTTCATCGAGGCCGGCATCCGCTGGCGCCGCCGCACCGCGCTCGAGGCCGAGCGGGGCTGACGGCGCCCGGCGGGCCGCCCGGCGTGAACGCGCCACCCGCCCGGTTCGCCCGCGTTCGCCCCGTTGCCCCGCGCCCGACGGCGTCCGGCCCGCCTGTGAGGCCGGTCACCGGCGGCGTGTCCCCGACTGGCCCGGCCGACGGCGTGCCTACCCTCACGAGAAGGGTGGCCTGACCGAGGCCTCTCCCGGCGCCTGCCCGGCGTCGCCTGCCGACCCGCGAGGACCCGTTGATCCGCTTCGAGGACGTCACCAAGGTCTACGCCAGGGGTGCCCGACCGGCGCTCGACCGCGTGGACCTCGAGGTCGAGCGCGGGGAGTTCGTCTTCCTCGTCGGGGCCTCCGGCTCCGGCAAGTCGACCTTCCTGCGCCTGGTGCTGCGCGAGGAGCGCCCGACCGCGGGCCGCATCTTCGTCGCCGGCCGCGACCTGTCGACCCTGTCCACGTGGAAGGTGCCGCACCTGCGGCGCCAGATCGGCACCGTGTTCCAGGACTTCCGGCTGCTGCCGACCAAGACGGTCTTCGAGAACGTCGCGTTCGCGCTCCAGGTGATCGGCAAGCCCCGGCACCACATCCTGACGACCGTGCCGGACACCCTCGAGCTCGTCGGGCTGGGCGGCAAGGAGAAGCGGCTCCCCCACGAGCTCTCCGGCGGTGAGCAGCAGCGCGTCGCCATCGCGCGCGCGTTCGTCAACCGGCCGTCGATCCTCCTGGCCGACGAGCCGACGGGCAACCTCGACCCCACGACGTCGGTCGGCATCATGCGCCTGCTCGACCGGATCAACCGCACCGGCACCACGGTGGTCATGGCCACGCACGACGACGAGATCGTGGACCAGATGCGCAAGCGCGTCATCGAGCTCGACTCCGGGCAGCTCGTGCGCGACCAGTCCCGCGGCGTGTACGGCTCGGACCGGTAGGGGGCCGTCATGCGACTTCAGTTCATCCTCGCGGAGATCGGCCACGGCCTGCGCCGCAACCTGTCCATGTCGATCTCCGTCGTGCTCGTGACCTTCGTGTCGCTGACGTTCGTCGGGGCCGCCGGCCTCCTGCAGATGCAGATCGACACCATGAAGGGCGAGTGGTACGACCGCGTCCAGGTCTCGATCTTCCTGTGCCCGGACTTCTCCGACGTGCCCAGCTGTGCGGGCGGGGAGGCCACGCCCGAGCAGATCGAGGCGATCCGGGCCGAGCTCGAGGGCGAGGGCCTCGCCCCGTACGTCGAGCGCGTCTACTTCGAGACGAAGGAGCAGGCCTTCGAGTCCTTCCAGGACCTGTACGGGGACAACAGCACCTTCGCGGCCGTGACGGTCGACCAGATGCAGGCGTCGTTCCGGGTGGCCCTGGTCGACCCGTCCCAGTACGAGGTGGTCTCCGAGACCTTCCAGGGCCGCACCGGCGTCGAGACGGTCGAGGACCAGCGGGAGCTGCTCGAGCCGCTGATCCTGCTGCTCAACCGCAGCAGCCTCGTCGCCGCCGGCCTGGCCGCCGTCATGCTGCTCGCGGCCGTCCTGCTCATCACGACGACCATCCGGCTCTCCGCGATGAGCAGGCGCCGGGAGACCGGCATCATGCGCCTCGTCGGCGCGTCGAACCTGTTCATCCAGCTGCCGTTCATGCTGGAGGGCGCCATCGCCGCGACCATCGGGGCGGCGATGTCCATCGCGGGCCTGTGGTTCGGCGTGACGTACCTGATCGAGGACTGGCTCGCCGGGTCCATCCGGTTCGTCAACTTCATCCAGGCCGACGCCGTCTGGACGGTGGCACCGCTGCTCGTGGTGGTCGCCATCGGGCTGGCCGCGATCTCAAGCGTCGTCACCCTGAGCCGATACACGAAGGTGTGAGCACAGTGTCCGGAATCGCCCCCCGCGCCCGGCATCGGGCCGCCGCGCAGCTCGCCGGCCTCCTGGTCACGGTCGTCGCCGCGGCCCTCGCGCTCACGGCCGGCAACCCGGCCCTCGCCGACGAGTGGGACGACCGGCGCAACGTCGCGCAGGAGCGGGCCGACGCGGCCGCCGCGGCGGCCGAGCGCCTGCAGGAGGAGCTCGAGGGCGCCGAGACGGCGCTCATCGCCGCGGCGGCGGAGCTCGAGGGCATCAACGCCGCGATCCCCGTCGCGGAGCAGCAGCTCGCGGCCGCCGAGGCCGAGCTCGCCCGGCTGACGCGCGAGGCGGAGATGATCGCGCAGCGCCTGACGGACGCGGAGGCCGAGGAGCGCCGCGTCACCGAGCAGATCGCCGCGGACGAGCAGCGGGCGGAGGACATCCAGGTCGCCATCGGCCGCATGGCACGCGAGGCGTACCGCGGGGACATGGGTGCCTCGTCGCTGTCCGCCGTCCTCGACGCCGAGTCGACCGACGACTTCGTCACCCAGTCCGAGATGGCGCAGACGGCGATGCGCACCCAGACGCAGGCCCTGCGCGAGCTCGAGCAGATCACCGCCGCGAACCGCAACCGCCAGCTCCGCCTCGAGGCGGTGCGTGCGGAGATCGCCGACCTCAAGGCCGAGGCCGACGCCAAGGTCGCGGAGGCGGAGGTCGCCCGCCAGGCCGCGCAGGCCCAGCGGGACGAGCTCGAGGCCCTGCGCGAGGAGGCCGAGCAGAAGCAGGCCTACATCGAGTCCCAGCGGGCCTCGCTCGAGGCGCAGCTCGCGGAGGCGGACCAGCAGGCAGCGCAGCTCGCCGCCGACCTCGCCGAGGTCATCCGGCAGCAGGAGGAGGCGCGGCGCGCCGCCGGGAAGAACCCGATCGGCTCCAACGCGAACCAGCCGTTCGTGAACCCGACGTCGATCAACCCGATCTACAAGACGTCGGACTACGGCAACCGGCTGCACCCGATCCTGGGCTACTACCGCCTGCACGCCGGCACCGACCTGCGCACGTACTGCAACAACGAGATCTACGCCGGCGCGGCCGGCCAGGTGCAGTGGGCGCGGAGCCGGTCGGGCTACGGCAACCAGGTGATGATCAACCACGGCTACTGGAAGGGGAACTCGCTCATGTCGAGCTACAACCACCTGTCCAGCATGGTCGTGGGGGCCGGGCAGAACGTCGCCCAGGGCCAGCTCATCGGGTACTCCGGCAACACGGGCACGTCGGCCGGCTGCCACCTGCACTTCGAGGTCTACGTGAACGGCGCCACGGTCGACCCGTGGCCGCTCATCGCGAAGTAGCGCCGCGCGTCGGGCCGGCAATCCCGTACGGCCCGACGACGCCGCTCCCCTAGCCTTGGGTGCATGGCACGGGAACGAGGACGACAGGTGGTCGCGTCCAACCGCAAGGCGCGGCACGACTACCACATCGAGGACGTCTTCGAGGCCGGCCTCGTCCTGACGGGCACGGAGGTCAAGACCCTGCGTCTCGGCCGGGCGTCGCTCGTCGACGGGTTCGTGAGCGTCGACCGCGGCGAGGCCTGGCTCGAGGGCGTGCACATCCCCGAGTACACCGAGGGGACCTGGACGAACCACACGCCGCGGCGCAAGCGGAAGCTGCTGCTGCACGCGCGCGAGATCGAGGAGCTGGGCCGGGAGGTCCAGGCCAAGGGACGCACCATCGTGCCGCTGGCGATCTACTTCGTCGACGGGCGCGCCAAGGTGGAGATCGCCTTGGCCCGCGGCAAGAAGGAGTACGACAAGCGGCAGACCCTGCGCGAGAAGCAGGAGAACCGCGAGGCACAGGCAGCGATGAGCCTGCGTCGCCACGAGTGACCGCCGTGGCCGCACCAGCACCGATGGGGCCGACGACGGCGCCCCTGGCACCGCTGCGCCGATGGGCGCGCGCCGCCGTCGTCGGGCTGGGGCTGGCCGCCGCGACGGGGGCGGGCCTGCTGGCGACGGCGTCGCCCGCCGCTGCGAGCGACGCCGAGGACGTCATCCGCGAGTACGCGATGACGATCGACCTGGACCCCGACGGCGTCGCGCACGTGACGCTCGACCTGGCGGTGGACTTCGGGGTCCGGCCGAACCACGGCCCGTACCTCATGTGGGTGGTCAAGGAGCGGTACGACGACGAGCTGGACCGGGTCTACCGGATCACGGACTTCCGGGCCTCGAGCCCCGACGCGTCCGGTGACGTGCGCACCGAGGAGCGCCTCGGCAGCGGCGTGACCGAGATGGCCTACCTCATCGGCGACGAGGACGACACCGAGGTCGGCGTGCACGACTACCGCGTGACGTTCGACGTCGAGGGCTGGGTGAACTCGGCCGGCTACCCGTGGGCGGCCGGGCCGCTCGAGCGCGACGAGCTGTACCTGGACGTGCTCACCCACTGGGACATCCCCGTGGAGCAGGTGAGCGTGCAGGTCAACGCGCCGGCGGACGTGCTGGAGGTCGCCTGCTACGACGCCTCGGGCGAGTGCTCGGCGGCGTCGAGCGGGCCGCTCGCGACGTTCGCCGTGGACCGCGTGGAGCCGCGCCGGCCGCTGACCATCGCCATCGCGTACCCCGCCGGCACGTTCGGTGGCGTGGAGCCCGTGCTGCAGGAGCGCTGGGCGGTCGGGCGGGCCTTCGAGGTCACGCCGGCCACCGGCGGCCTGGCCGCTGCCGTCGCCCTGGGCGGTGGGCTGCTCCTGGCCCGGCGGTTCCGGCGGACCGGGCGCGACGAGGCGTTCGCCGGGCTGACCCCCGGCGTCGTGCCGGCGGCCGGCCAGGCCGCGGTGGTGTCCCCCGCGCGTCGGGCGCCCGTGGCCGTGCAGTTCACGCCACCGCCGGGGCTGCGGCCGGGGCAGCTGGGCACCCTCGTCGACGAGCGGGCCGACCCGCGCGACGTCACCGCCACGATCATCGACCTCGCGGTGCGGGAGTACGTGCGGATCGTCCGGCTGCCCGACGGCGACGGCGACTGGCGGCTGGACAGGTCGACCAAGCCCGACCACGACCTGCGCCCGTACGAGCGGACGCTGCTGCGGCAGATCTTCGCGGGCCAGGGCGTGTACTCGGTGCGGCTGTCGGACCTGAGGACCACCTTCGCGGAGTCGATGGCGCAGGTGCAGGGCAAACTCTACGACGAGGTCACCGAGCTCGGCTGGTTCCGCGGCAGCCCCAAGGCGGCGCGCGGGGCGTGGGCGGCGCGCGGGGCGCTCACCCTCGCGGGGGGCGTCGTGGCCACCGTGGTCCTCGCGATCTTCACGCACTGGGCCCTCGTGGCGGTGCCGGTCGTCGTCCTGGGCATCGTCTCGCTCGGGCTCACGGGCGCCGCGCCTGCGCGTACGGCCGAGGGCTCGGCCGTGCTCGCCCAGACGCAGGGCTTCCGCCTCTACCTGGAGACCGCCGAGGCGAACCAGCTGCGCTTCGAGGAGGGCGAGGACCTCTTCAGCCGCTACCTGCCGTTCGCGGTGGCGTTCGGCCTGACCGAGCGCTGGGCGGCCCTCTTCGCCGAGCTCGCCGCGCAGGGCCGCGCGCTGGCGGAGCCCACGTGGTTCCTCGGCACCACGGGCGGCTACCCCTTCTGGGCGGCGGCGGGCTCGCTCGGGCACGACCTGACGTCCTTCACGTCGGCGGCCACGTCGGCGTTCTCCGCGCCCGCTCCGGGCTCGTCCGGGGGTTCGGGCTTCAGCGGTGGCGGCGGTGGGGGCGGCGTCGGCGGCGGGGGCGGCGGCACGTGGTGAGCGACCGGGCGTAGGGGCGCGTCTCGCACTGTGGGCGAAGGCTCACATCTCGGCCGGGCCCTGCCGATAAACGGACAGCTCCCCCCGAGAAGGACCCTCACTTGCCTGCTCGCTCCCCGATCGCTCCCATGCGCCTCGCCCGCCGCGAGGAGGCGCGCGTGCTCGCGCACGCCTGCGCCATCGCGGGCGCCGTCACGGCGCTGACCGTCCTCGCGCCGTTCAGCCCGACGGCGCCGCGCGCTCTCGGCGCGGCCCTCACGCTGGTTGCGCTGGGGCTCTGGGCGGCGCTGATCCTCGGGGCGGACCGCGTGCGGGCGTGGCAGCTGCACGCCGTGCTGGCCACCGCGACGGTGCTCGTCACGGTGGCCCTGGGCGCGTCGACGACGCCGTTCGGCGCGCTCGTGGGCGCCGTCGCCTACGTGTGGATCGCCATCTTCAGCGGCGTCTACCACCGGACCACGGTGCTGCTGCGCTACCTCGGGGGCGTCACCGTGGGCCTCGCCGTGGGGTTCTGGCACGCGGGGACGCCGTCCTGGCCGCAGGCGTGGGCGTTCCTGGCCGCCACGTTCGTGGCGGTCGCGCTGGTGCTCAACCGCCGGGTGAGCGCGCTGCGCCGGGAGGCGATGACCGACCCGCTCACGGGCGCGTTCACACGACGGGCGTTCGAGCGCGCCGCGGAGCTGGACATGGCCCGCGCGTCGCGCATCGGGATGCCGCTGACTCTCGCGGTCATCGACCTGGACGACTTCAAGCTGGTCAACGACGCCCACGGCCACGCCCGCGGCGACGAGGTGCTCGTCGGCCTGACGCAGGCGTGGCAGGCGACCCTGCCGCGCGACGTCCTGCTCGGGCGGCGCGGCGGCGACGAGTTCGTCCTCCTCTTCCCCGGACGCACGCTCGCCGAGGCCGAGAACGAGGTCCGCGCGCTGTCGGACGACCTGTGCGGGTGGTCCACGGGGCTTGCCCAGTGGGACGGCGGGCGGGACCTCGCGGACCTGTTCGCCGCGGCCGACGCCGACCTGTACGCCTCCAAGCGCGGCGAGACCGCGGCGGGCCGGGCGTCGTCGTCGGCCGGAGGAATGGGCTCGGAGCCCGCGGCGTTGTGACGGTAGGCTGGAGGACGCTCCGCAGCCGGGTGACCGGCGTCGGAGGCGGTGCCGCGGTGGGTATGGCGACTGCCGCGGGTTTGACAACTGCACAGGGGGTGATCGGTTTCGACGATGGTCGTCGATCCAGGTGAAGCGGGCCGAGGATGTTGGGTTATCTCGTTAACGCTCCCAGCAAACCTATAGGTGCCGATTCCAAGCGCACCGACTTCGCCCTCGCCGCCTGAGCGAGGCTTCGAAGTCCGTCAGCCCGAGCTCGCTCTCGTCTCGGTTCCTGGCGTCATCTAGAGAGCCACTGCTCGTAGCCCTCGTCATCGGGGCTGCGGGGACACTCAGATGACTGGGCCCGTCCGCGACATGTCTGCGTGATCGCGGGGGCCAAGAAAAGCGCAGCAGACTGCGCCCGGAGAAGCCCTGGTTCACTGCCGTCGGACGCGGGTTCGATTCCCGCCACCTCCACCCGTGTGACCTGCGGAAACGCTGGTCATGTTGACAGGAAGGTAGTCATCCGTTGACGCGGAGGGCTACCTTCTTGTGTTGTGGCGAGCATCCGGGAGCGTCGGCGTGCCGATGGGACGCGGTCGTTCGCTGTGCTGTGGCGCGACCCCGACACCGGGCGGCAGACGTCGCTGACGTACGACGACGAGCGGGATGCGCGGGTTGCGCGGGAGCTGATCGAGGCCGCCGGCGGGCGGGCCGACGAGGCCGCACGGATCGCCGAGGCGGTGCGGAAGCCTGGGCCGACCGTTGAGGCCGCGATCACGGAGCACATCGACTTGCTGACCGGGGTCGGGGCCGATACGCGCTCGCACTACCGCGGGCAGCTGCGTTCGCACATCGCGCCTGCGCTCGGGGCTCTGCCCGTGTCTGCGGTGACCTACCGGCATGTGGCCGGGTGGGTGCGCGCGATGACCGAGAAGGGCCTCTCCCCCAAGACGATCGCCAACGTGCACGGGCTGCTGTCCGCGGCGATGACGACGGCCGTGCGGCTCGGGTACCGGGCGGACAACCCCTGTGTCGGCGTCGAGCTGCCGAAGTCGGTGGCGACGCGTGACGAGATGACGGTGCTGACGCGCGACGAGTTCGGGCTCCTGCTGTCGAAGGTCTCGGCGCACTACCAGCCGCTGGTACTGACACTGGTGGCGACCGGGCTGCGCTGGGGCGAGGCGACGGCGCTCACGGCCGGGGATGTGGACCTGTCGGCACGGCCGGCGACGGTGCGCGTGACGAAGGCGTGGAAGCGGGATGCCGACCGGCGCTGGTACGTCGGGCCGCCCAAGACGAAGCGCGCACGGCGGACGGTGTCGCTGCCCGACGACCTGGTCGACGTGCTGCTGCCACTCGTGGCCGGCAAGGCGCCCGACGAGCTGCTCTTCACCAACACCGTCGGCTCGCAGATCTCGTCGTCGCGCTTCTGGACGACGACGTGGACTCCGGCGCTCGACGCCGCCTGCAGCCCGCGGCTCGCCGACGGCTCCCCCGACCCCGACGCACCACGACTGACCAAGCGGCCGCGCGTGCACGACCTCCGCCACACCCACGCATCGTGGATGATCGCCGCCGGGACGGACCTCTTCGTTCTCCAGCGTCGCCTGGGCCACGAGTCGATCACCACGACAACGGAGACCTACGCCCACCTGCTCCCCGACCAGCAGCGCGCGGCCGCCGACGCCGCGGGGCGTGCACTCGGCGGATTGGCGTTGCGCCGCCGTGGGGCCGATCTCGGTCGCTGGTAGACCAGGCGGGTCAGGCCGCGAACGGCGCCCCACACACCAGGCAGTACAACCGCGCGGTGGCTGCCTCGGGAACCTTCACCGGCTCATTGGGGTGGCACGGCGGCTCGACGATGATCATGTCGTCGGGCTCGACCAGCGGATCCGGGGTCGGTGTGCCAAGACCGAAGTCGGCGTTCTGCCTAAACGTCACACCTCTGATGCCTCTGAACGCGTCGCCGATGGACTCCCTGATCACGCGATCGATCTCGGGCGCAGCCACTCCTTGCATGTACGCCAGTTGCGCTGGCGTCCACCACGAATCACAGCCAGCCGGTACACCACAGAGCGGGCAGAAGTACTGCTCAGCTACCTCGGCATCCGGATCGCCTTCATCGTGACTGAACCACTTGAACTCCCCCTCGCAGGTAGGGCACTCGCGTCGGAGGAACCCGTCGCTGTCGAGCGGGATGCTCACCGGGACGCTGAAGTCGTCCATGGCCTATCCGTTCAGATCTAGGAAGACATCCTGGGTGAAGATCGCGCCGGCGTCTGTCCGGGCCGACACGGACACGTCGAACGCGGCGGTCCCCTGCCTGCCGCCCAACAACCGGCTCCGGTTCATGACGTCGATCGTCACTGACTTTCCACCGCCAGGGATCTTGGGGATGCCCTCATGGCGCATGAGATCAAGCGCCGCATCCTCGGGAACTGAGAGCGTCACGTCGTAGGCGACCTCGGTCCCCCGGTTGACGATCTGCAGCTTGTCGACATGGTTGCCGCCCCTGCTGAAGTACTTGACGTCGAAGTCAATCGGTGGGCGGATCGTTGTTGCGGCGGGAACACGGCGCCCCAGGGGCAGTCCTTCGCCGGGGGGACTCGGAGCCGTGAAGTCCCCCGCGGAGTGCCAATCGGTACCGCTGAGGTTCACCGCACAACCAGCCGTCTCGAGACGCTTGGCCAGTTCCTGGCGACGCTTGAGGTCGTTGGAGAGCCTCACGACGTGGCGCCCGGCGACGTCGCTGAACGGACGGACGGAGCCCACTTCGACGAGCACAGTACGGCGTGCATCGCGGCCCAAGGCCATTCCGGCTTCGAACAAGACGTTGGGGCGTGCCTGCGGAGCCGGGGCGATCTCGGGGTCGTCCGCACCGCTCCCGTACCGCGGTTGAAGGTAGGCGACCTCGTCAGGCGTCAGGAGGACGACGACGGCAGTCGCCCGGTCGAAGGCCACGTCCAGGACCTGCCCGATGTACGGCGACCCATCGCCGGTCCACTCGACTGCCGTCGTCCACTCCATGGGCGAGAGATCGATGCTCCGCAAGAAGTCGAACATCGACCGTCGCAGCGCCTCATTGCGCCCATGCACCACGAACACCTGGCGCCCGCCCGCCGCAGGACCTCGCTCGTCTTCCCGAGGCATGGCACCGACGCTAGCGCGCTGACCAGAGCCGGGTAGCGCGCCCACACCGCTCACCGCCGCATCGCGCGCTAGGTAGTCCGCCAGATCTCGCACGCCGCGGAAGGGGCGAAGGCCCTTTCTGCGGAGAAGGATCTTCCAGTCCCCTTCACCCTGACCTTTCGAGAAGCCCAGCCATAGCCCGCCCACGGTCTCCCACAACAGGGCCTGGCGCGCGAGCATGCTGGCGCGCCCCGCCGCCGGCAGTCTCACGTGTCTAGCAAGGTCTTCTGGGGTCAGCAGGACGTCATCCGAAGGAGGGCTGTCTTGCGCCAGCTGAGCGGCATAGCGAACGCCCTCGACGAAGATCGCCGCGTCCTCGGCTGCCTCCGGGCACTGAGCAAGTCCCTCGATGGTCAAGGCGATCTTCTGGTCGTCGGGCGGTTCATGTGCGCCCGCGCCCCAGAGAAGCCGCCGGTCGAGCTTGCTGACCTCCCCCCACGGGTCTTCGAGGCCCAGCGTTCGGTCAAGCTCGTAGTCGACCTCGCTCCAGGTCGGCCACCGGTCATGCCGCGTAAATAGCCGAAAGATGGCCTCAAGAATCTGCTGGGCCCCAGCCACTCCTCCCCCTCCACCCAATGGCACGTACGGCTGCAAGTGCGGGCTCCACCGGAGGCCTTGCCGCCGTTGGTGATCTTCCCTCACCTACCCGACATGGCGCAGCGGTCCCGCGGGCTCCTCTTGCTCGCAGCAGCCGCACCGGCGACTCGATGCGCTCGACCCGGCCGAAAGTCCCCTGTTACGTTCCCCCCGACGTCGGTCGACAGAATATGTCGCCTGTGCGACTATTTATGGATGACGCAGATGGCCACGAGTGCTGCGGCTGAGCGGCTGGGTGTTTCCCAGCGCCAGGTGCAGCGTCTCATCGAAACCGGACGGTTGCCGGCGACGCGCACGGCGGGTGACGTGTGGGTCGTCGACGCTCTCGCCGTCAACGCTTTGGCCCGAACGCGTCCCGAGCGGGGTCGTCCGTGGTCCCCAACTACGGCCTGGGCAGCGCTGTGGCGGCTCTCCGGCCTCGACGTCGACTGGCTCGACAGGCGCACGGCCAGGCGTCTTGACGACCGGCTCGCGTCCATCGACGCCGAGGAGCTCGTGCACGCGGCCCGACGCCGCGCATCAGTCCGCCGCTACCGGGCGAGCGAGTCGTTCCTCGCTGAACTCGACGCGTCCGTCATCCGCACCGGCGCCCGTGCGACGGAGCCGTCCCGGTTCGCCCTGGACCGGGACCTCAGTCGCGTTGACGGCTATTGCACGAGTGAGGTCGCGGCTCGGCTGGTACGCGACTTCCACCTCGCTGAGGATCCGCGCGGGAATGCCACCCTGCGGGTAGCCGCCGCGCCGAGCTCGGTCATGGAGGGACGGGACACGATGCCCGTCGCCGTCATCGCGGCAGACCTCGCAGAGTCGCTCGAGGTCAGGGAGCGGTCGGCTGGCTTCCGCGTGCTCGAGGAACTGCTGCGATGACGACTCTGCGCGTCATCGCACCGCCTGGCGGATGGGCGCCACCGTGGCCCGTCGTCATCGAGATCGCCTCCGTGCTGCCACCAAGGTCGTGGGTGCTCGTCGGCGGGCTCATGGTGCAGCTGCATGCGCGGGCGGCCGGCGTCGAAGGGGTCCGCCCGACGCGTGACGTCGACGCGCTCATCGATGTCATGGCCGCTGGCGTCAGCATGGCCGGAATCACAGGAGCGCTCACGGCCCGCGGATTCGCGGTCGTCGAGCCCGGCTGGCCAGAGTCACCGGTCCACCGTCTCCGGCGCGATGGCGACGTCATCGACGTTCTCGTCGCCGACCACCTGCCAAGGCACGCCCAGCCGCGCCTGCACCGCCGTCCCGTCATGGCCATTGACGGCGGCGCCCAGGCCCTCGCCCGCACTCAGCAGGTCGTCATCGAGCACGAAGGCGGCACGGTCGAGGTGGCGGTGCCGGACCTGCTCGGCGCCCTCGTCCTCAAGGCGGCCGCGCACATCGCCGACCGGCGGGATCGAGAGCGGCACCTCAGGGACGCTGGGCTCCTCGCATCCCTGATCGCTGACCACCGACGCGAACTTGGGCGCCTCCAAGGCTCCGATCGCAAGCGCCTGCGTCATCTCGCGGAAGCGCTCAGCGACCCTCTCGACGACGCATGGCTCCTGCTGCCCGATGACGCGCGCCAACGCGGCCAGGACACACTGCGCATCCTCTCCACATACCCCGCCCGAGCCGCGGCCCCGGAACCACGCTACTAGGGGCGCCGGCTACTTGGCCGTGCCGATCCAGGCGAAGAAGTCCTCGGCAGAGAAGACGGGCTTCTCGAGCTCCTTGGCCTTGCGGGCCTTTCCTGATTGCGTACCCACCTCGGCCACCACCAATGCGTCGCACCTCGACTTCGTCACGGATGACACGGGCACGAGGCCGCGGGCAGCGGCAGCCGCGTTCATCTGATCCCGATCCCAGGTGACGCCACGGGCGTCGACGGCGGTGCCGGTGAAGCACACTCGCGCTCCCCGGCAGAGGACTTCGTCAATGGCGCCGCGGCCCACGGTCGTCGCGGCCACGATGGCGTCGACGACCGCGATGCCCAGCACGCCCTCGAGCACGCGCAGTCGGGCGAGCAACTCGGCGGGTAGCGCGGTGGTCCGCGCAGCGGCCGCCATCAGGCGCTCGGCGACGACGTCGCGTACAACGGCCGCCACCGCGGCGTCCGCAGTGGCACCCGCCCCGACGGGAAGTGAAGCCCGCCCGAGGAGCACACCGCTCAACAGGCGGCTCGTGTCCATGAGCGCGGACAGCGTGGGCATCGCCGCGCTCGCCGGTGCCTGAGCGTCACCGTCGCGAGTGAGGAGGTACGCCGCGCCCGATGTCGGCCCAACGTCATCCTGCTCATCGAGGCTGCTCGCGTCGAACACGGAGCCGCCCGAGGCGTCGATCCCCGTTCGCTGCGCCACCCGCATCGCGGCGCGAGCGCGGGCGAGCGCCGTGGGCTCGGCCAACGCCTGTCGCTCTTCGGCCCGGAGTCCCGTTGGGGGGATCTCGATGCCGAGCGGCAGTGGCACCACGAGCCCGAGCCGCTTGAGCTCGAAGTCGATGAGCGAGAGTGTGTCGTCGATCTCCAGCCCGACTGGCACACAGCCGTCAAGCAGGGGCGCGATGGCGAACCACACCTCCGCCAAGGTCGGCGACAGAAGCACGTCGTCGACCGTGACGCCGTAGGCGGTACGGGCATCGTCAAGGTCCCGCTGCGGGTTGACGAGCGTGCTGATCGCGGAGCCGTCGTCGAACGCGACGGCCAGCTCGACCGGGCGGGGCCGTGACATGCGCCCTTCCATGCCAACGGTGAGGATGCTGATGGCGCACAGCCTCAGGGTGCGATCGGGCGCCGTGGACGCCCGGAGGAACCGCAAGACCCGTCGGTCGGTCTTCAGGTCCTTGGGCAGCACGGGCCGCGTGAGCACGAGCCCGTCCATCGACGTACAGCGGCTCAGCGCCACGTACACCTGCCCGTAGTCGAACGCCCCGCCCCGAAGGTCGACGACCAGCCGGTCCATCGTCTGGCCCTGGCTCTTGTGGATGGTGATGGCCCAGGCGAGCTTCAGCGGGAGCTGCGTGTAGGCGCCGACGACCTCACGTCGCAGGGTGCCGCCGTGGATGACAGGACGCGTCGCCTCCCAGGTGTGAGGCCGCACTTCGGCACTCGTGCCGTCCCGGAACTCGACCTTCACGGCGAGCCCGTCGTCGTCGTGCCAGAGCTCGGTGACCTTGCCGAGCGTCCCGTTGACCCAGCGGTCCGCGGAGTCGTTGTTCAGCAACATGACCTGGGCGCCGACCTTCAGCTCCACGACCTTCTCGACCGGCGGGTCGAACAGACTCAGATCCCCGGACTCAACCGCGACGTGCACGACGCCGTCCCCGGGCAGGCGCTCGAGGTGCTGCCGGTTGCGTGCCGTGACGACCCTGTTCGTCGGAGCGAGAGTGAGCCAGAACTCGTCGTCGGGCGGCTCGAACTCCGCGTCGGTGCGCGCGTTCAGCTCCGTCCGGGCGCGCTCGACCAAGACGCCCTCGCGGACGGCGTTCAGCAGACCCGTGAGCCGCTGGTCCCCGAGCTGCCGGAACACCGTCGTCAGGGCGACAGTCGGGAAGTCGTCACGGGAGAACCGGTCGGCCGAGAAGAAGTAGGGCGTGGCGTATCGGGTCTCGAAGAACTCCTTCTCGTCCTCGGGTACGACTGGCGGCAGCTGGAACAGGTCGCCTACCAACACCACCTGGACACCACCGAATGGGGCGCCCCGTCGCGGGCCGAACCGCTCGAGCGCCGCAACGAGCATGTCGAACAGATCGGCACGCACCATCGAGGCTTCGTCGAGGATGAGCGTGTCCAGTGAGGCGAGCGTCGCGCCGAAGCGGCCGGGGCGGTAGTCACCGTCCAGCACTGCGCCCAGATCCGTTGTCGCTGTGAAGCCGAAGAGCCGGTGGATCGTATAGCCGTCGACGTTCAATGCAGCGATACCTGTTGGCGCGGCCACGACCACGCGCCTCTTCGTCGTCGCCATGAAGTGACGGATCAGGGTCGACTTGCCTGTGCCGGCCTTCCCGGTGAGGAACAGGTTGCGCCCCTCGTCGAGCAGTGTCAGGGCATGCCTGAACTCGTCCGTGATGATGATCGGTGCGTCAGCCATCACCGGCTCCGTCGCCGCGTGAGCGTCCACCGCAGCTCGCTCGTCACCTGGCCTCGCACCAGCTCCACCCTCTCCACGCCCCAGGGGGACGCGAGCAACATAGCGACGGGAATGATCCCCCGGAGGAAGAATCGACGCCAAGCACGCGCCATCCGGCGACGCAGGGCGTCATCGTCCCCGTCAATGACGATGACGATGACGCATGCGCAGACGGCGCCCGGGAGGCAGACACCGCCTAGAACAGCCGCCCGTCCCCCTGCACGTGCGGCCGACGCCGATGAGCGCGCACCGACTTCGCCGTCGGGCCGAGTGCCGTCAGGTCCGATGACGCCGCGGCGGCCGGAGCCCGAGCGTCATCGGCCACGCCGCCATCGACGGTGTACAGCGCGACGAGGGCGTCGACGTGCTCGGGCAGCAGCCGGATCCTGCCCTTGGCCAGGCGCAGGTGCGGGATCCGCCCGCGTCGCGCCTGCTCGCGCACCCACCACGGCGACATCCCCAGGGTCTTGGCGACCTCCTCGGGGGTCAGAGTCACGTACTCGGTCATCGCTGCACCGCCCTTCTGCTCGCTTTCACCGACAGGTATGCGGAATGCCGGAGAAGATGTGGTCAACGCCCGAACTGCTGTGGATCACGGGGGTCCTGGCGGATCCCGTGGGCACCGCTCACATCGCCGAAGCGCTGACGGGCACCCTGCCGACTGATCCCCAACGCCCGCCCGACCTGCGCCCAGCTGGCCCCATCGACCCGCAGGTGGGCGACGGCGATCTCGACCTCCTCCTCGAGCCCATCGACCACGCGCCGAGCCTCCGCGCGCGCAGCAGCGAGCTCCCTCAAGTCGGCAAGTGCGTCCGTCACCCGCGCCGCAGCCCGCCAGGCGACGTCGTACTCCTGCAAGCCGCCGACGACGCCGTCGGGTGCCACCTCGGGCGCCTCCGGGCCCGTTGAGGCAAGCGGTACGACAGCGATCCCGAATGCCGCGCCCGACGACGGCACGGGCCTCCCTAGCCGGTCCACGTGCCGGCTCGCCCGGACCCGACTCCCCTTGCCCATGGCGCCCCCTTCTCCCTGCTCCTGCCTGCGCTGCGACCCGACGGCGTGGGACTCCACTACCTCTAGGTCTGCGACAGCAGACGAGGGCGAAGTCGGTCACGCACACGACGCCAGACTCCTCACGCCCGATAGCCGGAGCGATGACGAATTGGCGTCGCCGCCGATGACGGGAAGCAAATGCGATGACGGCGCTCCTGGGCACCGGCCTCGTCATCACATCGGTGGCGCCTCAGCGCCCGTGGACCCGAGCGATCAGTGCGGCCGCGGCCTCCGTCAGCCGGGACGGCCCGAGCGAGTGAGGCCGAGCGGTGCCTGCATGAGCGAGGGGGTCAAACCGCGCTGCGGCATCCTGGCGGCGCTATGGCCTGGGCTGATGGCCGAGCTCGCAGGGCAGATTTCGCACGTCATCGCTGTTCGACGCCCGCTGGGCAAACACCTGCACGTCGTAGGACAACGCTCCTCCTCGAGCCGCTCGTGGTCGTAGGGCGCGGTACTCCGTCCAAGAACCGCCGGCCGACTGAGCGAGGACACGTCGCACGGCGGCAACCAGGGTTGTCGAGACAGGGACGAAGAGGACCGGACTCCTCTGGCACCGCCGGCAACCGCAGTTGCCGCACGAGATCTCAACCACGACGCAGCCGCCGGCGAACGCTACCGACTGCCGCCACGGCGAGGCACTGACTGACCTGCGCGAGACCGAAGCCGACCGCCGTTCACACAATGAGGACCCGCCGTCGCCCCTTGAGTGTCGGCATGCGCACCAGCCCGAGACAGGAGCGCATCGCCCAACCACGGTCTCGCCAGCGGCGTGTCATATGGACAGCCAGGCCGGTGCCTGCCAATCTCTGCCCAGGCACCGTGAGCGGGCGTCACGTCGATTAAGGAACACAATGGCCAGCGAATCTGATGTCAACGTCCGTTCCTTTAGCATCCAGCAGATCTACGACCTTTACCGGCGCGACCGTTTCAGCGTTAACCGCCGATATCAGCGGAAACTCGTCTGGAGCGTGGAAGAGAAGCGCCGATTGATCGACTCTGCGATGAAGCAACTGCCGATCCCGCTGTTCCTTGTTGCGGAGAAGACGGGGGAGGTCCTCAGTGAGTTTGAAGTCATCGACGGGCTCCAGCGACTCAACGCAATAATCTCGTTCATCGAGAATGAGTATGGAATCGACGGTGGTTACTTCAACCTGGAAGCCCTCGCCGACACGAAAGACCTCAAGGACCGAGGTGAGCTCGCGCAGCGGGAACCAGTGCTCGGTCGCGACGACTCGCGGCGCTTTACCAACTACACCACGGCCCTCTCCGTGTTCCGAAGCGACAGCGCCGAGGTCATTGATGAGGTGTTTCGCCGCATCAATTCGAGTGGCAGGAAGCTGTCCTCGCAGGATCTTCGGCAAGTCGGATCGATGTCGGGACTCGCGTCACTCGTTCGGGAACTGTCCGCGCAAGTTCGAGGCGACGCATCCCGTACCGATCACGTTCCTCTATCAGCCATGTCGCGCCTCAGCATCTCCAACAACGACCTGAAGTACGGCATCGATGTCGACTCCATCTTCTGGGTCAAGCAGGGGATTCTCAACCGGGAACTGGTTCGCTCTTCGCGAGACGAGGAAGTCGTCCTTGACCTCCTTGGCGACATACTGAGCTCCACGACACCCACTAGCAGCGCCAAAGCTCGGGACGCATTGTTCAACTTCACCAGCACAGACAACGCCGAACCGACAAAGCAGTCGGTCGAAGTCGAGTCCGCCATCCTCGCCCGCACCCCTGACGGGGTGCGGGAGGACTTTGAACGGGCGTTTGACGAGCTTCGGCGGATCATCGACGCGGGCGGCGAAAGGTTCTGCGACCTTATCGGGATTGGCTCAGGAAATCCGATCCCGCGGTACTTCCACTGCGCATACATGGCCGTGTTCGAACTCACCGTCGAGGATGGGCGGGAGTTTAGCGACTACGCACTTGCCGCGAACCAGATTCGCGGCAAGTACAATCGCTTCGGAGTACAGGGAAGTGGCGGCGACTGGAGTTCGGCAAACAAGCTCGATGCGATCGGGGCGGTCAAGTCGCTGCTTCATCGCGCAACGGTCGCCAGTGCCAACGGGGCGAGTGCCACACACGGGCGAGCTTCTTTCGTGGAAAGGGTGCTCTCGAACAGCCGAGTAGAGCACCAGTTGTTCGAGTTGAAACAAGGCTTCTTGCTTCTTGAGCCAGGAGCGTCCGATTCGAAGCCCATGGTTCAGAAGATCGCACGGACCGCGACGGCGATTGCCAACACGGCGCCACCCACACCCGGGTTCATCGTTGTCGGGATCGCCGAAAAGCGAGGCGACGCCGAACGAGTCCTGGAGATCGACGGAGTGCCTTCGGTCGCTTACGCGGAGTTCAACGTTGTCGGACTCTCCCGCGAGGCAAGACGCGTCGCAAACCGGTCGCTGGCCGACTACTGGGACTCGGTCGTTCGTCAGCTGCGGATGACAGATGGGCTTGACCCCGAGTTGGCTCAGTCGCTCACGAACAAGATGCACCTCGTGCCGTACCACGGCCTCGAAGTTGCCGTGATCGAAGTGGTCCCAGGCACTCGGCCCTACTTCTTCGGCACTGAACTCCTGGAACGAAGCGGCTCCGAGACCGTTGTGGTACCGCAAGCGAACTACCACTCGGTGTACCAGCGGTTCGCCGCGGCGGCCGGCGTGACGGCCTAGGCCCAGTGCTGGAGACGACGCGGGGGGCACGACCCTAGTCACGGCTGGACTGGCGATGGCGAAGGGGCCGACGCCCACCGTGCTGCTTCCGGCATATGCACGAGCGGCTCCTTTGGCTGCCTTCAGCCGTCGCCACAGAAGAGCCGGTAAGCCCTTGCGACCCCGGAACCCGCTCCGGGCGCTTGCGTTGACGCCGTCAACAGCCAAGGCCGACTGAACCGTCGCCACCGATGGCGTTCCGCGCGCTCCCGCAGATCAGGGCCCTGCACCTCTAGTTCGCAACACATCCCGACGGGTTCGATTCCCGCCACCTCCACTGTGCAACCGAGCTGGTGAAGCCCGGTTGACGGCCGGACCGCAAGGTCCGTGCAGATCGAAGGCCGCCGCCCCGCGAGGGGCGGCGGCCTTCGTGCCTGCGCTGGCGGACCGGTCGCTCGCCCCAGCCTCGGCGAGGGCTGCGTGGAAGATCTGCCGCGGAAAGCGCGGGAAAGCTTCCACACAGCAGCGCCACCTGGGGCCGAACTGCCACCGGAGCCTTGGGCTGCCGGTCAGCCGCTCAGGCGACCCCCGCGGCCTCCGCCTCGAGCCGGCGGCGGTCCAGCAGGGCCGTCCACCGGCGTCCGGAGTTGATGACGCCCTCCTTCTTCCAGCGGCTCATCACCCGCGACACCGACTCCGGCGTCGACCGGGCGAGGCCGGCGAGGTCCGCGCGCGACAGCGGGACCTCCAGCAGCACGCCGTCGGCGCCGCGGTCTTCACCGAGCTTGTCCGCCAGGCGCAGCAGCGCCGTCGCGACCCGCTGCGGGACCGTGTCCGTCGTCTGGCCGCCGATGTCGGCGTGGGCCCGGGCCAGGCGCGCCGCGACGTCGTCGAGCACCCGCAGCCCGACGCGCGGGTAGGTGGCCAGGACCTCCCGGAACGCGTCCTGGTCGATGCGCAGCGCACACGTGGCGACCAGCGCGGACGCCGACTGCAGGTGGTACGGCTCCCCCAGCGTCCCCATCGCCCCGAACAGCTCCCCCGGCACGAGGATGTCGGTCACCGTCTCCGTCCCGCCGGCGGTGACCTGGGCGACCTTCACGCTGCCCTCGGCCACGACGTACAGCGCGTCCGCGGGGTCCCCCGCGTGGTAGATGTACCCGTCCGCCGGCACGGACATCGTCCGCATGCGCCTGTCGATGACGTCGAGCTCGGCCTCGCTCAGCCCGCGGAAGTAGGGCGCCCGCGCGAGCACGTACATCCGCACCGGGCGCGGGCACTGGTGCGGCAGCGTCACCTCCCGCAACGGGATGGTGCGCCGCCCCGCTGCCGACGGCGGGCTCGGGTGGCTCACGCCGCCAGAGTAGCCCGACGCGCGGGCGTCGTCGCAGGTCAGCGACCTTGCGGCAGATTGACGGCCGTCATGTTGCCGCGCGGGGACCCCTCGTACGTTCGACGCAGACCCGAGGGAACCCCCCGACGACCGGACGAAGGACGTGCACCATGACCGCGACCCCCGCCATCACCCACTCGGTCTTCCGCGCCGAGGGCTTCAGCTGCCCCTCGTGCGTCACCAAGATCGAGAAGCAGGTCGGCCGCCTGCCCGGCGTGCAGGACGTCGCCGTGAAGTTCGCCTCCGGCCGCGTCGAGGTCGACCACGACGCCACCCTGGTCACGACCGACGACATCGTCGCCGCCATCGGCAAGGCCGGCTATCAGGCCACCCACTCGGCGTTCTGAGGAGCGGGCCGTGAACCACCGACGCCACCTCCGCAGCCCGTGGGCGATCCCCGCCGGCGCGGCGCTGCTCGTCGCCGGCGCCGCCGCGCTCTCGTTCGCGGCGGGCGCCAACCCGTTCACGGGAGGCCACGAGGCCGGCGGGGCCGCCGACGGCGCGGGACTGCTCCGCGCGTCCGACGGCGCCATGGCGGCCGCCGCCGTGCTGGCCGGGTACCGCATCGTCGTCCGGGCGGTGCGGTCCCTGGCCCTGCGGATGGTGTCGATCGAGCTGCTGGTGTCGATCGCGACCATCGGCGCCCTGGTCATCGGCGAGTACTGGGAGGCCGCCGCGGTGACCGTCCTGTTCGCCGTCGGGCACGCGCTCGAGGCCGCCACGGTCAACAGGACCCGGTCCGCGCTCGCCGAGCTCGTCGCCGTGGCGCCGGACACCGCGATCGTGCTGCGGGACGGCGCCCAGGTCGAGGTCGCCGCCGCGGCCGTCGCCATCGGCGAGACGGTGCTCGTGAAGAACGGCGCCAAGGTGCCCGTCGACGGCGTCGTCGTCGGTGGGACGGGCGCGCTCGACGAGGCGTCCATCACCGGGGAGTCCATCCCGGTGGAGAAGGTGGCGGGCGACCGCGTCTTCGCCGGCACCGTCTCGGCGGGCGGGTTCCTCCAGGTGCGCGCCACCGGCGTCGGCGCCGACACGACCCTCGCCCGGATCATCCACCGCGTGGAGGAGGCGCAGGACGCCCGGGCCCGCACGCAGACGTTCCTGGAGCGGTTCTCCCGTTGGTACACCCCGGGGATCATCGCGCTCGCCCTGGTCACGGGCCTGCTCACCCGCGACGTGGTGCTGGCGCTGACCCTGCTGGTCATCGGCTGCCCGGGCGCCCTGGTGATCTCGATCCCGGTGGCGATCGTCGCCGGCATCGGGCGCGGCGCCAAGGACGGCATCCTCATCAAGGGCGGGGAGTACCTGGAGACGTCGGCGCGGATCTCCGCCGTCGCCCTCGACAAGACCGGCACGCTCACGCAGGGCCGGCCGCAGCTGACCGACGTCGTCGCGCTGGATCCTGCGCTCACACAGGCCGACGTGCTGGGCTGGGCCGCGCGCGCCGAGGCCGGCTCCGAGCACCCGCTCGCCCGGCCGATCGTCGACGCCGCCGCCGCCGAGGGGCTGGCCGTCGTCGGCCTGCCCACCCACACCGAGCCCGTGCCGGGCAAGGGGATCATCGCCACCCTCGACGGCCGTCGGGTCAGCGTGGGCAACCTGCCGATGCTGTCCGCGGAGGGCATCGCCGACGACGGCGCGGCCACGGTGGTCGACCGGCTCGCCGCGGCCGGCCGCACGCCGATGGTGGTCACGCTCGACGGCCGGGTGATCGGCGTGGTCGCCGTGGCCGACCGCGTCCGGCCCGACGCCCGGGAGATGGTCGACCGGCTGCACGCGGCCGGCGTGCGCAGGGTGGTCATGCTCACCGGCGACGCGCGGGCGGTCGCCGAGGCCGTCGCCGCACAGGTCGGCGTCGACGACGTCCGTGCCCAGCTGCTGCCCGAGGACAAGCTGGCCGCGGTGGCCGAGCTGCGGGCCGCCGGGCACGTCGTCGCGATGGTCGGCGACGGGGTGAACGACGCCCCGGCGCTCGCCGCCGCCGACATCGGCGTGGCGATGGGCGCCGCCGGCACCGCGGTGGCGATCGAGACGGCCGACATCGCGCTCATGCGCGACGACCTGCGCTCGCTCCCGCAGGCCGTGTCGCTGGCCCGGCGGACCGTGCGCGTCATGCGGCAGAACATCGCGATCGCGCTGCTCACCGTCCTGGTCCTGCTCGCCGGGGTCTTCGCCGGAGGTGTCACGATGGCGATCGGCATGCTCGTGCACGAGGCGTCGGTGCTGGTGGTGATCGCGAACGCGATGCGCCTGCTGCGACGTCGCGCCGAGGTGGGCCGTCCCGGCGGCCGGCCCGACGCCGTCGAACCGCTGTCCGTGCCCGCCGCGGCGCCCACCGCCTGAACCGGAAGGAACGCCATGTCCAAGGTCTTCGTCTTCACCGCCTTCGGCGGACCGGAGCACCAGCAGCTCACCGAGCGCGCGGCTCCGGTGCCGGGTCCGGGAGAGATCGCGATCGCCGTCCGCGCCGCGGGCGTGAACCCGGCCGACTGGAAGCGGCGCCGGGGTGCGTTCGGGACCGACGGCGCGCTGCCGGTCGCGATGGGCCTCGAGGCGGCGGGCGTGGTGACGGCCGTCGGCGAGGGCGTCGAGGGGTTCGCCGTGGGAGACGAGGTGCTCGGCACCCCGGCTCGCGGGCTCGGCGCGTTCGCCGAGCACACGGTGCTCGACGCCGCGGCGAGCGTCGCCAAGCCCGCGGACGTGCCGTTCACGGACGCCGCGACGATCCCCGTGGCCGCCACGACGGCCTACGACCTGACCCACCAGGTGGAGATCGAGCCGGGCCAGACGCTGCTGGTCCTCGGCGCCGGGGGCGGCGTCGGGCTCATGGCGCTGCAGATCGCGAAGGTGCACAGGTTCCAGGCGGTCGGGGTCGCGTCGGATGCCAAGCGCGAGCTCGTCGAGTCCACCGGGGCGACGTTCGTGGCCTCCGGGCCGGGCGCCGCGGACCGCGTCCGCGCGGTCGCGCCGGACGGGATCGACCTGCTCGCCGACCTCGTCGGCGGAGACGCCCTGCGCGCCCTGGCGCCGTTGCTGAAGGACCCGAGCCACCTCGTCTCGGCGGCGGACCCGGCGACGGCCCGGGAGCTCGGCGGCTCCGGGCGGGTCCGCACGGAAGGCGTCCTGGAGAAGATCACCGGCGTGGTCGGCTACGGGCTGGTCAGCCCGAACGTCGTCGCGACCTACCCGCTCGACCGCGCCGCGGAAGCGCTGGCCCTGGTCGAGTCTGGCCACAGCGCCGGCAAGGTCGTGATCGTGCCCTGACCGCGGGTGCGGTCACTCGGGGAGGGCGAGGCCGCTCAACCACGCCTGCCAGGCCGGCTCCTCGCGCCGGACGTAGTCCGCGGCGTCGGGCGCGAAGAGGTACGCGCTGACGAAGGCCATGGCCTCGGCGTCGCCCATGGCGTGCACGGTCGCCTGCAGGAGGCCGGGCACCGGGCCCATCAGGCGGACGAGCGCGTCGCGCTCTCCGATCCGCTCCACGACGCCCGTCGTACCTCGCAGCTTCACCGGTGCACCCTGCGCGCCCAGGGAGAGCTCCTCGCGCACTGCCGACCAGAGCTGCTCAGCGGTGACCGAGTGCGTGGCGACCGCCTCCATCGTTGTTGCCCGCTGGCCGACGAAGTGCGCCAGGTAGAGCCGCAGCTTGTCGAACTGGGGCACCCAGCTGGCACCCATGTCGTCCCACCACTCCGCCTCCCAGGAGGCACCGGTCCCGAACCCGCTGCTGGTCACCCGCACCACGCAGGTGCCGCCGGACTGCGCCTCGACGACGAACTCCGAGGTCAGAGGGCTGAGCGCGTCCGCGTCCTGGCCCATGAGGGCCGCCCAGTCCTCCTGGTAGACGAGGCGATGCGGAGGCTCCCAGGCGGTGACGTGCCCGTCCGAGCCCATGTCGGGCCCCATGGAGAAGTGCAGGGCGCCGCCCTCGCGCTCCTCCAGCTCGGCGGGCAGGAACCAGGCGCTCATGCCTGCCGCCGTGGCGAGGGCCTGCCACACCTGCTCGGGCGTTCCCGGGACCTCGACGGCGAACTCGAGCCGGTACGGGACGGACGGGGTCGTCGTGCTCATGCGCTCTCCTCGGGTCGGGGGTGGGCGGCGACGACGAGCCGGTACGGCTCGCCGTCGTCGTGGTGGTAGCGGGCGGCAAGATCCAGCACAGCGGCCGTCGCCTCCTCGGCAAAGGCCGCGCGGTCGGCGGCCGACCGGAAGCCGATGACGGTGTCGACGGTGAAGGTGGGCACGCGCTCCCCCGGTTCGGCCGCCCGCCGGACCAGCGCACCGACCTCACGGACGAGCCGGCCGGCGAGGGCGACGAGGTACCCGGCAGAGAGCCGGTCGGCCTGGTGGCCCGGGTCCGCGCACGCCGCGCTGATCGCGGCCGGCGAGACCACGTAGGAGGCCGCCGACGCGCGGACGACCCGTTCCGTGAGCCCGCCGTGCCGGCGCTCCTCGGAGAGCTCGACCAGGCCGTGCGCCTCGAGCATCCGCAGGTGGTAGTTGACCTTCTGGCGCGGGAGCCCGACCCGCGCGGCGAGCGTCGCCGCGGACGCCGGGACGCCCAGCTCGCCCAGGAGCCGGGACCGGATGGGGTCGAGCGCGACCGCGGCCGCGGCCGGGCTCTCGATGACGTCGACGTCCTGCATGCCCTCAGTCCATCCTTGACAAGGATTCTTGTCAAGGGCCCGGCGACCACCCGGACGCGCTCACCCCGCCGGTTCTGCGCCCGCGTCGCCGCCGGTGCCGGGTGCCCTCGTGAGGCGCGCCGCCCGCACCGCGCGTCGGCGGTCGACCACGACGACGCCGCCGAGCACCGCCAGACCGACGGCCGCGCCGGCAGCCACGTCCGTGACGAAGTGGTAGCCGAGGTAGAGGCGGCTGCCGGCCACCAGCGCGATGCCGAGCACGGCGACCACGACCCACCACACGAGCGAGCGCACCGCGGGCCGCCGGATCCACAGCAGGTACCCCACGACCAGCAGGAACGTCGCGGTGCCGACCGTGTGTCCCGAGGGGAACGAGTACGTGGACTCCGAACCCGGCACGGACATGGTGTCCAGCGGTGGCCTCGGCCGCGCCACCACCGCCTTGGCCGTCAGAGAGAGCACGGTCGAGGCGACCATCCCGCCGGCCAGGAGGGTCGGCTGCCACCAGGAGCGCGTCACGAGCCCCCAGCCCGCGGCGGCGACGAGCACGACGACCGGCAGCACGCTCGGCCCGGTGACCAGCGACACGGCCGTGAGCACCGCCGTCACCGGCGCGCCCCGGGCCGCGACGAGCGTGCGCAGCACCGGACGGTCGGCCTCGGCCAGCCCGTCGCCGTCCGACACCGTGTGCAGGACCGCGAAGAACACCACGACGCCGGTGACGACCAGCACGAGCCCGATGACGACGGCGGCCCGCGAGTCCGGCTCGCGCAGCTCGCCGCGGCGCGCCCACAGCAGCCCGACCCGGGCGCGTACCCGGACGACGACGTCGCGCACGCGGCCGCCCCCGGCGCGCTCCCGTTCGCTCACCCCCGGATCCTCGCAGCGACGAGGGGACGCGGCGACCGCGCCGCGGCGTCCGTCAGTCGCGCGGACAGGTGCGCAACGAGGTGCCCCGGACGTCCGGGACGGCCCGCGCGGCGGCGTCCGCCGCCGTCGTCGCCGGGCCGTTCGCGCGAATGTCCTTGATCAGCCAGTCCATCTGCGCGATCTCGCGCTGCTGCGCCTCGATGATCCCGACGGCGAGCCGGCACACGCGGACGTCCTCGATCTGCGCACGCTCGGAACGGGTGATCGCGAGGGAGTGGTGCGGGATCATCGCGCTCATGAATGCGGTGTCGTCGACCGTCACCTGGCTCCGGTCGAGCGCGATACCGCCCCCCAGCAGCAGGACGCTCACGGCGACGATGGCGACGTTCGCCTTCGCGTTCTTGTACATGTTCAGCATCCAGCCGAGCATGACCAGGCCCATCGTGCCGCCCATGGTCACGGCCATGAACACCCGGCTCTGACTGAACCGGACGTCGCTCCACTGCCATGAGCCGACGAACATCACCGCGTACATGACGACGATCGCCGTCAGGATCATCGCGGCGAACCGCAGGTACATGCCCGTCATGTGATCACCGCGCTCGCTCGCGCCCTCGCGCCGCGCCATCGCTGCTCCTCCCCACGTGGACTCCCGACGCTACGGAGGAGGTCATACGACTGCACCTCGAGGGGGCCAAGGGCCGGCGTCCGAGCGGTCAGCCGACGACGACCCCCAGGACGACAACCGCACCCACCGCGACCATCCCGCCGGCCAGTACGGCGATACCCGCCGCCGCGCCCGCGCGCAGGCGAGGCACCCTGGTCGCGAGCGTCCGCCCTCCGGCCGTGGCCACGACGAGCCCGAGCGTGGTGGTGAGCGCGAAGAGCGCAGACGGCGCACCCACCGCGATCGCCACAGGTCGGCCGGTGAAGTCCGTCTCGAACGCCTCGGCGGCGAACCCTGCCGTGAGGAACAGGACGGAGGCCCACGCCGCGGTCATCGCACACAGCGGCACGATCCACACCCAGCACAGCCGCCGCGCAGACCGAGCGACACCGACGGCCCGACGCTCCTGTGCGGAGGCCGCCGAGGACGGTGCGTTCGGTGACGCGCTGGCAGTCACTGCGCGAGTCTGACGCCGTCGCGCAACGCGCGACCCACATCGCGGCGCACCTGCCCGAGCTCTGCACCATTCCTGCACGAGACATCACCGCGCGCGTCGAACGTCCGCGCTCACAGCGGGTGTTCACCCGGGCGAAACACTCGCGCGATACTGGACGGGCCCCGCCGCGCCGACGAATCCTCGATCAGGAGGGTCGATCATGGGCGAGCTCTCGCAGGCCGAGTTCCACGCCTTCGCCATGCGTATCGCCCAGCGCGACGCGCCCCGGACGCTCACGTGGGTGGGCACCGTCGTCGTCCTCTTCGCCCTCGTGAACATGGCGGTGCCACCGTCGACACCCCCCGGCGACTTCGCGGGACTCCTCGGGACGGCGGTCTTCATGGCCCTCCTCGGCCGGGCGCTCCGCCATCCGCGTCTGCCAGCCGGCGCCACGCCGTGGCTCTTCTGCGGGTCGATCACGATCGTGATGGCCTACCTCCTGCGCGTGTACGTCGTGGAGCACGACGCGACCGACCTCACGTACGTGCTCATCGGCGTCACCGCCTACGCGCCGCTGTCGTTCGCCTGGCTCCCCTACCTGACCTCGAGCGGGCTGATCTTCGCGCTCACCGCCCTCGCGATGGCCGACCAGCAGCAGGCAGACCGGGGCGACTGGCTCGTCGCCTTCGCGGCGGCCATCACGCTCGGTGGCGTGCTGCTCGCCCTGCGTCTGCGGCTGCTGCGTGAGCTCGCCGAGGCCGAGGCGGAGATCGCCCGTCGCGGCACGACCGACCCGCTCACCGACCTGCTCAGCCGGCAGGGACTGACCGCGCGGGTCCCCGACATCTGGGGCCGCGCACACCGGAGCGGCGTACCCGTGTGCGTCTGGTTCCTGGACGTGCGAGGGCTCAAGCGGGCCAACGACGACTACGGCCACGAGTTCGGCGACGAGGTCCTCCGCGACACCGCCCGCGCGCTGCGCGTGGCCGTGCGCTCGGAGGACGTCGTCGTGCGCTGGGGTGGCGACGAGTTCGTCGTCCTCGGCGTGGGCTCCGACGCCGACGCCGACGCCCTGCACGACCGCGTCGTCGCCGCGGTCGCCGCCGACGGGCGTGCCCGGCGCGACTGGTGGAGCGGGGACGTCACGGTCGGTCTGGCGACGGCGCTCGCCGACGCCGCGTCGTTTCCCGAGCTCCTCGAGCTGGCCGACCAGGACATGTACCGCCGCCGGCGCACCCGCACCGAACCGCCGTCGTCCGACGTGGCGCCCTGACGGCCCGGCCGGAACCTCCGGCCATCGCGACCGCGGGGCCGGGGAACGCGGGCGCGCGCCTCGCGTCCCCCGCCCGGTGGCCGGCTACCGCTGGAGCGTCAGCAGGCCCGGGCGGTACGGCAGCAGGCCGTAGTCGCCACCCGAGCTCGGGCTGCGGCCCTGGTAGAGGAGCTGGAGGTTGCAGGGGTCGACCGTCATCGTCTGGTCGGCGCTCACCCGCAGCAGCTCGCCGTGGCTGATGTCGTTCGTCCAGGTCGCGCCGCTGTTCGCCTTGCCCGCGAACGGGTTGGACTCGCTGGTCGCCTGCGGCGTCCAGCTGCCGCTGAGGCTGGTGGCCGTGAACGAGCGGAAGTACCGCCCCTGGGAGCCGATGGCCTCGACGATCATGAGGTACGTGGTCTGCCCCTGGAGCTTGTAGACCTGGACGGCCTCGAACAGGTTGTTCGTCGAGTCGCTCATGACGACGGTCGAGCTCGACCCGAAGCTGCCGGGGAAGTTCCCGATCGGCATGCTCGCCCGGTAGATCCGGCCGTTGTCACCGGCGAAGAACAGGTACATGTTCTGGCCGTCGCCGATCAGCGCCTGGTCGATCGGTCCGGTCGAGGAGTTCGAGATGCTGCCGGAGAACAGCGTCTGCGGCGCTGACCAGCTGTTCACGTTCGCGGGGTTGGTCGAGGTCCGGTAGGAGAACGCCGGCCCGCCCCACTGGTAGGCGAGCACCCACACGCTCTTCGGTGCGAAGTAGAAGAGCGTCGGCGCGACGGCGCTGAACGGCATCGCGTTCTGGCTCGCCGAGCTCATCTGGTTCCAGGAGCTGAAGAGCCCGAAGTTCATCGACCCCCACGAGGTGCCGAAGTCGTGCGTCGTCGCGTAGACGAGCTGCTGGCCGTTGTACGGAGCGACGGTGAAGTCCTTCAGGGAGGCCCAGCCAGAGCGCGGGTTCGCGAGCACGCCGCTCGACGACCAGCGGTACGTGCCGGGCAGGGCGCACGACGCCGGGTCCGTCGGCGTCGGCGTCGGTGTCGGCGTCGGCGTCGGTGTGGTCCCGCCGTCGACCCGCACGAGCTGCCACTGCTGGTTCGCGCCGCCCCAGCTCGTGTACTGCACGACGTTCGCGCCGTCGGCCGTCGAGGCCCCCTGGACCTCGATCGCCTTGCCCGAGTGGCGGCTGATGAAGGTCACGTAGTCGTTCCCGTTGTCCTGCACGCGGAACTGCTGGTTCGCCTGGTTGTAGTCGGTGTACTGGACGATGGCGCCCCCGTTGGCCGTCGACCAGTTGTAGACGTCGAGCACCTTGCCGGACAGCACCGAGCGGATCCGGTAGTTGCCGTTGCCCGAGTCGACGAACTGCCACTGCTGCTGCGCGCCGTCGTTGCGGCTCCACTGGGTGATCCGGGCGCCGTCGTTGGTCGCGAGGTTGTACACGTCGAGGGCCTTGCCGCTGCCCCGGTTGAGCAGCACGTACGTCGCGTTCGGGTCGATCGTCGCCGCCGACGCCGCCGGCGCCGTGGCCAGCGACAGGGCGCCGGCCGTCAGGGCCATGGCCGCCGTGACGAGCACGGCCGCCCAGTGGCGCCGACGCCCGCCCGGCCGGGCCCGCAGGTCCGCTCCACGTGCTGGTCTCATGCTGCTCTCCTTCGAGTCAGGCCGCCGCCAAGCGGGCCGGCCGCGGACGCGCGGACCGACGAGAGCACCGACCGGCGGGGGC
>AXCX01000102.1 GCA_000767215.1 Actinotalea fermentans ATCC 43279 = JCM 9966 = DSM 3133
CGCGTCCTCGTGGGCGGCGGTGCGCAGGACTCGCCGGACCTGCCCGCGCCCGCGCTGGGCCACCGGATCGGCGACGCCGCGGACCGCCTCGCGCACGCGCTGGCCGGCGCCTCGGCGGGCTGAGAGCGCCTCCGGATGCGGATGGCGGCCGTGTCCGTACGCTCGAGGACATGCGCGTCGCGTCCGTCGTCCTGGTCCTCTGGCTCCTCATCGGCGCGCTGGCGGCCGGCCAGCGCGGCTACTTCGGCTCGTCGCCGGGCAACTGCGCCACCGTGGCGACGGTCGCCGTGACGGTGGTGGCCGGTCCGCTCAACTACGTGGGCCTCAACCCGCGGGTCGAGTGCCCGGAGCTCCCGCAGCCGTCTCCCTGATCCCGGCGGCCACGGCGTCCGGTACAGCACGGGGCGCCACGTCTGGCACAATGGCGGGCTGTACCCGATGTCGTCGGTCCCTCTACCCGGCGGTCGTCGCGTCCTCGGACCTCCCACGCGCCCATCCCCACGGGATCGCGTGCGGCGGACCTCCCGTCGTGAACCAGGAGAGACCACCACAGTGGCCGTCAAGATCCGTCTGAAGCGCTTCGGCAAGATCCGGGCGCCGTTCTACCGCATCGTCGTCGCGGACTCGCGCACCAAGCGCGACGGTCGCGTCATCGAGGAGATCGGCAAGTACCACCCGACCGAGGAGCCGTCGCTCATCGTCGTCGACTCCGAGCGGGCGCAGTACTGGCTGGGTGTCGGCGCGCGGCCGACCGAGCAGGTCCTCGCGCTCCTCAAGATCACCGGCGACTGGCAGAAGTTCAAGGGCCTGCCGGGCGCCGAGGGCACCCTGAAGGTCAAGGGCGCCGCTCCCGACACCGCCGCCGCCATCAAGGCCGCCGCGGACGCCGCGGAGAAGGCCAAGGCGAAGGCGTCCGAGGCCAAGGCCAAGGCCGCCGAGGCGCCGGCTGACGAGCCCGTCGCCGACGAGGCCGCCGAGGCCCCGGAGGCCACGGAGGAGCAGGCCTGATGCTCGGCGACGCGCTCGACCACCTCGTCCGCGGGATCGTCGACCACCCGGACGACGTGCGGGTCACCTCGCGGACGCTGCGCCGCGGGCACCTGCTCCAGGTGCGCGTGCACCCGGAGGACCTCGGGCGCGTCATCGGGCGCGGCGGTCGGACCGCCCGCGCGCTCCGGACGGTGATGGGCGCGCTGTCGTCCACGCCCGTCCGGGTCGACGTCGTGGACGGCGACCGGCACTGACCGACGCGCGGGCCGTGCGCCCGCGCAGCACTGGCACGAGCCGCACCCGTGGCCCGGCCCCTACCCTGGGGCCGGGCCACGGTCGCGTCCGGCCCCAGGTGAGGAGAACCCATGCAGCTGACGGTGGCCACGATCGGCCGGGCCCACGGTCTCAAGGGCGAGGTCGCCCTGGACCTGCGCACGGAGACGCCCGAGGAGCGCCTGGCCGTGGGGGCGGTCCTCGCGACCGAGCCCGCAGCCGCGGGCCCGCTCACGGTCGTGCGCACGCGCGTGCAGTCGGGCCGGTGGTTCGTCGCCTTCGCCGAGGTGGCCGACCGCACGGGCGCCGAGGCCCTGCGCGGTGTCGAGCTCGTCGTCGACACGCCGGCGTCCGACGAGGACGACGCGTGGTACCCCCACGAGCTCGTGGGGCTGCGGGCCGAGCGCCCGGACGGCTCGCCGGTGGGGGAGGTCGTCGGCCTCGAGCACCTGCCCGCGCAGGACGCGCTGGTGGTGCGCGAGCCGGACGGCTCGCGCACGCTCGTGCCCTTCGTCCTCGCCATCGTGCCGGTGGTCGACGTCGCCGGGGGGCGCGTGGTCGTCGACCCGCCGGCCGGCCTGCTGGCCGCCGACGCCGACGCGGCACTGCTCGACGAGCCGGCGCAGCCGGGCGAGGGCTGAGGCGTGCGCGTCGACGTCGTCACGATCTTCCCGGACTACCTCGCCCCGCTCGAGCTGTCCCTGGTCGGCAAGGCGCGGGAGGCCGGGCTGCTGGACGTGCGCGTGCACGACCTGCGGGACTGGACGAGCGACCGGCACCGGACGGTCGACGACACCCCGCTCGGCGGAGGCGCGGGCATGGTCATGCGGCCCGACGTCTGGGGGGCCGCCCTCGACGAGCTCCTCGCGCCGGCCGGCGCCCCCGGGCCCGCGGACGGCGGCGTCGAGCTGCTCGTGCCGACGCCGTCGGGCGAGGTGTTCACCCAGCGCACCGCCGAGCGGCTGGCCGAGCGGGCGCACCTGGTGCTCGCGTGCGGCCGCTACGAGGGGATCGACGCGCGGGTCGCCGAGCACTACCGCGACCGCGGCGTGGCGGTGACCGAGATCTCCATCGGCGACTACGTGCTCAACGGCGGCGAGGTCGCGGCGCTCGTCGTCGTCGAGGCGGTGGCGCGGCTGCTGCCCGGGGTGCTGGGCAACCCCGAGTCGCTCACGGAGGAGTCCCACGGCGCCTCGGGACTGCTGGAGTACCCCGTCTACACGCGCCCCGTCGAGTGGCGCGGTCTGGTCGCGCCCGAGGTGCTCCTGTCCGGGCACCACGCGCGGATCGCCCGCTGGCGCCGCGACCAGGCGCTCGAGCGCACGGCCGTGCGCCGCCCCGACCTGCTCGCCGCGCTCGGGCCGGAGTCGCTCGACCGGCACGACCGCGCGGTGCTGGAGGCGCTCGTCGAGCCGCAGGGGCCGGCGCAGGAGCCGTAGCGGATCTCGCGGGGGAGCCGGTGCCGTCGGTGCCCGGTGTCGCTCGGCGTGTCGAGCCGGGCGCTGCTGATGTGGCAGACTGGTCCGCCGGTGTGCGTCGGCCGCGCCTCTGCCACAGGGGAGGCGGACCCGGCCCGGTACGCACCCGCTCGATCTGACCTCGGCGGCCGCCCGCGGCCGCCCCTATGACGCTCCTGACCTGTGGCAGGGCGGGGAAGTGACGACCATGAACATCCTCGACTCCGTCGACGCGGCATCGCTCCGCGACGACATCCCCCCGTTCCGGCCGGGCGACACCGTCAAGGTGAACGTCAAGGTCGTCGAGGGCAACCGCTCGCGCATCCAGGCGTTCCAGGGTGTCGTCATCGCCCGCAACGGCGGCGGCATCCGCGAGACCTTCACGGTGCGCAAGATCAGCTTCGGCGTCGGCGTCGAGCGGACGTTCCCGCTGCACGCTCCGTCCGTCGACTCGATCGAGGTCATCACCCGCGGTGACGTGCGGCGCGCGAAGCTCTACTACCTGCGCTCGCTCCGCGGCAAGAAGGCCAAGATCAAGGAGAAGCGCTAGTCACGCTCGGGTCCTGGACCCGCACGGTGCGCCCCGTCCCGCGGTCACGCGGGCGGGGCGCACCTGCATGAGACCGACCGGCGCCTCGACGGCCTGCTGATGCCGGCGGTGCCCGATCCGCATGGCACAGTGGAGGCGTGGACCCGGTGACGCCCGACGAGGACCTGGACGAGGGCCGGGCGGCCGACCACGGCGCGCCCCACCACGAGGCCTCCGCCCAGCACAGCCGGCCACGGAGCACGCTGCGGTCGTGGCTGCGCGAGACGGCGATCATCGTCGTGAGCGCGCTGGTCCTGTCCGTGCTCATCAAGACGTTCCTCGTCCAGTCGTTCTTCATCCCCACGGGGTCGATGGAGTCGACCCTCGAGGTCAACGACCGGGTGCTCGTCTCCAAGCTCGCGCCGGGTCCGCTCGACCTGCACCGCGGCGACATCGTCGTGTTCAAGGACCCGGGGGGCTGGCTCGAGCCGGTGCAGGACGGGCCGGACGGCTGGCGCGGCACCTTCTCCGACGCGCTGACCTTCGTCGGGCTCCTGCCGCAGGACGCCGGCGAGCACCTCATCAAGCGCGTGATCGGGCTCCCCGGTGACACCGTCGAGTGCTGCGACCCGCAGGGCCGGCTCATCGTGAACGGCGTGCCCATCGACGAGCCCTACATCAACGCGGGCTCCCGGCCCAGCGAGATCGAGTTCTCCGTCGTCGTCCCGCCCGACAGTCTGTGGGTGATGGGCGACAACCGGCAGAACTCCCGCGACTCCCGCTACCACCAGGGCGAGCCGGGCGGCGGCGCCATCCCGCTGCGCAACGTCGTCGGCGTCGCGTTCGTGACGCTGTGGCCCCTCGATCGTGCGACGGTCCTGCGCAACCCCGGGGACACGTTCGCCGACGTCCCGTGAGCGGGCGCTGATGCCTCCCCGTCCGGACCTGCGGCACGAGCGGACCCTGCTGCGCGCCGGTGCCCGCGTCGTCGTCGGCATGGACGAGGTGGGGCGCGGGGCGCTCGCGGGGCCTGTGAGCGTCGGCGCGGTCGCCGTGGACCTCACCACGCGGGCGTGCCCCAAGGGCGTGGCGGACTCCAAGCTCCTGAGCGCCCTGGCGCGGGAGCGGCTGCTGCCGGCACTCGGGCGGTGGGGCACGGCCCGCGCCGTCGGGCACGCGAGCCCGCAGGAGATCGACGCCGTGGGCATCGTCGCGGCGCTGCGGCTCGCGGGACGGCGGGCGCTGGCGAGTCTGGGTGTCGTGCCCGACGTCGTGCTGCTCGACGGCTCGCACGACTGGCTCAGCGCGCCCCGGCAGCCGCAGCTGTTCGAGCTCGGTCCCACGGTGAGCCTGCCCGCGGACGGGGGTTTCGACGGCGTCGCGTTCGACGACGCGGCGTTCGGCGACGTCGTCGTGCACACGCGGGTGAAGGCGGACCGCACCTGCGCGTCCGTGGCGGCGGCGAGCGTGCTCGCCAAGTGCGAGCGGGACGCCCTGATGGTCGGGCTGGCCGCCGAGCACCCCGAGTACTGCTGGGCGGAGAACAAGGGGTACGGCGCACCGGAGCACCTGCAGGCCCTGCGCTCCCTCGGCCCGACGCCCCTGCACCGGCGCAGCTGGCGACTCCCGCTCGCCGTCGAGAGCGGGGCGGGGTCGGACGGCGACGTGCGATGGGCCATGATGGACGCGTGAGCGCGGAGGACCTGGAGAACTACGAGACGGAGATGGAGCTCGCGCTGTACCGCGAGTACCGCGACGTCGTGAACCTGTTCGCCTACGTCGTGGAGACGGAGCGCCGGTTCTACCTGGCGAACCAGGTCGACCTCCAGGTGCGGTCGGCCGCGGGCGAGGTCTACTTCGAGCTGAGGCTCAGCGACGCCTGGGTCTGGGACGTGTACCGCTCGGCGCGGTTCGTGAAGTCCGTGCGCGTCGTCACGTTCAAGGACGTCAACGTCGAGGAGCTCGCGAAGGCGGAGCTCGACCTCCCGGAGGGTGGCGGCTTCCGCCGCTGACCCGGTCTCGTCCACCGGGTGCCCCCGGCTCTCGCGTGCCCACAGGCGCCGCGGGCCGACGACGACCGCACGCCCCGCCGGGACCATCGTCGCCGGCGGAGGTGGTGCCGGGTGCGTGCCAAGGACGCCGTGGGGCGGTACGGGGAGAAGGTGGCGGCCGCGTTCCTCATCGAGCGTGGTTGGCGGGTGCTCGACAGGAACTGGCGCGGGCCTTCCGGTGAGCTGGACATCGTCGCGCTGGACGGCGACGTGCTGGTCGTCGTCGAGGTCAAGACGCGCACGGGGGACGGGTTCGGCCACCCGGCCGAGGCCGTGACCCCGGCCAAGCTCGGACGGCTGCGCAGGCTGGCCGGCCAGTGGCTGGCGAGCCACGAGGTCCACCCTCGCGGTGTACGGATCGACGTGCTCGCGGTGCGGGCCGGGGGCAGCGGTGCGGCACGGGTCGAGCACCTCGTGGGTGTGCAGTGACCGGCGCGCTCGGACGCACGACGGCCGTCTCGCTCGTCGGGCTCACGGGGCACGTGGTCGAGGTGGAGGCGCACCTCGCTGCGTCGATCCCCGGGTTCACCCTCGTCGGTCTCCCGGACGCCTCGCTGGCCGAGGCTCGGGACCGCGTGCGGGCGGCGATGACGAGCTCGGGTCTGCCCTGGCCCCAACGGCGGATCACGGTGAACCTGTCGCCGGCGTCGCTGCCCAAGGCGGGGTCGAGCTTCGACCTCGCCGTGGCCGTGGCGACCCTCGTGGCCGCCGGTACCTGCGACGGCGACGTGCCCTCGCGCGTCGTGCACATCGGGGAGCTGGGCCTCGACGGCAGGCTGCGACCGGTCCGCGGGGTGCTGCCCGCCGTCGTCGCGGCCGTCGCCGCCGGCCACCCGCGCGTCGTCGTGCCCGCGGGGAACGAGGCCGAGGCCCGGCTCGTGCCGGGCGCACAGGTGCGCGCGGCCGCCCACCTCGCCCAGGTCGCCGCGTGGTACGGGGCGGACGTCGAGGTGCCGGACATCGAACCCGCCCGCGCGGAGGTCGCGGAGAGCCCCGCCCACTCCGTCCCGGACCTGGCCGACGTCGTCGGCCAGTCGGCGGCACGGAAGGCGCTCGAGGTGGCCGCCGCCGGTGGGCACCACGTGCTCATGGTCGGGCCGCCGGGTGCCGGGAAGACGATGCTGGCGTCCCGGCTGCCCGGCCTGCTGCCCGATCTCGACGAGGCCGGGGCCGTGGAGGTGACCGCCGTGCACTCGGTCGCCGGCACGTTCCGCGCGACGGACGGCCTCCTGCGGCGCCCACCGTTCGAGGACCCGCACCACACCGCCACGCCGGCGGCAGTGGTCGGCGGTGGCTCGGGGGTGCCGCGGCCCGGCGCGGCCTCACGCGCGCACCGCGGCGTCCTGTTCCTCGACGAGGCTCCCGAGTTCAGCTCGGCCGTGCTGCAGACGCTCCGCCAGCCGCTCGAGCACGGGGAGCTGGTCATCCAGCGCGCCGGCGGCAGCGCCCGGTTCCCGGCGCGGTTCCAGCTCGTGCTGGCGGCGAACCCGTGCCCGTGCGGTCGCTCGGTCGGCAAGGGGATCGAGTGCAGCTGCACCCCGATGGCGCGCCGGCGGTACTTCTCGCGGCTGTCCGGGCCGCTGCTCGACCGGGTTGACGTGCAGCTCGAGGTGCTCCCGGTCACGCGCGTCGACCGCCTGCGCGCGACGCGCGGCGAGGCGACGGCCGTCGTGGCGGCTCGGGTCGCGGCGGCGCGAGCGGCCGCCGCGGCGAGGCTGGCCGGCACCGCGTGGCGGACCAACGCCGAGGTGTCCGGTGCCTGGCTGCGCGACCACACACCCCGCACGGCGGTGCACGCCGAGCTCGAGCGTGCCCTCGACGAGGGCTCCCTCAGCCTGCGTGGCCGGGACCGGGTGCTCCGCCTGGCGTGGACGCTCGCCGACCTGCGTGGCGGGACGAGCCCCGACGGCGGCGACGTCGGCGAGGCCCTGCTGCTGCGCACCCGCGGCCGGGTCGGCGGGTGACGGGGGTGGTCACCGACGCGCTCCTGATCGCTCGCGCGGCCTGGAGCCGCCTCGTCGAACCGGGCGACGCCGTCGCAGGCGCGCTCGTGGCGGCACTCGGTCCGCAGGAGGCCCTGGACTGGCTGCGCGGGCACGAGCCGCTGCCCGGCCTCGCGGCGGCGGACGGACGGGCCAGGGCAGCTCTGGGCGCAGCGGCACAGCGGTGGCGGACCCGGTTGCCGGACCTCGACGCCGCGCGAGACCTGGGCATGCTCGAGCGCGTCGGCGGCCGGCTCCTGGTCCCCGAGGCGCCCGGCTGGCCCCGAGGGCTGGAGGTCCTCGGATCCTCGGCACCGATGTGCCTGTGGGTGCGCGGCTCGCTCGCCGGGGAGGCGCTCGGCGCGGCGCTCCGGCGTTCCGTGGCGCTGGTCGGGGCGCGGGCGTGCACCGGCTACGGCGAGCACGTGACGGCCGAGATCGCGGCGGGCGTGGCGGCGCGGGGCTGGTGCGTCGTGAGCGGCGGGGCGTACGGCATCGACGCCGTGGCGCACCGGGCCGCGCTCGCGGGCGACGGGACGACGGTCGCCTTCCTCGCCGGGGGCGTCGACAGGCTCTACCCGGCGGGCAACACCGAGCTGCTGCGGGCGGTGGCGGACGCAGGTGCCCTGGTCTCCGAGGTACCCCCGGGCAGCGTGCCGGCCAAGGTCCGCTTCCTCCAGCGCAACCGGCTCATCGCGGCCGTCTCGGGCGCCACCGTCGTCGTCGAGGCCGCCTGGCGCTCCGGTGCGCTGAGCACCGCGCGGCACGCGGCGAGCCTCCTGCGCCCCGTCGGGGCGGTGCCAGGCCCGGTGACCTCGGCCTCCTCGGCCGGCTGCCATCGCCTCCTGCGCGACGGCGTCGCCGTCTGCGTCTGCGACACCGCGGAGGTGCTGGAGCTGGTGGAGCCGGTGCCGGCACCCGAACCACGCACCGACCCGCGCGCCGGCGACGGTCTGGACCTGGTCCTTCGGCGGACCCTGGACGCGCTACCCCTGCGCAGGCCAGCCCCGGAGGGCTCCGTGGCGCGCACGGCCGGCCTGTCGGAGCGGGAGGTGCGGGCGTCGCTCGGCAGGCTCGAGCTCGCCGGCCTGGCGGTCCGCGACGCGCACGGCTGGCGCCGGGCGAACCCGGATCGATCCCGATAAGTCGGTCAGAGGGGCGAAACGATCTTTCTCGAGCGGGTGAAGTCTGTGTGTGCCGTCTTGTGAGGAGACGGGAACCACGTCACGGTAGAGCCGTGCACCCAGCGGTGGCGGACGCGGGGGCGATGACCGGCGTCGAGGTCGTCGCCGCCTTCGCAACGCACCTCGAGCTGGACCGTGCGATGTCTCCCCACTCGGTGCGTGCCTACGCCGGTGACCTGCGCCACCTCCTTGCGTTCGCGGAGCGCCATGGTTGCGGGTGGCGCGATGTCGACCTCGCGCTGCTGCGGGCCTGGCTCGCGTCCATGGTGGGGGAGCAGCTCGCACGAGCCACGGTCGCGCGCCGCGGCGCGGCGGTCCGTTCGTTCTTCGCCTGGGCGCTCGCGGAGGGCCTCGTCGAGCGCGACCCGAGCGCGCGCCTGGTGACCGCCCAGCCCGGCACGCACCTGCCTGAGGTGCTCGGCGTGGATGCGGCTGCGCGCATGCTCGAGGTGGCCCGCGCCGGCGCGCTGGCCGACGGCGACCCCCTCGCGGTCCGTGACTGGACCACGCTGGAGCTGCTGTACGCGACAGGGGTGCGCGTGGGCGAGCTGGTCGCGGTCGACGTCGGCGACGTCGACCGGTCCGCCCGGCTCCTGCGCGTGATGGGCAAGGGCGCGAAGGAACGGGTCGTCCCGTTCGGGCTGCCTGCGGCCCGTGCGCTCGACTCCTGGCTCGAGGGCGCCCGCGACCGGCTGGTCACGGCCGACTCGGGCGCGGCGCTGCTGCTCGGCGTCCGGGGTCGGCGCGTCGACCAGCGCCAGGTCCGCGCGCTGGTGCACCGGGCTGCGCTCGCGGCCGACGTCGAGGACATCGCACCCCACGCGTTGCGGCACTCCGCGGCGACGCATCTTCTTCAGGGCGGGTCGGACCTTCGTAGCGTCCAGGAGATCCTCGGGCATGCGACACTGACGACGACACAGAGGTATACGCACGTCACGCCTGAGCGGCTGCGCCGCTCATACCAGCAGGCGCACCCGAGGGCATAGGAAGATGTCGACCCAACCGCGCGCGGAGCAGATCGCAGCCGCCGTCCGCCAGCCGGCGACGGTGGTGCCTCGGCCGCACGTCGAGGGCTCCGGCGAGGACGCCGTGGACCTCGTGTCGCTCTGGGCGGTCTTCAAGGAGTCCGGGGACCGCACGGCGCGCGAGCGCCTGATCCTGCACTACGCGCCCCTGGTCACCATGGTCGCCGGGCGGGTCGGCGCGGGTCTGCCGAGCACCGTCGAGCAGGCGGACCTCGTCTCGTACGGGATGTTCGGACTGATCGACGCGATCGAGAAGTACGACGCCGAGCGGGCCGTGAAGTTCGAGACCTACGCCTCGGCGCGCATCCGCGGCGCGATCATCGACGAGCTTCGGGCCATCGACTGGATCCCGCGATCCGTGCGGACGAAGGCGCGCGCCGTCGACCGCGCGTACGCCGAGCTCGAGGCCGAGCTGCGGCGCCAGCCCACCGAGCACGAGGTCGCCGACCGGCTCGAGATGGGGGTCGGGGAGCTCCGGGCGATCTTCACCCAGCTGTCGACCGTGAACGTGGCCGCACTGGACGAGCTCCTGGGCGCCGGCACCGAGCGCGGGGACTCCCTGAGCCTCCTGGACACGCTCGAGGACCACCACGCCGTCGACCCCGCTGCGACCGTCGAGGTCGCCGAGACGAAGGTGCTGCTCGCGCGGGCGATCGAGCGGCTCGGCGAACGCGAGAAGATCGTCCTGGTCCTCTACTACTACGAGGGCATGACGCTCGCCGAGATCGGCCGCGTGCTCGGCGTGACCGAGTCGCGGATCTCCCAGATGCACACCGCGGCGATGCTTCGCCTGCGCACCGCCCTCCAGGAGAGCGAGCGCATCTAGGCGCCCTGTTCGGCGGCAGTGCCCTGCGGCACTCCCACGTGGCGTCGGCGGTGACCGGCCGTCCCCTCACGGCCAGGGGAGCAGGACCACGGTCGCCCTGGCCAGCAGGTCGAGCGGATCGACGTACTCCCCGTCCCGTCGGACGCCCCAGTGCAGGCACGGCGTGCCGCCGCAGTGGCCACCGGCATCCCCGGGACCACCGGTGACTGCGAGGACGCCGACGGCGTCTCCCGCCGCCACGGGGGTGCCGACCTCGGCCACCTCCGACAGCGGTTCCAGGCTGGTCCGCAGCCCGTCGGCGCGCACGACCGTCAGGACCGTGCGCCCCGCCACGGGGCCCGCGAACTCCACCACGCCGTCGACGGGGCTGCGCACGACGGCGCCGGGCTCGGCACGGAGGTCGACGCCCCGGTGACCCGCGGACCAGCGCTCGGCGGGCCTGACGAAGAAGCGGACGACGGGCCCGTCGACCGGGAGCACGACGTCGCCGGTCACCGGCTCGATGGGCACCCGGGCGGCGGACACCGCTCCGGCTGACGCGGCGTCGGCAAGCGCAGCCCCGGCGCTCGGCCCGGGTGCGCCGAGCGGTCCCAGGAACGCGGTGGCGAGCAGCCCGATGACGAGGACGCGAGACGTGCGCCCGCGTGCCGGGCGCGGTGGCCGCCGGACGACGGACGGTGGGTGCATGACGGGAGCCTCCTGCCCGCGTGCGACGCGCGGGCGACCGAGCCGTCCGGGCGGTGGACGCCCGGCGAGCCCGGGACGCTGTGCACACCGCCGACCGACATCGGGGGCCCGCGCGTCCGGTAGCATGTGCGCTGCACTCGGCTCGCCGGGTGACATCGCGCGCCTTCCCACGTCCGGCCCCAGGGTCGGGCACGGGTGCCGACGGCGGTCCGTCCCTGCTCACGCGGGTGCGGTCGTCGGTGCCGGAGGGCGCCAGGGGTCGCGGCCACCCGGCCGGGACCGACAACCGAACCGCGGGACCTGAGCCCGCAGACGTCGCGCGGCCGTGCCGCGCCAGGAGGAACCATGGCCGTCGTCACCATGCGACAGCTGCTCGAGAGCGGCGTGCACTTCGGGCACCAGACCCGTCGGTGGAACCCGAAGATGAAGCGCTTCATCTTCACCGAGCGCAACGGCATCTACATCGTCGACCTGCAGCAGACCGTCACCTACATCGACCGTGCGTACGCCTTCGTGCGCGAGACGGTCGCCCGTGGCGGCACCGTGCTCTTCGTCGGCACCAAGAAGCAGGCGCAGGAGCCGGTGGCCGAGCAGGCCGCGCGCGTGGGCATGCCCTACGTCAACCAGCGCTGGCTCGGTGGCATGCTCACCAACTTCCAGACCGTCAACAAGCGTCTCCAGCGCCTCAAGGAGCTCGAGGAGATCGACTTCGACGACGTCGCGGGCAGCGGCTTCACCAAGAAGGAGCTGCTCATCATGCGTCGCGAGAAGGACAAGCTCGCGAAGACGCTCGGCGGCATCCGTGACATGGCCCGCGTGCCGGCCGCCGTGTGGGTCGTCGACACGAACAAGGAGCACCTCGCCGTCGACGAGGCCCGCAAGCTGGGCATCCCCGTCGTGGCGATCCTCGACACCAACTGCGACCCCGACCTGGTCGACTACGCGATCCCGGGCAACGACGACGCGATCCGCGCCGTCGCGCTGCTGACCCGCGTCGTGGCCGACGCCGTGGCCGAGGGCCTCATCGCGCGGCACTCGTCGGCGTCGTCCGAGGCCGCCGAGGGCGCGGCGCCCGCC